>NZ_JBSFRB010000005.1:0-294666 GCF_053589015.1 Streptomyces sp. NPDC003393 | reverse complement strand
GGGGCGGTGCGCACCGCCCCGGCCGGCCCTTGCGCGTTCCGTCGCGCGGTGCCTTGCCCGTTCCTCGGTCCCGGCCGGGTCCGGAACGCTCAGGAGGGGCGCCGTGCGCTCGGCAGTCCCAGCAGCAGCGGGCCCGTGGGGGCCGCCACCATGTCGGTGACCGTGAGCGGGTCGAGCGCGGCGTAGAACGCCTCCTGGGCCCGGCGCAGGGCGCCGCGAAGGCGGCAGTCCGAGCTCAGCGGACAGGGCGCGGCGCCCTCGCAGTCGGCGACGTCGCCCTCGCCCTCCAGGCCCCGCACGATCGCGCCGACCGAGGCGCCGCGGCCCGTCTCGGTGAGGCTCAGTCCGCCGCCCCGGCCGCGCCGGGTCTCGAGCAGCCCGCGGTGCTGGAGTTCGGCGACGACCTTCGCGGCATGCGTGTACGGCACGTTCACGTCCGCAGCGACCTCACGGGTCGTGGGGGTCGACTCGCCCGCGACGGCGAGCCGCATCAGAACGCGCAGCGCCATGTCGGTGGAGCGCAGCAGCCGCATACGGCCAGCGTAGGCTAATCCGAATCCGCGACTCAACTATTCGCGCTCTCCCCGCCGCCCCAGCGGCCCCACTACCATCACCACGTTCACCGCACGCGACCGTCCCCTGACCGAAGGACGCACACCCATGGGTTCCGCCAGCACCGGTAAGACCAGCGCCGACGGGCGCAAGGCACACGTGCAGGAGTTGCGCCGCGTCGAGCAGGCCCGCAAGCGCCGGTCACGGATCCTGGCGGTCGCGGCGAGCGTGGTCGCCGTCGCGGGCCTTGCCGTCGGCGGCGTGGTCTTCGTCCAGTCGCGCTCCGACGACGGCACGTCGGCCGACGCGGCGACCGAGGCCAAGGCGGCCCAGGACGGCAAGGCGGGCGGCAAGGACGGTGCGGGCCACTTCGTGACGGGCAAGGACGGGGTGCGGACCTGGACGGGCGAGCTGTCCCGCAACCACGTCACCACGCCGGTGGCGTACCCGATGCGTCCGCCCGTGGGCGGCGACCACAACCCGGTCTGGCTGAACTGCAACGGCGAGGTCTACACCGAGCCGGTCAAGGACGAGAGCGCCGTGCACTCGCTGGAGCACGGCGCGGTCTGGGTGACGTACACCGGCAAGGCGGCCGAGTCGGACGTGGCGGCGCTCGCGGCCAAGGTGAAGAAGACGCCGTACACGCTGATGAGCCCGTACGAGAACCAGCAGGCTCCGTTGATGCTCTCGGCGTGGGGCCACCAGCTCACCGTGCGGAGCGCCTCGGACCCGGCCGTGGACAAGTTCTTCGCGACCTATGTGCAGGGCTCGCAGACGCCCGAGCCGGGCGCCCCGTGCACCGGCGGAGTGATGAAGTGAGCAAGTACGCCGGCTGGATCGCGGGCGCCGCCGTGACCGCGCTGGTCGCGGCCGGGGCGATCAGCTACGCGGTCGCCGAGGACGGCGCCGGCTCCGGCGCGCGGCGGACGGCCACGCCCTCCGCCGACTCCGCGGACGCCGGTTTCGCCCGGGACATGGCGGTCCACCACCAGCAGGCCGTCGAGATGTCGTTCATCGTGCGCGACCGCACGAGCGACCCCGACGTGCGCCGTCTCGCCTACGACATCGCCCAGACGCAGGCCAACCAGCGGGGCATGCTGCTGGGCTGGCTCGACCTGTGGGGGCTGCCGAAGGTGTCGGCGGATCCGCCGATGACATGGATGGGCATGGGGGACGCGGCCCCTGGCAAGGACGGCGCGCTGATGCCGGGCATGGCGACGAACACGCAGCTGAAGAAGCTGGGCGAACTGAGCGGCAGGCAGGCCGAGGTCTTCTACCTCCGCTTGATGACGGCCCATCACAACGGTGGCATCCACATGGCGGAGGGCTGTGTCGCCCGGTGCACGGTGGGTGCGGAGAAGAGGCTGGCGCAGGGCATGGTGGACGCACAGCGGTCCGAGATCCGGCTCATGTCCGACATGCTCGACGAGCGTGGCGCCGCGCCCGCTTCCTGACCGCGGGCGCCACGCCGTGCGGTGCCACCGGAACGTGACACGCGCCCACCGGAATCCGGGGAGCAAAACGCCCAACTCCACTGGAAATCCCCACACCTGACGGTTCCTTGGCCTTCTCTTGGCTCGCCCATTCCCCTGGCATGCCCGGTTCATCGGGAAGAGTGGCTCTCGATCGTGTGATCCATTCACGGGCGTGGGCCGAACCGCCGCGGTCTTCGCGCGGATCACGCGAGAACCAAGCACTCAGTGCGTGACATGCGATCCGCATCGCAGGGGGTTCTATGAGATCCAACCGCGCCACCGTGCGCGCCGGGGTGAGCATGGCGGCGACGCTGCCGATGCTCGCCGGTGCGCTGGCGCTCGGCATACCCGCGGCGCACGCCGCGGGTCACTCGGGCCGGGACGCCCTCGCGGGCACCAAGCCCGCGTGGGCGACGGCCAAGGCGGACAAGGGCGCCACCTCGAACGCCGCCCAGGTGAACGCCCGGGTGTACCTGGCCGGCCGCGACGCCGCCGGCCTCGCCGCGTACGCCAAGGCGGTCGCCGACCCGTCCTCGCCCATGTACGGCAAGTACCTGAGCGCCAAGCAGGCGCAGGCCCGCTTCGGGGCCACCAAGGCCCAGGTGGCCGCCGTGAAGTCGTGGCTGAAGTCGGCGGGCCTGAAGGTCACCTCCGTCACCCCGCGCTACATCGCGGTCTCCGGTGACGTCGCCGCCGCCGAGAAGGCGTTCGGCACCCAGCTGCACAACTTCGCCAAGGGTTCGAAGACCTACCGTGCGCCGGCCCAGGCGGCGTCGGTGCCCGAGGGCCTGAAGGGCGCCGTCCTGACCGTCAGCGGCCTGGACAACGCCCCGCACAAGGCGAACCACAAGGACCAGCTGCCGCCGCCGGACGCGGTGTTCAAGAACGCCGGTCCGTTCTCGTCGTACTACGGCTCGAACGTCGCGAGCACGCTGCCGAAGGCGTACGGCCAGAAGATCCCGTACGCGGTCCAGGGCTACACCGGCAAGCAGCTGCGCTCGGCCTACGGCGCCGGCAAGTACACCGGCAAGGGTGTACGGATCGCGATCACCGACGCGTACGCCTCGCCGACCATCGCCTTCGACGCGGCGAACTACGCCAAGAAGCACGGTGACGCGGCCTGGAAGACGGGCCGGCTGCACCAGGTGCTGCCCAACCACTACACCAGGACCGAGGAGTGCGGGGCCGCGGGCTGGTACGGCGAGGAGACCCTCGACGTCGAGGCCGTGCACGCGGTCGCGCCCGACGCCGACGTCACCTACGTGGGCGCCGCGTCCTGCTACGACGACGACCTGCTGGACTCGCTCGGCAAGATCGTCGACAACCACCTGGCCGACATCGTCTCCAACTCCTGGGGCGACATCGAGGCCAACCAGACGCCGGACCTGGCCGCCGCCTACGACCAGGTGTTCCAGTTCGGCGCGGTGGAGGGCATCGGCTTCTACTTCTCCTCCGGTGACAGCGGCGACGAGGTCGCCCACACCGGCGTCAAGCAGGTCGACACCCCGGCCAACTCGGCGTGGGTGACCGCGGTCGGCGGCACCTCGCTGGCCGTCGGCAAGGGCGACAAGTACCTGTGGGAGACCGGCTGGGGCACCGACAAGGCCAACCTGTCGGCCGACGGCAAGAGCTGGACGGACTTCCCGGGCGCCTACACCTCCGGTGCGGGCGGCGGCACCAGCAGGACCGTGCCGCAGCCGTACTACCAGAAGGGCGTCGTCCCGAAGAAGCTCGCCACGGCCAACAACGCCGCCGGCAACCGCGTCGTCCCGGACATCGCGGCGATCGCCGACCCGAACACCGGTTTCCTCGTCGGCCAGACGCAGACCTTCCCGGACGGGTCGCAGCAGTACAGCGAGTACCGCATCGGCGGCACCTCGCTGGCCGCGCCGGTCATCGCGGCCGTGCAGGCCCTCGCCCAGGAGGCCCGCGGCGGCCAGGCGATCGGCTTCGCCAACCCGACGATCTACTCGAAGTACGGCTCGAAGCTGTACCACGACGTGGTGGACCGGCCGACCGGCAAGGATCTGGCCGTCGCGCGTGTCGACTACGTCAACGGCTTCGACGCCGCCGACGGTCTGAGCGTCTCCGTCCGCAGCCTCGGCAAGGACAGCTCGCTCAAGGCGGTCACGGGCTACGACGACGTCACCGGCGTGGGCTCCCCCGCGAACGGCTACGTCAACTCCTACCGCCGGCACTGACACCCGGCCACGGGCGCGCCCGCTCCTCCTCGGCGAGGGGCGGGCGCGCCCGCGTGTACGGAGCGGCCACCCACCGCGGTCCGGCGGATCCGGGCACGACCGCCCCCGGACGACAGGCCGTCCCGCTCCCCCGAGCCGCCACCGCCCGACACGACGTCACACGCCCCGTCCCGCCCGCGCGGACATGCCGTCAGCGCCCGCGCGGCCGCTTCTCCTCGACGCGGGATGAGCCCGCCCGCGTGTGCAGGACCGCTTCGGCCACGGCCCGCGGGTGGTCGAGCATCAGCAGGTGTCCGGACGGGGAGCAGACGCGCGGGGTGCCGTTCAGCAGGGCGGCGAGGTCGCGCTGTCTCGCCAGCCACGACGCCCGCCGGTGTGCCGGGCGGCGCGGGTCGTCCGCGACGAGCACCGTGACGGGCAGGCCGGGCGGCAGGGGGCGGCGCCGGCGCAGCGCGGCGAGGGCGACGGCCTGGTCGGTGTAGGTGGCGTTCTCGGCGAGCGCCGCGTGCAGCCAGCGGCCGGTGGAGTAGGCGCGCAGGACCGCGTCGTACGGCGCCGGGTCGGGCCCGCCCACCCGGCCGGCCCGGACGGCCGCGCGGCGCAGCGACGGACCGGCCACGCGGGGCAGTCCGGCCGCGCTCACGAGCGTGGCGTACGCGCGCGTGACGGTGTCGCGGACCGCGCCTGCCCGACGCGGCCGGGGGTCCTCCTCCACGCTGGAGTCGACCAGCACGAGCCCGGCGGCCCGCTCGGGGAACAGCCGGGCGAAGGCCTCCGCGTGGAATCCGGCGAGCGAGTGGCCCACCAGCGTGACGGGCCCGTCGAGGCGCAGTGCGTCGACGACGGCCGCGATGCGGCGCGCCTCCCCGGCGAGCGTCGGCCGGCGGCGCGTGTGCCCGCTCAGGCCGAGGCCGGGGCGGTCGAAGCGGACGACGGTGCGGTCCGCGGCCAGCAGCGGTACCACGGGATCCCAGTCGAACCAGCACAACCCGAGCCCGGCGCTGAGGACGCACGGCGGCCCGCTGCCGTCGACGACCACATGGTGGACGACACCGTCGATCCCGATGAAGGTCATGACCGCCGCCTGCGTTCCGGTCCCCCCGGGTTCCACAAGAGCATCATGCCCCGCGCGGGCGGCGACCCACACTCCGCGCCACCCCATCGCGTCGCTCTGACGATTACACTGGGCGCCGTGCCTCAACTTCGCCTCGCCCTGAACCAGATCGACTCGCGCGTCGGTGACCTCGACGGAAACAGCGAGGCGATCGTCCGCTGGACCCGGCACTCCGCCGAGCAGGGAGCGCATCTCGTGGCGTTCCCGGAGATGGCGCTGACCGGGTATCCCGTCGAGGACCTGGCCCTCAGGTCGTCCTTCGTCACGGCGTCCCGCGCGGCGCTGCGCGCCCTGGCCGCCCGGCTCGCCGAGGAGGGCCTGGGGGAGCTTCCGGTGCTCGTCGGCTATCTGGACCGCTGCGAGACCTCCCAGCCCAAGTACGGCATGCCGGCCGGCGCGCCGCAGAACGCGGCGGCGGTGCTGCACCGCGGCGAGGTGGTGCTGAACTACGCCAAGCACCACCTGCCGAACTACGGCGTCTTCGACGAGTTCCGCTACTTCGTGCCCGGCGACACCATGCCGGTGCTGCGTCTGCACGGCATCGACGTCGCGCTCTCGATCTGCGAGGACCTGTGGCAGGAGGGCGGCCGCGTCCCGGCCGCGCGCACCGCGCGCGCGGGGCTGCTGCTGTCCGTCAACGCCTCCCCCTACGAGCGCGAGAAGGACGACACCCGCCTCGAACTGGTCCGCAAGCGGGCCCAGGAGGCCGGCTGCACCACCGCCTACCTGGCCATGACCGGCGGCCAGGACGAGCTGGTGTTCGACGGCGACTCGATCGTCGTCGGCCCGGGCGGAGAGGTGATCGCGCGGGCGCCGCAGTTCACCGAGAGCTGTGTCGTCCTCGACCTGGACCTGCCGGCCGCGGCGCCGGACGCCCCCGAGGGCGTGGTGGACGACGGGCTGCGCGTCGACCGGGTGGTGCTGTCCGAGGAGCCGCCGGCGCCGTACGAGCCGGAGCACACCGGCGGCTACGCCGAGCGGCTCGACGACGACGAGGAGGTCTACACGGCACTGGTCGTGGGCCTGCGGGCGTATGTGCGCAAGAACGGCTTCCGGTCGGTGCTGATCGGCCTGTCCGGCGGCATCGACTCCGCCCTCGTCGCCGCGATCGCCTGCGACGCGGTCGGCGCGGAGAACGTGTACGGCATCTCGATGCCCTCGAAGTACTCCTCGGAGCACTCCCAGGACGACGCGGCGGAGCTGGCGAGGCGCACCGGGCTGAACTTCCGCACCGTTCCGATCGCGCCGATGTTCGCGGCGTACATGGACTCCCTGGGCCTGACCGGCCTGGCGGAGGAGAACCTCCAGTCCCGGCTGCGCGGCACGCTGCTGATGGCGGTCTCCAACCAGGAGGGCCACATCGTCCTCGCCCCCGGCAACAAGTCGGAGCTGGCGGTGGGCTACTCCACGCTGTACGGCGACTCGGTGGGCGCGTACGGCCCGATCAAGGACCTGTACAAGACGTCGGTGTTCCGGCTGTCGCGGTGGCGCAACCGGGCGGCGGCCGAGCGGGGCGAGACGCCGCCGATCCCGGAGAACTCCATCACCAAGCCGCCGAGCGCGGAGCTGCGCCCCGGCCAGGTGGACACGGACTCGCTGCCGGACTACCCGGTGCTGGACGCGATCCTCGACCTCTACGTCGACCACGACAAGGGCGCCGACGAGATCGTCGCGGCCGGCTACGACGGCGAGCTGGTCGCGAAGACGCTGCGCATGGTCGACACGGCCGAGTACAAGCGGCGCCAGTACCCGCCGGGCACCAAGATCTCCGCCAAGGGCTTCGGCAAGGACCGGCGCCTGCCGATCACGAACGGCTGGCGCGAGAAGGCGTAGCGGCGAACGGGGAGGAGCCCCGGCCGACGGGGGAAGATCGGCCAGGGCTCCTCTTGGTGTTTCCGCGGTGGTTCGGTGGACCGGAGTGCCCTCTAGTGGACGGAGTGCTCCTCCAGCGGGAACGTTCCGCCGACGACGTCCTCGGCGAAGGCCTTGGCCGCGTTGCCCATGATCTCGCGCAGGTCGGCGTACTTCTTGACGAACTTCGGCACGCGTCCGCCGGTCAGCCCGAGCATGTCGGTCCACACCAGGACCTGGGCGTCGGTCTCCGGGCCGGCGCCGATGCCGACCGTCGGGATGTGCAGCACCCGCGTCACCTCGGCAGCCAGCTCCGCCGGGACCAGCTCCAGCACGACGGCGAACGCGCCCGCGTCCTGAACGGACTTGGCGTCGCGCAGCAACTGCTGGGCGGCCTCCTCGCCGCGGCCCTGGACGCGGTAGCCCATGGCGTTGACGGACTGGGGGGTCAGGCCGATGTGGGCCATGACCGGGATGCCGGACTCGACCAGCAGCCGGATCTGCTCGTGCGAGCGCTCGCCGCCCTCCAGCTTGACGGCGCCGACGCCGGCCTCCTTCACCAGCCGGGTGGCCGAGCGCAGCGCCTGCACCGGGCCCTCCTGGTAGGAACCGAAGGGGAGGTCGCCGACGATCAGGGCCCGCTTGGTGCCGCGGACCACCGCGGCGGAGAGCATGGTCATCTCGTCGAGGGTGACCGGCACGGTGGTGTCGTACCCGAGGTGGCAGTTGCCCGCCGAGTCGCCGACCAGCATCACCGGGATGCCGGCCTCGTCGAAGACGGACGCGGTCATCGCGTCGTAGGCGGTGAGCATGGGCCACTTCTCGCCGCGTTCCTTGGCGAGGGCGATGTCGCGGACGGTGATGCGGCGGGTGCCCTTGCCTCCGTACAGCGCCTTGCTGCCGTCGGAGGGGCTGTTCTGGACAGTCTGGGCAGCCGAAAGCTGCGTCATGGCAACGGCTCCTTCAGTCATCTCGAGGCGCCCTGACGGCGTCCCCGGACTCTCCCCCATGGTGGCACTTCGTGCCGTGCCGGGCCAGAGGGCCCGCGTGTGCGCAAGATCTCGGAGCGGGCCGTTCGGATCCCCCGCAGGAGAACCAGTCGTAAGATCTGGGCAAAGGATTTCCGATACGAGACGGTCTCGTATCGGAAGTACCCTAGGCTCGACGCCATGACTACTCCTGCCGTTCCCGCCCCCCGGATACCGGAAGCGGTGCACCGCCGCCGCTGGGCGATCCTCGGCGTTCTGATGCTGAGCCTGTTGATCGTGGTGCTCGACAACTCGATCCTCAACGTCGCCATCAAGACGATCGCGACCCCGGCCCCGACGGGCCTCGGCGCCACCCAGAGCGAGATCGAGTGGGCCATCAACGCCTACACCCTGGTCTTCGCGGGTCTGCTGTTCACCGCCGGTCTGGTCGGCGACCGCCTCGGCCGCAAGAAGGTCCTGCTCGGCGGACTGCTCGTGTTCGGCATCGGATCGGCCCTGGCCGCCGAGTCCGGCTCCCCGGGCCAGCTCATCGCCTTCCGCGCCCTGATGGCCCTGGGCGCCGCCTTCGTCATGCCGGCCACCCTCGCGGTGCTGATGAACGTCTTCGAACGCGAGGAGCAGCCCAAGGCCATCGGCATCTGGGCCGGCGGCGTCGGCCTCGCCATCGCCATCGGCCCGATCACCGGCGGCGCGCTGCTCGACCACTTCTGGTGGGGCTCGGTCTTCCTCATCAACGTGCCGATCGTGATCATCGCGCTCGCCCTGATGGTGTGGCTGGTGCCCGACTCCCGCGACCCCCGCCCGGGCCGCCTCGACCCCATCGGCGTCGTCCTGTCCGTCGTCGGCCTGGTCCTGCTCGTCTACGGCATCATCAAGGGCGGCGAACTGGCCGACTTCACCGACGCCAAGGTGCTGTCCACCATCGTCGCCGGCCTCGTCGTCCTCGCCGCGTTCATCGTCTTCGAGAAGCGCAGCGACCACCCGTCCCTGGACGTCACCTACTTCAAGAACAAAGTCTTCTCGGCCGCCATGAGCGCCATCGCACTGGTGTTCTTCGCGCTGATGGGCGTCACGTTCTTCGGTGTCTTCTACACCCAGAGCGTGCGCGGCTACTCGCCGCTGGAGTCCGGCCTGCTGATGCTGCCGCTGGCCGCCGCGCAGATGATCTTCGCGCCGCGCGCCCGGCTGGTCGTCGACCGTTTCGGCAACAAGGCCACCACCACGGCCGGCCTGATCGTCATCGCCGCGACACTGGCCGCCTTCGCCGGCTTCGAGGCGGACACGCCCATCTGGCTGCTGGAGGTCGTCTTCTTCCTCATGGGCACCGGCATGGCGCACATCATGACGCCGACCAGCGTGGTGATCATGCAGGCCCTGCCCCGCGAGAAGGCCGGCTCGGCGTCCGCGCTGAGCAACACCTTCCGCCAGGTAGGCGGCGCACTCGGCATCGCCGTGCTCGGCTCGGTGCTGTCGACGGCGTACCGTGACGGCATCGAGGGCAAGCTCGGCCTGCTCCCGCCCGGCCTGCGGGAGACGGCCGGCGAATCCATCGAGGCCACCCTGGGCGTCGCCGCGAAGCTCGGCCCGCGCGGCCAGGCCCTGGTGGACCCGGCCAACGACGCCTTCCTGCACGCCATGCACGTCACCGCGCTGTGCGGGACCGTGGTCGCGCTGATCGGCGCCGTCGTGGTGGCCGTCTTCCTGCCGGGCAGGACGACGCCGCCGCAGAAGGACAAGGAGGAGCCGGAGCTGGTGGCCGCAGTGGACTGAGCGGTGCCGACGGGGCGGCGGACGGTCGACGGGGGGGCGGATGGC
This sequence comes from Streptomyces sp. NPDC003393, assembly GCF_053589015.1. Lineage (NCBI taxonomy): Bacteria > Bacillati > Actinomycetota > Actinomycetes > Kitasatosporales > Streptomycetaceae > Streptomyces > Streptomyces sp. NPDC003393. Next base: position 284,669 of record NZ_JBSFRB010000005.1, on the reverse strand, counting down.
CGAAGGCGCGCAGGCGTCGTCGGCCACCGGGTAGGACAATCTCCCGGTACGACGAAAGGACGTCTCACGTGAGCCTTGCCGACAGTCAGGCCGCCCCTGCCCCCGAGGCCCCCGCACGCGGGCGCCCCCGCAGCGAGGCGGTGGAACGCGCCATCGTCGAGGGCGTGATGAAACTCCTGGAGGACGGCGTTCCGCTCGCCGAGCTCTCCATCGAGCGCATCGCCCGCACCGCCGGCGTCGGCAAGGCCACCATCTACCGCCGCTGGAGCGGCAAGGAGGAACTCTTCGTCGACGTGGTGCGCGCCGCCGAGCCCGCCGACCCCGAACTGCCCGGCACCTCGATGCGCGACGACCTCGTGGCAATCCTGGAGCAGCTGCGCCGACGGGGCCTGGTGCACCGCTCGTCGGCGATCCTGCACAACGTCTACGCCCAGATGAAGAGCAGTCCGAAGATCTGGTGCGCCTACCACGCCACCGTCATCGAGCCGCGCCGCAGGCTCCAGGGCGAGATCCTGCGCCGCGGGCAGGCCGACGGTGAACTGCGCACGGACATCGACGTCGACCTGCTCAACGACATCTTCGTCGGCCCCATGCTGGTGCGCAGCGTGATGCGCCCGGAGGCCGACCTGCCCGAGGGCCTGTCGGAGCAGATCGTGGACACGGTGCTGGAAGGTCTACGGCCTGTCAGTTCCCGTGCCTAATGTGCGCGTTTCGTCACAGACCCTGCTTCCCGCACCGTAACCGGAACTCGGGCCGCCGACTTGTTCGTCCTCGTGCCCGTACGGCCGTCACGAGACGGCGGAACGGAACCGATCATCCCCTAGGGTCGTAGCCACGGGGTGAACGGTGTGCACGGCGGGCAGTGAGGCGACGGTATGGCGCAGCAGGCGTACATGACGGAGACGGGCAGCGGCGGCTCGGGGCCCGAGCCCCGGCGGGACCGGCTTCGGCGCCTGGTGAATCGCGTCTTCGGCGGCTGGCGCGGCGATCCGCGGATCTGGCGCCGCGGCATCGTGCTCGCGGCCGTCGCGGTGGTGCTCGCCCTGGTGATGGCACTGCACTCGCACATCCCCAACCGTGTCGGCAACCTCGGCAGTCTCACCGAGACCTTTCTGCCCTGGTTCGGGCTGCTGATCCCCGTGCTGCTCGTGGTGGCCCTGGTGCGCCGGTCGGCGACGGCACTGATCGCGGCAGTGCTGCCCTCGATCGTCTGGCTGAACCTGTTCGGCGGCCTGCTCACCGCCAAGACCGGCACCGGCGGCGATCTGACGGTGGCCACCCACAACGTCAACGCCGACAACCCCGACCCGTCCGGCACCGCCCGCGAGGTGGCCTCCTCCGGCGCGGACGTGGTCGCCCTTGAGGAGCTGAAGGCGTCGGCGGTGCCGGTGTACGAGAACGCACTGGCCTCGACGTACAAGTACCACTCGGTGCAGGGCACGGTGGGGCTGTGGAGCAAGTACCCGCTCGACGGGGTGCGTCCGGTGGACATAAGGCTGGGCTGGACGCGGGCCATGCGCGCCACGGTGGCCACCCCCGAGGGGCCGGTCGCGGTGTACGTCGCCCATATGCCCTCGGTGCGGGTGAAGATGAACGCCGGCTTCACCGCCGCCCAGCGCGACCAGAGCGCGGACGCGCTCGGCGAGGCGATCGCCGACGAGCGGCAGCCGAAGGTGATCCTGCTCGGCGACCTCAACGGCACCATGAACGACCGCTCGCTCAACGCCGTCACCTCCCAGATGCGCTCCACCCAGGGCGCGGTGGGCGACGGCTTCGGCTTCAGCTGGCCGGCGTCGTTCCCGATGGCGCGGATCGACCAGATCATGGTCAAGGGCGTGGAGCCGGTGAGCTCCTGGTCCCTCCCCCGCACGGACAGTGACCACCTCCCGATCGCGGCCAGTGTGAAGGTCACCACATCGGCATCCGACTCCTGACCTGCCGGAATACCGGGCGCGAGGGCTTTGTTCCGTAGCTGAACATAATAGGACCGACGCTGCGCGGAACCCACCCTCGAAAGGCCCTTCATGCCCCTGGCACTGCTCGCCCTGGCCATCGGCGCGTTCGGAGTCGGCACGACCGAGTTCGTCATGATGGGCCTGCTGCCCGACGTGGCGGACGACCTGCGCGTCTCGATCCCCTCCGCCGGGCACCTGGTGTCGGCGTACGCGCTCGGCGTCGTCATCGGCGCCCCGCTGCTGGCCGCGCTCACCGCGCGGCTGTCCCGCCGGACCGTCCTGATCGGTCTGATGGTCCTGTTCGTCGCCGGCAACGCGCTGTCCGCGTTCGCCCCCGGCTACGACTCCCTGCTCGCCGCCCGCTTCCTGAGCGGCCTGCCACACGGCGCCTTCTTCGGCGTCGGCGCGGTGGTCGCGACGGACCTGGTGCCGCCGGAGCGCAAGGCACGCTCGGTGTCCCTGATGTTCCTCGGCCTGACCGTCGCCAACGTCGTCGGCGTCCCGGTCGCCACGCTCATGGGCCAGCACCTGGGATGGCGGGCGACCTTCCTGGCGGTGAGCGCCATCGGCCTCGCGGCCATCGCCTCGCTGGCCCTGCTCCTCCCCCGCCATCACACCCCCTCGGCCGGCCGCGCCCCGGCCATGGGCCTGCGCGGCGAACTGGCCGCGCTGCGCTCGTTCCCGGTCTGGCTGGCCCTGCTGACGACGGTCGCGGGCTTCGGCGCCCTCTTCGCCGCGTACAGCTACGTCACCCCGATGCTCACGGACTCCGCCGGGTACGCCGAGTCCAGCGTGACCCTCCTCCTGGCCCTGTTCGGCGTGGGCGCCACGGCCGGCAACCTGCTCGGCGGCCGGCTGGCCGACCACTCGCTGCGCCGCACCCTGTTCGGCGGCCTGTCCTCACTGGCGGCGGTGCTCGTCCTCTTCCCGCTGCTGATGCGGGCCCAGTGGAGCGCGGCCCTGGCGGTGACCCTCCTGGGCACGGCCGCCTTCGTCACCGGCTCCCCCCTTCAGCTGATGGTCATGGAGAAGGCGTCGACGGCCCCGTCCCTGGCCTCCTCCGCCAATCAGGCGGCCTTCAACCTGGCCAACGCGGGCGGCGCGTGGATCGGCGGTCTGTCCCTGGCCGCGGGCTTCGGAACGACGTCACCGGCACTGGCCGGCGCCGCGCTGGCCGTGCTCGGCCTGGGCGTGGCGGCGGTCGCGTACGCGGTGGACCACCGTCGGCCGCCCGCCACCCACCCGGCCCGCGTGATCGCGAGCCACGTACCCGAGCCGGCCGAGACCCTCCCACGCTGAGCGAGCGGGGGTCGCCGTAGGAGAACCGCGCACCGCACGTACGGGCGCCTCCCCGGAGAAAACCCCGGCGCCCACCCGTGCCACGCCCCGAACGCACCCGCAGCCGCCGGACGACGGGAGCGGGGCGTGGGGGTGGGGCACGGCCCGCCGCGTACTGCGGTCCCTCCTCCGCCCACCATGCTCCTCCGGGCCGTATGTCCGTGTGCGGCGGGCCGGCCCCGGCCCCACACCCCCGACCCACCCACACCCCGTAGGCGCCGGCGGTGCCGCCGGGCACTGTCACGGCCGGCGCGGTCGGCCCTGCCAGCGGGATGTCGGCATGCCTGTCGGCGGCATGTCGGCAGCCTGTCGGCGGGATGTCGGTGCTTTGTCGGTGGGGGCTGGGACAGTCGTCGCCATGACGCGAATCGACAACAAGCCCAGCGGCGCGGGCAACGCCGTGACCGTGCGGGGGCTGGTCAAGCACTACGGCGAGACCAAGGCGCTGGACGGCGTCGACCTGGACGTGCGCGAGGGCACCGTGATGGGCGTGCTCGGCCCGAACGGCGCCGGCAAGACCACCCTCGTACGCATCCTGTCCACGCTGCTGACCCCCGACGCCGGCCAGGCGACCGTCGCCGGCTACGACGTCCTCCGCCAGCCCCGCCACCTGCGCCGGGTGATCGGGCTCACCGGCCAGTACGCCTCCGTGGACGAGAAGCTCCCGGGCTGGGAGAACCTCTACATGATCGGCCGGCTCTTGGACCTGTCCCGCAAGGACGCCCGCGCCCGCGCCGACGAACTGCTGGAGCGCTTCTCCCTCACCGAGGCCGCCCGCCGCCCGGCGAGCACGTACTCCGGCGGCATGCGCCGCCGCCTGGACCTGGCCGCCTCGATGATCGGCCGGCCCACCGTCCTCTTCCTCGACGAGCCGACCACCGGCCTCGACCCCCGCACCCGCAACGAGGTCTGGGACGAGGTCAAGGCGATGGTCGGCGACGGTGTCACCGTCCTGCTCACCACCCAGTACATGGAGGAGGCCGAGCAGCTCGCCTCCGAGCTGACCGTCGTCGACCGGGGCAAGGTCATCGCGGGCGGCGGCATCGAGGAGCTCAAGGCGAGGGTCGGCGGCCGCACCCTGCGCGTACGTCCGGCCGACCCGCTGGAGCTGCGCCCGCTCGCCGCGATGCTCGACGAGCTGGGTATCACCGGCCTGGCCTCGACGACCGTCGACGCCGAGACCGGTTCCCTGCTGGTGCCGATCCTGAGCGACGAGCAGCTGACCGCCGTGGTCGGCGCGGTCACCGCACGCGGCATCACCATCGCTTCCATCACCACCGAACTGCCCAGCCTGGACGAGGTCTTCCTGTCCCTCACCGGCCACCGCGCCAGTGCCCCGCAGGACGCCCGGCCCGCCGACGCCCGCGAGGAGATCACCGTATGAGCGCGACCACCGCAACCGCCGCCGTCGGCGCCACCGCCGCCGACGTCCGGATCCCGCTGCGCGGGCATCTGCGCCACACCGGCGCCCTCATCCGCCGCAACCTGCTGTGGATCAAGCAGGACCCGGAGTCGATGTTCGACGCCCTGCTGATGCCGGTCGTCTTCACCCTGCTGTTCGTGTACGTCTTCGGCGGCTCGATCGGTCAGGCCCTGGGCGGCGGGCAGGACGGGTACGTGCAGTACGTCATCCCCGGCATGATCGCGATGATGAGCATGACGCTGTCCCAGGGCGTCGGCACCGGCTTCAGCCAGGACTTCAACTCCGGTGTCATGGACCGCTTCCGGTCGCTGCCGATCGGCCGCGGCTCGGTGCTGTTCGCCAAGATCACGGTGGAGCTGGCCCGGATGCTGTTCGCGACGGCCGTGCTGATGATCGTCGCCGTACTCGTCGGGTTCGACATCGGCCGCTGGGGCGGCCTGTTCGCCGCCGTCGGCCTGTCCGCGGTGTTCGCCTCGTCGATCATGTGGGTGTTCCTCACCCTGGGCGTGGTGCTGAAGAACGCGCAGTCCGTGCAGGCGATGGGCTTCCTGGTGCTGTTCCCGCTCCAGTTCGGCTCGTCGATCTTCGCGCCGACGAAGTCGATGCCGGGCTGGCTGCAGGCCTTCACCGACTACAACCCGCTGTCCACGCTCGCCGACGCCTCGCGCGGGCTGATGATCGGCGGCCCTGTGGCGCACGACCTGTGGGTGACGCTGGGCTGGTCGGTGGCGATCACCGCGGTGATGGCCCCGGTGGCGATCCACAAGTTCCGCACCAAGACCTGACGGCGCGTCCGGTGCCCGGGGCGTACGGCTCCCGGCGGGTGCATGTCAGAGCAGGGCGGCGGCCTCCTCCGGGGAGAGACCGCCGCCCTCGGCGTACGCGGACTCGTACTCCTCCTCGCCGAGGACGGCCCGGATCCGCGTCACCACCAGGTCCCGGCAGTGGCGCTCCAGGGCCGAGGGGATGTGCTGCGGCGGCAGCAGCCCGTCGGCGACGGCCAGGCAGCGGGCGGCGTCGCGGGCGCGGCTGCCGCCGTCGGCGTCGGCGAGGACCAGGGCGCCGACGGTCAGGGAGGTCGCGCGCATCTGCGGCGCGATCGTCAGGGACAGCGGCTCCTGTGCCTGCCGGAACGCCCGGCGGGTGTTGTCCACGGCGTCCTGGTGACGGCCGTCGAGCGCGTCCAGCCAGGCCTCCATGCCCAGGATGAACCCGTCGAAGACGGCGAAATGAGAGAGAGTGAACTCCGTGCGCAGCAGCCGCAGGTGTTCTCGTGCCTCGGGAACGCGGCCGCGGGTGCTGAGCCAGCCGGCCAGGAAGAGCCGGGCGAAGGGCGCCGCCTCGTTGGCGGCGGTGCCGTCCTGCTGCTCGACGATCTCGCGCAGCAGCCGTTCGCCGCGTTCTCCCTGACCCGCCTCCAGGAGGGCGCTGCCGAGCCGGGCGCCGAGCATCGTGACCTGGGAGTGCGCGCCGAGGTGCTCGGCGTGCTCCATCGCCGTCTCGAAGTCGGCGGCCGCCCGGAGGTACTGGCCCTGGCGTTCGTAGGCCTCACCGCGCGCGGAGAGGGACTCGGTCAGCCCCCAGGAGTCCCCGAGGCGGCGATGGATCTCCAGCGCCTCCTCGGCGTCGCGCAGCGCGTCGCCGGCCATGTCGGAGCGGTTGGCCAGCAGGTTCGCGCGCATCTGCAACGCGTTGGCGAGCTCCCATTCGAAGCCTGGGGTGCTGCGGCAGGTGCGTACGGCGGCGTCGGAGATGACGCGCATCCGGTCCGTGTTGCCCGTCATGATCACGGCGAAGAACCACAGCATGCCGGGTGCGCGGCAGGTCTGCGGCATGCCGGGCTCGTAGACCTCGGAGATGATCTCGAGCTTGCGTTTGGCCGCCGGGCTCTCCCACGCCTCGAGTTCGGTGTCCATGCAGGCCAGATGGGCCAGGTGAACGCCGCGCCGGGCCTCGGCGAGCACCTCGCCGGTCATCGGCGGCGGAGTTTCCGTGCAGGGCCGCCACACCGGGGCGGCGTGACGCACCGGGTCGGTGAACGGGTCGGGGCCGAGTGCCATCACCTCGGCACACCAGTTGCGGGCCTCGATGCGCACGTCCCTCATGTGCCAGTAGCCGAAGAGCGAGAGGATCAGACACAGGGCCTCCTGCTCGTCGCGTTCGGCGATGGCGTGCCGCAGGGCGGTGCGCAGGTTCTCGTACTCCAGCTCGAACCGGGCTATGGCCTGGCGCTGGTCGGGGCCGCGCAGCAACGGGTCGGTGGTGCGGGCCAGTTCGCGGTAGTACGTCAGGTGGGCGCGCTCGGCGTCGGCGCGGCCGGACCGCTGGTCGAGCCGTTCGCCCGCGTACTCGGCGACGGTCTCCAGCAGTCGGTAGCGCATCTCGCCGTCGGGGCCGGGGGCGGCGACCACGAGGGACTTGTCGACGAGGGAGCCGAGGGCGGTGAACGCGGCGGGCCCGCACACGGCCTCCGCGGCGGCCAGGTCGCAGCCGCCGGCGAAGACGGAGAGCCGGCCGAGCACGTCCCGCTCGTCCTCGTCGAGCAGGTCCCAGGACCAGTCGACGACGGCCCGCAGGGTCTGCTGGCGGGGCAGCACGGTGCGGCTGCCGGAGGTGAGCAGGCGGAAGCGGTCGTCGAGCCGGTCGGCGATCTGGCGCGGGGTCAGCATGCGCAGCCGGGCCGCGGCGAGTTCGATGCCGAGGGGCAGGCCGTCCAGGCGCCGGCAGATCTCGGCGCACGCCGCGGCCGTCTCCTCGTCCGCGTCGACCCGGAAACCGGGCCGTACGGCCGCTCCCCGCTCGGCCAGCAGCCGTAGCGCGACCGGCTCGGGCAGCGGCTCCACCGGGCGCAGCACCTCGCCGGGCACGCCGAGGGGTTCGCGGCTGGTGGCGAGGACGGTGAGGTGCGGGCAGCGGGCCAGCAGTTCCTCGACGAGGCGCGCGGCGGCGTCGACGACGTGCTCGCAGTTGTCCAGGAGGAGCAGCATGCGGCGCCGGGCGCAGTGCTCGACGAGCCGCTCCACGGGGCCGTCGTGCCGGTCGGCGACGGCGACGCGCATCTCCTCCGCGCCGGCGCCGTAGAGCACGGTCTCCCGGGCTCCGACGGCCGTGAGCACGGCCTCCGGCACGGCGTCCGGGTCGTCGACCGGGGCCAGCTCGGCCAGCCACACCCCGTCGCGCAGCGCCGACCGCACCGTCTCGGCGGCCTCCTGCGACAGCCGGGTCTTCCCGGCCCCGCCGGGCCCGAGCAGCGTGACCAGCCGGGCACCCCCGAGGTCCGCACGGATCGCCTCGATGTCCCCTTCCCGCCCCACGAAGGAGGTGAGCCGGGCCCGCAGGTTGCCGGGCGGCTGCGCGACCGGGGTCGTGCGGGTACGCACGCCGGCGGAGGTCTCCGAGGGGGCGGCGGGTGCGGCAGCTCCGCCGGTACCGGAGCTGCCGCCGTGCCCGGCAGGGCCGTCGGAAGGGGACGCGGCGGGTCCGGCCGGCCCGCCGGGCCGCTCACCGGACCCTGCACCCGTCCGCTCGGCGACCGGCACCCGGTGCCGCCGGCCACCCCGCCCGTCGTGCCACTCCTGCCACTTCGGCCCCTCATGCCCCGCATGCCACTCGCCAGGCTGCCCGTCGCGCCGCTCGCCCGACATGGCCACGCCCGGGGCAGCGGCTCCGCGCGCGCGTTCGGGATCCAGCAGTTCCTGATGCAGCGCGCGCAGTTCCGGTCCGGGGTCGGAGCCGAGGCGCTCGGCCAGCAGGTGCCGTACGTCCTCGTAGGCGGCCAGGGCCTCGGCCGAACGGCCCGCCTCGCGCAGGGCGCGCAGCCGCAGGGCCTGGAGGGGTTCGTCCAGCGGATGCGTGTCGCACAGGGCGGTCAGCTCGGGCAGGACCTGTTCGGCCTGGCCGAGGGCGAGCCCCGCGGTCAGCCGGGCGCGGCGCGCGTCCAGGTGGCGGGCCTCCCAGCGGGCCGCCTCGGCGGTGCCGTCGGGCAGATCGGCGAGGGCGGGGCCGCGCCACAGGGCGAGGGCGTCGTCGAGGACACCGGCCGCCTTCGCGCGGTCGCCGTCGCCCAGCGCACGCAGCCCCTCGCCCACCAGCCGCTCGAAACGGTGCAGGTCGACGTCGTCGGCCGTGGCGGTGAGCCGGTAGCCGCCCTCGGCGGAGGCGACGGCGTCCCCGCCGAGCGCCCGGCGCAGCCGCCCGACCAGCGCCTGGAGCGCACCCGTGGCGTCGGCGGGCGGATCACCTCCCCACACCTCGTCGACCAGGACGCGCACCGGGACCGTACGGCCGGGTCGCAGGGCGAGCACGGTCAGCAAGGCGCGCAGCCGTGCCCCGCCGACCGGGACGGCCGTGCCGTCCGGGCGGAGTGCCTGCGTGGTGCCGAGGATGCGATAGCGCACGGGGTCCATTGTCTCCAGGGACGTCGGTGCCGGTCACGGGGGTTGCGCGGCGCGGCGCCCGGTGGCGCCGGCAATCGGTGTCCCGGAACTCGCGCCGCGTGCCCGCCCCCACACGCCCCCGCCCACTGGCCCGCCCACCGCGCATCCCTGCGAAAGGGACCCGGCGCAGGAACCCGGCACCCGCCATGAGACGTTCCTCCCTTGCGCCCGGTACGGTCGGGCTCGCCCGGACGCACCAGGACCACCACAGGAGTTTCTCGATGACCACCGTCACCACCCGCCACAGCGATCGGCGGATGAGTCCCGTGTTCGTCGGGATCCTCGCCGTGACCGCCGTCACGGGCTGGGCCGCCTGGACCGGGTTCGCCGAGCAGCCGGGCGTCGCGGTCTTCCTGTTCGTGACGGCGGCCTGGATCGTCTCCCTGTGCCTGCACGAGTACGCGCACGCACGCACCGCGCTGCACAGCGGGGACATCACGGTCGGCGCGAAGGGCTACCTCACGCTGAACCCGCTGAAGTACACACACGCCCTGCTGAGCATCGTGCTCCCGGTGATCTTCGTGATCATGGGCGGGATCGGCCTGCCGGGCGGCGCGGTGTTCATCGAGCGCTCCCGGATCCGGGGCCGCTGGCGGCACAGCCTGATCTCGGCGGCGGGCCCGCTGACGAACGTGCTGTTCGCGGCGGTGTGCACGGCCCCGTTCTGGCTGCACGCGCTGGACGGCGTGCCCCGCGACTTCCGCTTCGCCCTGGCGTTCCTCGCGCTGCTCCAGGTCACGGCCGCGATCCTGAACTTCCTGCCGGTCCCGGGCCTGGACGGCTACGGCGTGCTCGAGCCGTGGCTGTCGTACAACGTCAAGCGCCAGGTGGAGCCCTTCGCCCCGTTCGGCCTGCTGTTCGTGTTCGCGCTGCTGTGGGTCCCGTCGATCAACAACGTCTTCTTCGACGTGATCGACACGATCCTGCGGAGCCTGGGGATCAGCGACTTGGACGGCTACTGCGGTCAGGAGATGTACCGCTTCTGGCAGGGGACCAACGACTTCTGCACGCTCAGCCCGTGACGGACCCGTCCCGGGCGGCCCGGTCCCGGCGCACGTAGTACCAGGTCATGTTGGACGACAGCCCCGCCAGCAGGATCCACACGATCCCCAGCCAGCTGCCCTGGACGAACGAGACGACCGCCGCGGCCACGGAGAGGACGCAGACGATCAGGGCGTAGAGGGCGAGGCGAGGCATGTCGGTCGGCTCCTGTCGGGGGACACTGCCGGGTCGTGCCGGGTGTCGTGCTGGGTACTTCTTCGGCCCCCAGTGTCCCCCATGAGGTCATACGTCGGTGACGCGGAGCCCGGCGTGCGCCTTGTACCGGCGGTTCACCGAGATCAGGTTCGCCACCAGGGACTCGACCTGGTGGGCGTTGCGCAGCCGGCCGGCGAAGATGCCGCGCATGCCGGGGATGCGGCCGGCCAGCGCCTGCACAATCTCCACGTCGGCGCGCTCCTCGCCGAGCACCATCACATCGGTGTCGATCTGTTCGATCCCCGGGTCCAGCAGCAGGACCGCCGACAGGTGGTGGAAGGCCGCCGTCACCCGTGAGTCCGGGAGCAGGGCGGCGGCCTGCTCGGCGGCGCTGCCCTCCTCGGGCTTGAGGGCGTAGGCCCCCTTCTTGTCGAAGCCGAGCGGGTTGACGCAGTCCACGACGAGCTTGCCGGCCAGCTCCTGGCGCAGCGCCTCGAGGGTCTTGCCGTGACCCTCCCAGGGCACGGCGACGATCACCACGTCGCTGCGGCGGGCGGCCTCGGCGTTCTCGGCGCCCTCGACGCCGTGGCCGATCTCCTCCGCCGCGGCGCGTGCGCGGTCGGCGGCCCGGGAGCCGATGATCACCTTCTGGCCGGACCGGGCGAGGCGGTAGGCGAGGCCCTTGCCCTGCGGACCGGTCCCGCCGAGCACGCCGACGACCAGCCCGGAGACGTCGGGCAGGTCCCAGGGGTCCTTGGCGGGGGCCTTCTGTGCACTGTCGCTAGAGGTCATGCGCCGACTCTACGTCCGCGGCCCGCCGCACCCGGTCAGGTGCGCTGTGTCCCGGGCCGGCACCGGCGGCCCGGCGCCGCCGTCCCCGAGGCGGGCGAATTCCGACCGAACTCCCCCTCGTACCGGGCGGTTTGAGGCAGGATGCGCGTGTATGGATGCCGTAAGGGTCGCATGGCTGCGTGAAGTGCTCGCCGGAACCGAGTGGTTGGGTGCCACACGGCGGTTCGCGGGCGTGCTGCGGGGGTCCGTCGTGTCGCACGGGGGCGGGCTGCTGCTCGTGGGCACGCCGGAGTACGAGCCGTGGCACCTGGCCGCGCATCTGGTGGACGAGGCCGCCTGGTCGGGCACCCCGGAGCTGGCGCCGACCCTGGTACGGCACGACGCGCGCCCCTCGGATCCGGCGCATCTGTCGGTCGGGCTCGGCCGGCTGGAGGCGGCCCGGCGCGGGGAGACGCTGCTCGTCGTGGCCCCCGAGGAGACCGGACCGGCCCCGCTGCTGGGGCGGGTGCACGAGGCGCGGCGGGCCGGGGCGACGGTGCTGGCCCTGGGGCCGGACCGGGGCGAGCTGGCGGCGATGGCGCACGAGACGCTGGCGGTGCCGGACGGCGCCGAGCTGGACCTGGACACCGTGCAGCACCTGGTCAGCGCGGCGGCCGGGGAGAACGCGCTGCCGTCCGGACGGGGCCGCGGACGGTTCCGCGACCGTCTGTCGAGACTGACGGAACTGCTGACGGCTCCGCCGCCGACGCGCTGGTGACAACGGGTTCGCCCCGGTTGACACCGGGTTCGCCCCGGGCGCCTTCGCACCCGGCAGCGCGCGGAAAACCAGTTGCCGGCGCCGGTCGCCGGCCTGAGCATGGCGCCACGTGACCGACACCGCCCTACCCACCGAATCCGCGGAGCCCGCGAAGCCCCCGGAACCCGCGAAGGCCCCTGCCGCCGCCGCCCGGCCCTCCGGCCTGCGGGCCCTGCTCCCCGACCTCGCCCCCTGGCGGGCGTCCCGGGACTTCCGCCGGCTGTGGGCGTCGGGCCTGATCTCCAACTTCGGCAGCTTCCTCACCTTCGTCGCACTGCCGGTGCAGATGAAGGAGCTGACCGGTTCGGCCGCGGCGGTGGGTGCGATCGGTGCCGTGGAGCTGGTGCCGTTGATCGTGTTCGGGCTGTACGGCGGGGCGCTGGCGGACGCGCTGGACAAGCGGCGGCTGATCGTGTGGAGCGAGGCCGGTCAGGGTCTGCTGAGCGCCGCGCTCCTGGTGAACGCGCTGCTGCCGCACCCGACGGTGTGGCCGTTGTACGTGGTGGCCGCCCTGTCCTCCGCGCTGGGCGCCGTGCAGCGCCCGGCGCTGGACTCCCTGTGGCCGAGGATCGTGGCGCACGAGCACCTGCCGGCGGCCACGGCGCTGAACTCGCTGCGCTGGACGGCCGGGGGTGTGGCGGGCCCGGCCGTGGCGGGCGTGATCGTGGCGTACGCGGGGCTGTCCCCTGCCTACGCGGCGGACTCGGCGACCTTCGTGGTCTCCGTCGCGCTCGTGGTCCGCATCGCCGCCCAGCCCGCCTCCCGCGAGGCCGCGAAGCCGTCCCTGCGGGCGATCGCGGAGGGCGCCCGGTACGCCTGGGGCCGCAAGGAGCTGCTCGGGACGTACGTCGTCGACCTGGCGGCGATGTTCCTGGCGATGCCGCTGGCCGTGCTGCCGTTCCTCGCCGACGAGCTGGACGCCCGTTGGGCGCTGGGCCTGATGTACGCGACGGTGCCGCTGGGCTCGCTGCTGGTGAGCATGACCAGCGGCTGGACGTCCCGGGTGCACCGGCACGGGCGGATGGTGGTGCTGGCGGCGCTGCTGTGGGGCCTGGCGGTGGCGACCGCGGGTGTCGTGGGCGATGTGTGGCTGGTGCTGCTGTTCCTGACTGTGGCCGGGGGCTGCGACATGGTCAGCGGGATCTTCCGCGGGGCCATGTGGAGCCAGACCATCCCGGACGCGCTGCGCGGCCGGCTCGCCGGGATCGAGCTGCTCTCCTACTCGGCGGGCCCGCAGCTGGGCCAGGTCCGCTCGGGCGGCGTGGCCGCGTGGTGGGGCGTACGGGCGTCGGTGTGGTCGGGCGGGCTGCTGTGCGCGGGGGCGGTTGCGCTGCTGGCCGTGTGCCTGCCGGGGCTGATGAGGTACGACGTCCGGACGAACGAGCACGCGGTGCGGCTGCGCGAGGAACGCGCAGCCGCGGTCCGGGCGCCCGCGTGATCGGCCCGGCCGATCAGCCCTCTTCGCTCTCGCCGGCGGCCGTGTCGTGCCACCGGGGGTCGTTCTCCCACTGGAGGTTGCGCTCGCGGGCGGTCTCCATCGCGTGCTGGGCCTCCTGCCGGGAGGCGTACGGCCCGAACCGGTCCTTGGCGGGGCACTCGGGCCCCTCCTCGACCTTCTGGTGCTGCAGGCAGTAGAACCACTCGCCCGGCTTTCCGACGGTGCGCTTCTTGAACAGGGGCATGACCAGCTCCTCTCGCCACGGACATGTTCCCCCATCCCCGCTGGATAGACTCGCTGTCATGTCTGGCCAGTCGCTGCTCGTCCCCGGGGAACTCTCCCCCACCCGTTCCGTTCCCGGAAACATCCGCCGCCCCGAGTACGTCGGCAAGCCCGCGCCGAAGCCGTACACCGGGCCGGAGGTGCAGACGCCGGAGACCGTCGAGGCGATGCGCGTCGCCGGGCGGATCGCCGCGCAGGCGATGGAGGAGGCGGCCAAGCACATCGCGCCGGGCGTGACCACGGACGAGCTGGACCGGGTCGCGCACGAGTACATGTGCGACCACGGCGCCTACCCCTCGACGCTCGGCTACCGAGGCTTCCCCAAGTCGTTGTGCACCTCGATCAACGAGGTGATCTGCCACGGCATCCCGGACTCGACGGTGCTGCGGGACGGCGACATCGTCAACCTGGACGTGACGGCCTACATCGGCGGGGTGCACGGCGACAACAACGCGACGTACCTGGTCGGAGACGTCGACGAGGAGAGCCGCCTGCTCGTGGAACGCACCCGCGAGTCCCTGCACCGCGCGATCAAAGCGGTCAAGCCGGGCCGCCAGATCAACGTCATCGGCCGGGTCATCGAGTCCTACGCCAGGCGCTTCGGCTACGGCGTGGTCCGCGACTTCACCGGCCACGGCATCAACTCGTCCTTCCACTCGGGCCTGATCATCCCCCATTACGACAGCCCGCACGCCACGACGATCATGCGCCCCGGCATGACCTTCACCATCGAACCGATGCTGACGCTGGGCACCCACGAGTACGACGTCTGGGACGACGGCTGGACGGTCGTCACCAAGGACCGCAAGCGCACCGCCCAGTTCGAGCACACCCTGGTGGTCACGGAAACGGGCGCGGAGATTCTGACCCTGCCGTGACCCCGCGCATGCGGCGATCCGCCCGGGAGAGTACGTGGCCGGTACGGCCCTCACCTTCACGGCCGCAGCCTTCGTCCCCTTCGTCCACTTGGTGAAGGAGACCCCCCAGCCGCCTCCTCCCGGCCACACCGATCTCGTCCCGGCGGAACTCTCGCCCCTCAGCGTTCCTGGCCTTCGAGGACCACCCGGCCGCCCACCTCCACCCACCCTCCCGGCTGGGGTGCCGTCAGGATCTGGGAGCCGCTGCCCTGGGTGATGTTGAGGGCTCGGCCCAACTCGGCGGCGAGCAGGAGGGCCGCCGCTCCTGTCGCCTCGTCCTCGTCGATCCCGTCGTCGCGGCCGGGGAAGGCGCGGGCGCGGATGCGGCCGGCGGGTTCGTCCTCCCAGGCCCAGGCGTAGATCCACTCGCCCGGCGGGGGGATCTCCAGGTCGTCGACCTCCGAGGGAGTGGGGTACTGGCGCAGGGTGCGCGGCGGGGCCCACTCGGGGCGCGCCTCGATCCAGGTGAACTCGCCGTCCAGGCGGGTGCCGACGGGGCCGGCGGGGGTGACCAGTTCGGGGACGTCCAGGAGCCAGGCCGTGCCGACGCAGGGGTGGCCGGCGAAGGGCAGACGCAGGGTGGGCGTGTAGATGTCGATGACACCGCGCTCCGGGTCGTCGACGAACACCGTCTCGCTGAAGCCCAGTTTCGCCGCGAGCGCCTGGCGGTCTTCCCGGTCGGGGAGCAGGGAGCCGTCGCGGACCACGCCCAGTTCGTTGCCGTAGCCGCCGCGGGGTCCGCAGAAGACACGCAGCACGTCGTAGTCAGTCACCCGGGCATTGAAGCATCGCGCGGGCGGCGTGGGAGTCGCTGCGCGGCAGCAGAAACGATCAGGTGAGAGCTGAATCACTGACCCCGGTGGTGTGGCAAAGGTAAGCCTGCGCTAAGTTAGGTGAGCCTCACCAATTGTTCCCGTCTGGAGCCTGTATGCGAGCCGTCCGACTCCCCGTCGTCACCGCCGCCGTCACCGCGGCCGCTCTGACCGCCCTGACGGCCTGTACCGCGAAGAGCGACGCCGACGACGGCGACGCGATCCAGGTGACCGCCGCCGACTCCACCTGCGAGACCTCGGCCAAGAGCGTGCCGGCCGGTCAGGTCACGCTGAAGATAGAGAACAAGGGGTCCAAGGCGACCGAGGTGGAGATCCTTTTCCCGGACGACCGGATCGTCTCGGAGAAGGAGAACATCGGCCCCGGCACCAAGTACACGCTGACCGCCGAGGTGAAGGCGGGCTCGTACGAGATCGCCTGCCGGCCGGGGATGAAGGGGCACGGCGTACGGCAGAAGCTCACCGTCACCGGCTCGGGCACGACCGCGAAGCGGGACCCGCAGTTGGACAAGGCCGTCGCCGCCTACCGCCAGTACGCCCAGGAACAGGCCGACGAGACCCTGCCCCGGGTCGAGACGTTCGTGAAGGCGGTCAAGGACGGGGACGTCGCCGCCGCCAAGAAGGCCTACGCCCCCTCCCGGCTCGGCTGGGAGCGCACCGAGCCGGTCGCCGAGTCCTTCGGTGACATCGACCCCAAGGTCGATGTCCGCGAGGACGGCCTGGAGCAGGGCCAGAAGTGGACCGGCTGGCACCGGCTGGAGATGGCCCTGTGGAAGAACGGGAAGATCGGCGCCGAGGAGAAGACCCTCGCCGACCAGCTGGTCACCGATCTGAAGGACTGGCAGAAGCGGGTCGGCACCGCCGAGATCACCCCGACCTCCATGGCCAACGGCGCCAAGGAACTCCTCGACGAGGTCGCCACCGGCAAGGTCACCGGTGAGGAGGAGCGCTACTCCCACACCGACCTGGTGGACTTCAAGGCCAACGTCGAGGGCGCGCAGAAGGCCTACGGTCTGCTGAAGCCGGTCGCCGCGAAGAACGACCCGGCCCTGACCAAGGAGCTGGACAAGCAGTTCACCGCGCTCGACGCGCTGCTCGACACGTACCGCACGGACTCGTCGTCGTACGACTTCACCTCCTACGACAAGGTCGGCAAGGAGCAGCGCAAGGAGCTCTCGGACGCGGTGAACGCGCTCGCCGAGCCGCTGTCCAAGCTCGCCGCCGCCGTCGTCAAGTAGGGAGCAGGAGGGCGAGAGCGATGACCGAGACCCAGAGCCAGAGCCAGGGCGAGAGCCCTTCCGAGCAGGGGCGCAGGCCCTCCCGCCGGGCCCTGATCGGCTGGGGCGGGGCCGGGCTGGCGTTCGGCGCCGTCGCCGCCGGCGGCGCCGTGGCGGTGGCGACGAGCGGGGACGGCGCGGAGGGCTCGGACGCGGACGCCGGTGGCGCGGTGGCGTTCCACGGCGCCCACCAGGCGGGCATCGCCACGCCCGTGCAGGACCGGCTGCACTTCGCCGCGTTCGACGTGAAGACCGACGACCGCGCCGAGTTCGTGCAGATGCTGAAGGACTGGACGGCCGCCGCGCGCCGGATGACCGCCGGGAGGACGATCGGCGACGGCGCGTACGGCGGGCTCGCGGAGGCGCCGCCGGACGACACCGGCGAGGCCCTCGGCCTCAAGCCCTCCCGGCTGACCCTCACCATCGGCTTCGGCCCGTCGCTGTTCGACAGGTTCGGGCTGGCGGACAAGCGGCCCGCCGCCCTGGTCGATCTGCCCAAGTTCCCCGGCGACAACCTCGACCGCACCCGCACCGGCGGCGACCTGTGCATCCAGGCCTGCGCGGACGACCCCCAGGTCGCCGTGCACGCGATCCGCAACCTGGCCCGCATCGGCTTCGGCAAGGTCGCCGTCCGCTGGTCCCAGCTCGGCTTCGGCAAGACCTCCTCGACGACGCCCGGCTCCCAGACCCCGCGCAACCTCTTCGGGTTCAAGGACGGCACCAGGAACATCGCGGGCACCGAGACCGATCGGCTGAAGAAGTTCGTATGGGTCGGCGACGGGGACACCGGTGCGAAGGACGCCTGGATGAGCGGGGGTTCGTACCTGGTCGCCCGGCGCATCCGGATGAACGTCGAGACCTGGGACCGCACCTCGCTCCAGGAGCAGGAGGACGTGTTCGGCCGGGACAAGGGCGAGGGCGCACCGGTCGGCAAGGCGAAGGAACACGACGAGCCGTTCCTGAAGGCCATGAAGCCCGACGCGCACGTACGGCTCGCGCACCCCGACTCCAACGGCGGGATCACCATCCTGCGCCGGGGCTACTCCTTCACCGACGGCACGGACGGCCTGGGCCGGCTGGACGCGGGCCTGTTCTTCCTCGCCTACCAGCGTGACGTGCGCAAGGGCTTCATCCCGCTGCAGCGCAAGCTGTCGGCGCACGACGCGCTCAACGAGTACATCCAGCACGTGGGTTCGGCGGTCTTCGCGATTCCGCCGGGCGTTCGCGACGCGAACGACTGGTGGGGGCGCACCCTGCTGTCCGAGGAGGCGTGAGGCCAGTGTTCTCCAACTACCTGATCGGTCTGCGCGAGGGGCTGGAGGCCAGCCTCGTCGTGTGCATCCTGATCGCCTACCTGGTCAAGACCGGCCGCAGGGACGCCCTGAGGCCGATCTGGACCGGGATCGGCATCGCCGTCGCCATCGCCCTGGCCTTCGGCAGCGTCCTGGAGTTCGGCTCGCAGGAGCTGACGTTCCAGGCGCAGGAGGCTCTCGGCGGCTCGCTGTCCGTCCTCGCGGTGGGCCTGGTGACGTGGATGGTCTTCTGGATGCGGCGCACCGCCCGGCATCTGAAGGCCGAGCTGCACGGCAAGCTGGACCAGGCGCTGGCGATGGGCACGGGCGCGCTGGTGGTCACCGCGTTCCTGGCCGTGGGCCGGGAGGGCCTGGAGACGGCGCTGTTCGTGTGGGCGTCCGTGCACGCCGCCTCCGACGGCACCCCGCGCCCGCTGGTCGGCGTGGCCCTGGGCCTGGCGACGGCGGTGCTGCTCGGCTGGCTGTTCTACCGGGGCGCGCTGAAGATCAACCTCGCCAAGTTCTTCACCTGGACCGGCGCCATGCTGGTCGTGGTCGCGGCGGGCGTGCTGGCGTACGGCTTCCACGACCTGCAGGAGGCCGACTGGCTGCCGGGCCTGACCCATCTGGCCTTCGACATCAGCGGCGCCATCCCGCCGGACAGCTGGTACGGCACGCTGCTGAAGGGCGTGTTGAACTTCCAGCCCGACCCGACGGTCCTTCAGGTCACGGTGTGGCTGCTGTACCTGGTCCCCACGCTCACGCTCTTCTTCGCCCCGGTAGGGTTCCCCTCCGGGAAGGGGAAGGTGACGGTAGCTGATGAGCAGGGTTCACGGCCCTCGCAGGCGTCGCAGGCTTAGCCGGGTCGAGCTGCGCAAGCTTCAGCGCAAGGTTCTCGTCGCGGCCTCGGTGACCGCGCTGTCGTGGACGGCGAGCGGGTGCGTGGTGGTGCACGGGGAGCGCGAGGTGCTCCCGGCCACCACGCGTGCGGAGGCCGCCAAGGCGCTGACGCGGTTCACGGACGCGTACAACAAGGCCGACAAGGCCTACGACAGTTCCCTGGACGCCCGTCATGTCACGGGCGCGTTCGGCGCCATCGACGCGGCACGACTGAAGGCCGGTCACATCAACAGCCCGGCCGGGAACGCCCGGCACACGCCGCTGACGTTCACCGACGCCAGGTTCACGATCCCGAAGAAGGCCGGCTGGCCGCGCTGGTTCCTCGCCGACGCCAAGGGCAACAAGGGCGGCAGCGCGCGCTGGCTGCTGGTGTTCGTGCGCGACGACCTGAACGAGACCTGGAAGGTGGCCTACCTGACGCTGGTGGCCCCGGCGAACGTGCCGAAGTTCAAGCAGGACGCGGAGGGCTGGGCCGAGGCCGTGCCCTCCGACGCCCCCGGGCTGGCGGCCCGTCCGGGCGACCTGAGCCGGGCCTACGCCACCTACCTGAAGGACGGCGGCGACACCTTCGCCCCGGGGCAGCACACCACCACCTGGCGCACGCAGCGCGCCCGGAACGCCGTCAAGCCGGGTCTGGCCACGCAGTACATCGACGAGCCGCTGACCGAGGGCGCCTACGCCCCGCTGGCGCTGCGCACCGCGGACGGCGGCGCGCTGGTGTTCTGCACCACGCACCACTACATGAAGCAGACGGCCGCCTCGGGCGCGACCGTGCCCCGCCCGAACAAGGCCGTGCAGGCGCTGACCAAGGGCGAGATCAAGCAGTCGCTGACGATGGAGTTCGTCTCCAACGAGGCCGTGCTGGACCCGGCGGCGGGCTCGGTGGGTTCGGCCGGCTCCGGCGATGACGGGGCGAAGGGCCAGGGGAAGCTCACGGTCGTGGGGCGCGTGCAGGGGATGACGACGGCACAGGGCGGGTGACGCGGGGCGCCGTGGGGGCTGCTCGGGGCACCGTGCCGGGTTGCTCGGAAGGCCTTGCGAGGGCTCGCGGCGGCGGTTTCAGTGGCCCAGGGGCCAGGCCGCGCCGATGTGGCCGGGTTCCTGGCCGGCGTGGCGGGCGCAGGCGTCGGTGAGGGCCTCGAGGAGGCTGAGCGGGTCGGGCAGCGGATGCTCGGGGCCGCGTACCCAGCGCACCGACCGGTCGCCGTCGCCGGGCAGCCGGGCCGGCGGTACGAGGACGTAGGAGCCCCGGCAGTGCCAGCGCAGCCCGGGATGCTCGTCCATGGTCTCCGGATGGCAGTCCAGCTCGCAGGGCCACCACTCGTCCTCGTCCTCGGGCGTGCCGCGGGTGAGGGTGAAGAACAGCATGCGGCCGTCGTCGCTCTCGGCGACCGGTCCCGTCTCGACGCTGGCGGCGAACAGCCGCTCCAGGGCCTCCCGTCCGGCCTCCACCGGCACGTCCAGCACGTCGTGCACCATGCCGGTCGCGGTGATGAAGTTGGCCTGCGGCTGGTGTCGGGCCCACCGCTCGACCTGCGCGCGGTCGGTCGTGGACTGCGTCTGCCAGGCGAAGGACACCGGGTGCCGGGCGGGCGTGGGACAGCCGACCCGGTCGCAGGAACAGCCGTAGCCGGAGCCCGGGTGCGCGGCGGGCGCCAGCGGCAGTCCCGCACCGACGGCGGCGAGCAGCAGAGTCTCACGTCCGCCGTCCCCGGCGGCCTCCTTGGGGCGGCGTCCGCGCAGCCACTGGGAGAGTTTGCCCTGCCGGCCGGTTGGGCCGCCGAACTCCGCGCTCATCTATCCCCTCGCCTCGCTGGTGGGTACAGCTACGTCTGGACAGCTTCGTCCATGGTCCCACCATCCCGCGGCCGCGTTGACCGCGGCCCCGTGTCCGGGTCCGGCGTCGCCGCTCAGCGTGGTGCCGGCCCGTACAGTGCGTAGCCGACGAGAGCGTCGGTGTAGGCCTGCGTGATGGGGGCCGTGCGCTGCGGCCGGCGCCGGGCGAGCGGGAAGAGGAAGAGTTCCAGGGCGACAGGGGGTCCACGTCGGGGCGTACAGTCCCGGTGGCCCGGGCGGCGCGCAGCCGGTGCACGTACAGCCGGCGCCGCGGTTCCAGCAGCTTGGCCACGAACTCCCGGCCGAGCTGCTCGCTCACCAGGCCCTCGGCGGCCGGCGCCCGCGTCGGCGCCTCGAACCGCGGGTCGAGCAGTTCGTCGACGCCGGCCCGCAGCACCGCCTTGAGGTCGGCGGCGAGGTCGCCGGTGTCGGTTATCCCGTACGGCACCTGCCCGGGCCGGCTGCTCGCCGAGGTCGAGGTTCGTGGTGTGTTCCTCACGGGCGTCGCCTCAGGGGCACGCAGGTCAGGGGGCGCGTACCACTCGGGTGGGCGAAGGCCGGTGCCCGGCCCGCGCGCCACGGCCGTACCGGGCGCACCATGGGCTCGAAGCAGCCCCGCGGTACCCGAGGAGGCCGCCTTGGTCCGTTCCCGCAGCGCCACACCCCGGCGTTACCTCATGTGCCCACCCGCACACTTCGACCTCGCGTACGCCACCGAGCCGTGGACGGATCCGGCCAAGCCGGTCGACGTCGCGCTGGCCCAGGCCCAGTGGGAACGGCTGCGTGACGTGTACCGGTCTCTCGGCCACACCGTCGAGGAACTGGGGCCGCAGCCGACGCTGCCGGACATGGTGTTCACGGCGAACGGCTCCACGGTGGTCGACGGGCGGGTGTTCGGGGCCCGGTTCGCCCACCCACGGCGGGAGCCGGAGGCCGAGGCGCATCTGGAGTGGTTCGCGGCGAACGGGTTCGCGCATCTGCATGTGCCCGTCCACATCAACGAGGGTGAGGGCGATGTCGCCGTCACCGCCTCCTTTCTGCTGGCCGGGCACGGCTTCAGGACGAACCCGCTGGCGCACGGCGAGGCACAGGAGTTCTTCGGGCGGCCGGTGATCGGTCTGGAACTGGTCGATCCCCGTTTCCATCACCTCGGGCTGGCGCTGGCCGTGCTCGACGACGCGGCGGGCGAGGTGGCGTACTACCCGCCGGCCTTCTCCCCCGGCAGCCGGGAGGTGCTGCGGGGGTTGTTCCCGGACGCGCTGATCGCGGCGGAGGAGGACGCGGTGGCGCTCGGGCTGAACGCGGTGTCCGACGGGCTGCACGTGGTGCTGCCACAGACGGCGACGGGGCTGTGCGGTGCGCTGCGCGAGCGGGGGTTCGAGCCGGTCGGGGTGGAGATGGGCGAGCTGCACAAGGGGGGTGGGGGTGTGAAGTGCTGCTCGCTGGAGTTGCGGGGGTGAGACCGGGCGGTGCGGGTGGGGACGGGCGGCAGGGCCGGTGCGGTGGGGCGGCGTGGGCCGGTGCGGTGGGTGCGGGCGCGTACGGGTGAGTGCGGTGCCCGTCGCGCGTCGGGTACGTGGTGGGTCGGGGCCGCGGGGGTGCGTCCAGCCCCGCCGCCCACGGACGTACGGCCCGGAGGAGTCGGGTCGGCCGGAGCAGGGACCGCGGTACGCGGCGGGCTGTGACGCACCCCCACGACCCGCTCCCGCCGCCGGGCGGCCGCAGGTTGCACCCAGGTGCCGGTCGGCCCGGGGTCGGGGACCGCCCCGACACGGCGGGGCTGGGACGCACCCCCACGACCCGCTCCCGCCGCCGGGCGGCCGCAGGTTGTACCTGGGCGCGGGTCGGCCCGGAGTCCGGGTTCGCCCCCGGCCCGCGGTCGCGCGCCGGGCCCGGGTTGCTACTCGGGCCGGGGCCAGGGGTCGCCCCAGTCCGCGTCGCGGGCTGCCCTGTAGAGGTCGCCGTGGCGTTTGGTGATCGTGCGGCGGCGGAGTTGTTCGTCGGGCTCGCACAGGTCCAGGAGGACCTGGCCCTTGCGGATCTGGGGGCGCCGGACGACACGGGCGGGGGCGGGGGTGACCGGGAGGCGGGTCGCGGCCACGTAGCTGAACTTCTCGTCCTCGTAGGCGAGGGAGCCGCCCTTGACCTGGCGGTGCAGGGAGGACCGGCTGACCCGGGCCGAGAAGTGGCACCAGTCCGTGCCCGGCACGATGGGGCAGGCGGCGCTGTGCGGGCAGGGCGCGGCGATGTGGAATCCGGCCGCGACGAGCCGGTCGCGGGCCTCGATGACGCGGGCGTAGCCGGCGGGGGTGCCCGCTTCCACGACCACGACGGCCTGGGCGGCGTCCACGGCGGCGTCCACGACCGAGGTTCGGTCGGCCTCGGTGAGTTCGTTGAGGACGTAGGAGACGGTGACCAGGTCGGTGGGGTCGAGGGTGAGGGCCGCACCGATGCGGGCGCGCTGCCAGCGGACGTCGCGCAGGGCGGGGTGGCCGGTGGCGAGTTCCCGGCCGAGGGCGAGCGCGGGCTCGGCCCAGTCGAGCACGGTGACCGGCCGGGCCCCCGGCCAGGTGGCGGCGACGGCCCAGGTCGCGGCGCCCGTCCCGCCGCCGACGTCCACATGCCCGGCGGGCGCCCACCCGGGCACGGCGGCCGCGAACGCCTCCAGCGCGGCAGACACCGCCTCGAAGGTGGCGGGCATCCGGTAGGCGGCGTAGGCGGCCACGTCCGCGCGGTCGCGCAGGATCGGCGCGTCGGTCGGGGTGCTCCCCCGGTAGTTGGCGATCAGCCGCTCCACGGCCCCTGCCGCCTGCCGCGGCGGCAGCCCGTCCAGCAGCCCGGCGAGAGCGGCACGGAGCAGCTCCGCCGACGAGACGTCGGGGACCACTGGGGCGGCGGGTGCGTCGGGGGCCACGGGAGCAACGGGGTCGTTCACCCTTCGATTCTCGCAGGCCCACGGGAGGAGGGGCGGGCCCCGACCCGCCGCGGGGGGCGTGGCCCGAACGCGGGTTCGGGGGCGGGGCCCCGGGGGGTGGAACGGTGGGGGCGGCTGGGCGGAGCAGAACCGCCGCTCACGCGCCCCGCACGGCGCGGGCCAAACGGCTCGCCGCTGCCGCGCGCGGGCCGTTGTCCGGTGGGCGGCGGCGCGGGTGGACCGTGTTGGCCAGCAGCACGAGGAACGTGTCCGTGACCGGGTCCAGAACGAGCGACGTCCCGGTGAACCCCGTGTGACCGGCCGCTCCCCCGCCCGCCAGCTCCCCCATGAACCACGGCTGGTCGACCGCGAAGCCCAGACCCGGCGGGGCCAGCAGCAGCTCGACGAAGTCGGGGCCGAGGATCCGGGCGGGCCCGTACGCCCCGCCCGCCAGCAGGGTCCGGCAGAAGACGGCCAGGTCCCCGGCCGTGGAGAACAGTCCCGCGTGCCCGGCGACGCCCCCCAGCGCCCACGCGTTCTCGTCGTGGACCTCACCGCGCAGCATCCCCCGGTCCACCTTGGCCCAGGGCCGCCGCTGGTCCTCGGTGGCCGCCGCGCCGGGGCACGGACCGAAGCGTGTGGACGTCATGCCCAGCGGGCGGGTGATCCCGTCGTGGATCAGCGTGTCCAGGGGGCGGCCGGTGACGCGCTCCAGGACGTGCTGGAGCAGGAGCGGGTTCAGGTCCGAGTACACGTGGGCGCCGGGCGCCGTCACCGGTTGCTCGGCCCTCAGCATCGCCAGCCGGGCCGCCCGGTCCGGGCAGTCGTACAGCGGCAGTTCGGGGCGCAGCCCGGAGGTGTGGGTGAGCAACTGCCGTACGGTGATGCCGCTCGCGGCGGCGGCGCGGAACTCCGGCAGATACGACCCCACCCGCGCGTCGATCCCGAGCGTGCCCCGCTCGATCTGCTGCACGGCGGCCACCGCCGTGCACAGTTTGGTGAGGGAGGCCAGGTCGAAGGGGGTGTCGAGGGTCATTGGCACCCATGCCTCGGGCGGCAGTTCGACGCCACGGTCGGTGACGGGGTCGTAGGAGCCGTACCGTACGGCCCAGCCCGCGGCCTCCGCCACGGCGATCACGGGGCCGCGCCCGGCGACGACGACGGCGCCCGCCGTCCAGGGGCGCTCGCCCGTGGTGAGGGCGCGGACCTCGGAGACGAGGTGGTTCAGTTCGGCGGGGTCCAGTCCGGCCTTCCCCGGTGTGTCCCTGCGCAGTCTCGGCGCGCTCAGCTCTCCTCACCCGCATTCACGGTCTCCGCGCTCACGGTCCCCCCGCTCGTGGTCTCCGTGCTCGTGACGTCCTTCCCGGGTCGGCACATTCCCACGAAGCAGGCCAGCGCCACCAGGGCGGCCGCCAGTTGGACGACCGCCATGGGCACGGCGGTGTGCTCGCCGGCGATCCCGACGAGCGGGGAGGCGACCGCGCCGATGAGGAAGGAGGACGTGCCGAGCAGCGCGGACGCGGAACCGGCGTTGTGCCGGGTGCGCATCAGGGCGAGGGCCTGGGTGTTGGGCAGGGTGACGCCCATCGCGGACATCAGCACGAACAGCGCGGCCGCCACGGGCGTCAGGCCGACCTCGCCGAGCGCGCCCGTCGCCATCAGCAGCAGGGCGCCGGCCGCCAGGATGACGACGGTGAGGCCGGCGGCCAGCACCCGGTCCAGCCGGACCCGGCCGACGAGCACCTTGCCGTTGATCTGGCCGACGGCGACCAGCCCGACCGAGTTGAGCCCGAACAGCAGGCTGAACGTCTGCGGGGAGGCGCCGTAGATCTCCTGGATCACGAAGGGGGACGCGCTGATGTAGGCGAAGAGCGCGGCGAAGGCGAAGCCGCCCGCGATCATGTACCCGGTGAAGGCGCGGTCGGCGAGCAGTCCGCGCATCGCGCGCAGCGCCTCCCCGACGCCGCCCTCATGGCGTTCGGCGGGCGGCAGGGTCTCCGGCAGCCTGGTCCACACGACCGCGCCCAGCAGCACTCCGAGCACCGTGAGGACCACGAACACGCCCCGCCAGTCCGTCACCCGCAGGATCTGACCGCCGATCAGCGGCGCCACGATGGGGGCGACCCCGGAGACCAGCATCAGCGTGGAGAAGAACCGCGCCATGGCCACGCCGTCGTACAGGTCGCGGACCGTCGCGCGGGCGATGACGATGCCGGCCGCGCCCGCCAGGCCCTGCGCCAGCCGGAAGGCGACCAGTACCTCGACGTTCGGCGCGAGCGCGCACAGGGCGGTGGCCAGGACGTAGACGGCCAGACCGGCAAGCAGCGGGCGCCTGCGGCCCCAGCGGTCGCTCATCGGGCCGACGACCAGCTGTCCGAGCGCCATGCCGGCCAGGCAGGCGGTGAGGGTGAGCTGGACGGTGGCGGCCGGGGCGTGCAGGGAGCGGGTCACCTCCGGGAGCGAGGGGAGGTACATGTCCATCGCGAGCGGGGGTGTGGCGGTCAGGCCGCCGAGGATCAGGGTCACCAGGAGGCCGGTGCGGCGGGCTCCGGCGCGGAGGTCCGGGCCGGCCGGCCCGGTGTGCCGTCCGGGCCGCGGTGCGGCCGTCGGCGCCGGCTCCCGTACGGCGGCCCCCGGCTGCTCCCGTAGGGCGGCCCCCGACTGCTCCCGTACGGCGGCCCCCGACTGCTCCCGTACGGCGGCCCCCGACTGCTCCCGTAGGGCGGCCCGCGCCTGCTCGGGCACGGTCGGTGCGGCCGGTGCGATCGGTATCGGCTCCTCCGGCGCGCGCGGCGCCGACGCCCCTCCTTCGGACATGCGTCCCTCCCTCTCCGGCCGATCCGCCCTCTATGCTCTCAGCTCGTACGCCGTATCGAGGAACACAAGATCGAGGGTGGGGTCCGGTATGTCCGGGATATCCGATACAAGCCAGAAGAAGGTGCGCTGGGGGATTCTGGCGACCGGTGGAATCGCCGCGGCGTTCACCGCGGATCTGGTGGACCTGCCCGAAGCCGAGGTCGTGGCGGTGGCCTCGCGCCGTACGGAGTCGGCGAAGGCGTTCGCCGAACGGTTCGGGATTCCTCGGGCGTACGGCTCCTGGGAGGAACTCGCTCAGGACGGTGACATCGATGTCGTCTACGTCGCCACCCCGCACTCGGCCCATCGCGCCGCCGCCGGCCTCTGCCTGGAGGCCGGGCGTCACGTGCTGTGCGAGAAGCCGTTCACGCTGAACCTGCGGGAGGCCGAGGAACTGGTCGCCCTGGCCAGGCGGCACGACCGCTTCCTCATGGAGGCCATGTGGATGTACTGCAACCCGCTGGTACGGCGGCTGAAGACGCTGGTCGACGACGGGGCGATCGGTGACGTGCGCACCGTGCAGGCCGACTTCGGGCTCGCCGGGCCGTTCCCGCCCTCGCACCGGCTGCGGGACCCCCGGCTGGGCGGCGGGGCGCTGCTCGACCTCGGCGTCTACCCGGTGTCGTTCGCGCATCTGCTGCTCGGCGAGCCGTCGGGCATGACGGCCCGGGCGGTGCTCTCGCCCGAGGGCGTCGACCTCCAGACGGGCGCCGTACTCTCCTGGGACGGCGGGGCGCTGGCCCAGGTGCACTGCTCCATCACCGGGGGTACGGCGAACGGCGCCTCGGTCACCGGCTCGAAGGGCCGTATCGACATCCCGTCGGGCTTCTTCCACCCGGAGCGTTTCGTGCTGCACCGCGACGGCCGCGACCCGGAGGAGTTCACCGCCGACCCGGCGGACGGTCCGCGCACCACCATGCGGCACGAGGCGCTGGAGGTGATGCGCGCGCTGCGCGCCGGCGAGACCGAGTCGCCGGTCGTACCTCTGGACGGCACGCTGGCGGTGATGCGGACGCTGGACGCGATCCGGGAGCGGATCGGGGTGCGCTATCCGGGGGAGGCCACCGAGTCCGCGGAGCCCGCGCTCGTCTGACCCTCCGCATGACGGACGGGGGATTCCGCATGACGGATGGTCCTCGTACGCTCCGGTGCCATGACCGACACCTCATCGAAGATCGCCGTGGTGACCGGGGCCGGATCGGGCATCGGGCGGGCCGTGGCCGTGGAACTTCTGCGCACGGGCTGGTCCGTGGCGCTCGCGGGCCGGCGGCCGGAGACGCTCGCGGAGACGGCGGCACTCGTGCCCGAGGCCGCGTGGCTGGCCGTACGCACCGATGTGGCCCGACCCGACGACGTGGCCGCGCTGTTCGCCGCCACCGTCGCACGCTTCGGGCGGGTCGACCTGCTGTTCAACAACGCGGGGACGACCGGACCGGGCGGTGTGCCGGTGGAGGACCTGCCGTACGAGGCGTGGCAGCACGTGGTCGGCACCAACCTCAACGGGGCGTTCCTGTGCGCCCAGGCGGCGTACCGCCAGATGAAGGCGCAGGACCCGCAGGGCGGCCGGATCATCAACAACGGCTCGATCTCGGCGCACACGCCCCGGCCGCACTCGGCGCCCTACACCGCCACCAAGCACGCGCTGACCGGCCTGACCAAGTCGCTGTCGCTGGACGGGCGCCCGTACCGGATCGCGGTGGGCCAGATCGACATCGGCAACGCGGCCACGGACATGACGGCCCGGATGCAGACGGGCGCGCTCCAGGCCGACGGCCGGACGGTCCCGGAACCGTTGATGGACGTGGCCGATGTGGCGCGCACGGTACGGCACATGGCCGAACTGCCGCTGGAGGCGAACGTGCAGTTCGCGACGGTGCTGGCGACGACGATGCCGTACGTGGGACGCGGCTGAGCGCACCGGGGCCCCGAATGCGGCAGCCGCTCCACGTACCGGTGCGCACCCCGCGGTCCCACGCGGGGTCCCCCCTACCGGTGCCATGGAGCGGCTGCCGCCCCCTCCCCTGGATGTGGCTGTGCGCGCGACCTGCGGACGTCCGCTGAACGCGGTTCGGCTCGGCGAAGGCCCCGCCGGACCGGAACCCCGCCGACGGAAGCCCTCCACCCAACTGTGAAGCTTTGGTGAAGGAGGCGTCGAGCATAAGCCGGTGACCGAGCGGTTCGGCGCGGATTGTTGAATTCCGGATGTGCAGATCGCTCAACGGCGGTGACGGCCCGCCGAGTCGGCCCGCGCCGCCTGCGCCGCCGCCCGACGCCGGCGCAGGGCCCACGCCCCGCCCGCGAGGAGTACGGCCGTACCGCCCGCACCCTCCATCAGCCGCCAGGCCGACGGCCCGTGGCGCGCCGTGGCACCGGACGCCCCCACGCCGGCCGGGTCGGCCTTCCGTCCGGACGGGCCGGCCGCCGCCGTCGTCGTCCCGCCCTCGCTCAACGGCTCGACCAGCCTGCCCACGGCCCGTGCCGAACGACCGTGTGCGAAGCCCCAGTCGAACAGCGCGGCGGTCTCCTCGTAGACGGCGTTGGCGCCGGCCGCGGGGTGCATCACCGTGACCAGCAGGGTGCGGCCACCGCGGACGGCGGCACCGGTGAAGGTGTTGCCGGCGTGGCTGGTGTAGCCGTTCTTCACACCGATGATGCCGTCGTACCTCCTCAGACCCCAGCTCCCGGTCAGCAGACGGTCGGTGTTCTGGATCTGGAAGGTCTTCTTCCCACCGGCCGGGAAGTCGGCGGTGCGGGTGCCGCAGTAGCCGCGGAAGTCGGCGTTCCGCAGCCCGTGCCGGGCGAACAGGGTCAGGTCGTACGCCGAGGACAGCTGGCCCGGGTGGTCGAAGCCGTCCGGGCTGACCACGTGCGTGTCCAGGGCCTGGAGGTCCTGCGCCCTGGCCTGCATCTCGGCGACCGTCTTCGCCACGCCGCCGTTCATGTGGGCGAGCACGTGCACGGCGTCGTTGCCCGAACGCAGGAAAACGCCCTGCCACAACTGCTCGACGCTGTAGGTGGTTCCGGGCTGGATGCCGACGAGGCTCGAACCGGCTGGGATGTCGGCCAGGTCGGCAGCGGTGACCTTGTACCGCCGGGAGCGGGGGAACTTCTTCAGCACGGTGTCCGCGAACAGCATCTTCAGGGTGGACGCGGGCGCCAGGCGCTGGTGCGCGCGGTATGCGGCGAGCACCTCCCCGCTCTCCCCGTCGGCGACCAGCCAGGCGCGGGCGGTCAGCTTCCCCGGCAGGCCGGTGGTGCTCTGCGCCTGCACCCCGCTCCGGGCCAGCCGCGCACCGCCGATCACGCCCGGACCGGCGGCCGAGGCCGGGACAGCGCCGGACAGGACGGCCGACGGACCGGCCGCGGCCAGCGCCAGCAGGGAGCGCCGGGAGACCGGGGCGGACCGCGGCGACGGCGTGGACGGGGCGGATGGGGCGGAGGGCGGAGTCAGGTCGGGCACGTCGGGCGGGTCGGGCGGGTCGGGCGGGTCGGGCGGGTCGGGCAGGGGGAACCGGGGGGACGAAGAGGAATCACGCACCCCGGGACCGTACAAAGCCACGTCGGGCCTGTGCACGACGCTCCTTCAAAGGTGGATCAAAAGATCACCAAAGGAAGGACGCCAGGTCGGTCATCTCACTCATCCGGCGCAAGTCGCCCGGCTCGTCCGGCACGCGCCGCCGCCCTGGGCCCCCGTGACGCCCGGGGTCACGCCTGCTCGGTCTCGAACCGGGCGATCCGCCCGTCGTCGGCGACGGTGAACGTCCACCGGGTGCGCATCTCGCCCCAGGTGTCGTTGCTGTAGCGGGCGAGGAGAGCGCGGCCGCCCCGGGACTCGTTGTCGACCTGCATGTGCCCGTGCGTGGAAAAGATCTCCTGCTCGATCCACTCGGCGAGGTCGCGGTCGGAGCCGTCGTCCGCCATGGTCGCGCCGGGCGCGAGGATCTGCATGAACCCCTCGCGGTCATGGGCGTTGACGGCGGTGACGAAGGCGCGGACGGCCGGGTCGCTGAGTCTGGCGGTCTGAATCGTCATGTCGGCAGAGTCACACCGGCCCCGGCTCCTCGCCACCCGAACAGCGCCGTGGGCGGGCCGAGCGGGTGTTCCCGGTGCGAGGGTGGGAACCCCGAGGGAATCCCGAGTCCTGCCCCTGGAGCCGTCTGGAGTCACCGTGACCTGTTACGACCGACGTGATGTGGGCCTGCTGCTGCTCCGGCTGGGAACGGGAGGCGTGCTGGCCGCGCACGGCGCGCAGAAGCTGCTCGGCTGGTTCGGCGGGGCCGGCCTGGAAGGGACCGGGCAGTTCATGGAGTCCGTCGGCTACCGACCGGGGAAGGCGAGCGCGACGGCGGCGGGACTGGCGGAGTCGGGCGGCGGTCTGCTGCTGGCCCTGGGCCTGGCGACCCCGGCGGCGGGCTCCGCCGCGGCCGGAGCGATGGCGGGGGCGGCGGCGGTGCACGCGCCGAACGGCTTCTTCGCCCAGGGCGGCGGCTACGAGTACGCGGCCTCGCTGGGCCTGACGGCCGCCGGCCTCGCGATCAGCGGCCCCGGCCGCCTCTCCGTGGACCACGCTCTCGGCCACGCCGTCAACCGCGGCTGGATGGTCCCGGTGTCGTTCGCGGTGACGGCCGCGGCCACCTCTCTGGTCATCGGGGCCCGCCTCAGGCATCTGCGCCGCCAGAAGGAAGGGCAACAGGAGGCGCTGTTCGAGGAGTGACCGACCCGTCTGCCGCGAGGGCGGGTTCAGAGAGCGACGCGGCCGTGGCAGGCTGCGTGTCCATGAGCGATCAGCACCCGACGGCTACCCCCGCGGACCTCTGGACCTCCGTCGACGCCCTGTGGACCTGGCTCGACACACACGGACCGTACGGCGGCCGGGAAGGCCTGCTGCTGAGGATGCTCAAGCTGTCCGAGGAGGTAGGCGAGGCCGCCCAGGCAGTGATCGGCGTGATGGGCCAGAACCCGCGCAAGGGCACCACCCACACCTGGGAGGACGTCCAG
Organism: Streptomyces sp. NPDC003393; assembly: GCF_053589015.1. Classification (NCBI taxonomy): domain Bacteria; kingdom Bacillati; phylum Actinomycetota; class Actinomycetes; order Kitasatosporales; family Streptomycetaceae; genus Streptomyces; species Streptomyces sp. NPDC003393. The sequence continues at coordinate 253,192 of NZ_JBSFRB010000005.1, read as the reverse complement.
TACGAGCTGTGCGACGTGATCGTCACGGCGCTGGTGGCCCTGCGCACCCTGACCCCCGACGCACGGGAGGTCTTCGACCGCCACCTGGTTCGGGTGAGGGAGCGTTCACTCGGAGCGGCCGGGGCTTCCGGGGCGCAGGCCGAACCCACCTCCGACTGAACCGCCGAGCGCGCTCGCCGCAGGCGTCCACTCCCAGCGTGTCCATCCGGCCCGCCTCTTTCGCACCGGTCGGGCCGCCGCGGCCGAAGGAAGCGGCGGTCGGCCGCCGAAGAGACGTGCGCGGTCACGCGGGTGGCGGTGACCGCGAGCCCGGGCACTGTGGCGCTCCGTCAGTTCGTGGGCGTGCCACCCGGATCCGCGAGAAGGGCCAACTGCTCCAGCACCAGCTCGGCGTGCCGCTCCGGCTCCGGCACCGGGTGGATCAGGGACCGCACCCGGCCCGTGCGGTCCAGGACGACGGCGGCACGCGCGAACAAGGTCCGGCCCTCGGCCCGCACCTCGGGGACGCCCAACGCGCGGCCCAGGGACAGGTCCTCGTCACCGACGAGCGGATAGCCGAGGGAGCGGTCCTCGGCGAACTCGGCCAGACGGCCGGGGGCGTGGGCGCTGACGCCGAGCACCCGGGCGTCGGCGCGGGCGAACACCGCCGCCGCGTCGCGCGCCGAACACAGTCCCGTGGTGCAGCCGCCGAGTTCGGGCAGTCGCTCGCCGATGCCGGGCTCGGTGATGAAGAACAGGACGGTCCACCGATGGTCGGGAGAGGGCACGGGAAGGGGACCGGCGGTCGTCGGGACGGTGCGCTGCATGGTGTTCCTCCGTGGCGCGGCAGGGTGCGGCTCTGACGATGGATGATCACACGGATTCCGCGCGCGCTTCCGGGTCCGTGCCCCGCCCCGGAACGACAGAAGCCGGTCACCACAACGATCATTTTCGGTCACACAGTGACGCAAGCGTCTCAGGCTGCACTCCCGAGTCATCGTCAACTCCTCATATGATGAGCACGAATTGTCGAGAACACGACCTCAACTGTGTCGTTCATCGACCGACCGGCAACCGACACGCCCCGAGGACCCAGTCGATGAGAGTGCACACAGACGCGGCCGGCCCCCGCGCGGGGCGTCCCTCGCCGCGCACCACCCTGCGAGCGCTGCTCGCCACCGCGGTCGTGGCCGCGGCCGTCGTGGTGTGGGCGGTGGCCTCCGCCCCCGCGTCGTTCCGCACTCCCCTGGCGATCGGAGCGGGTGCCGCCGCGGTGGCGCTCTGCGCCGCCGTGGCCACCGCGGTCCACCAGCGCGAGCTGGCCGGCCGTGCGTGGCGGCGGGCCGAGGCCACGTCCACCGAGGCGGGTGCCTCGGCACGGGCGTTCGCCGACGACACCGTGCCGGCGCTGCTGGAGCGGTTGCGCGGCGGCTCCGCGTGGGAGACGGCACTCGCCGCCGTTCCCCAGCCGGCCGACCCGGCCCACCAACGGGCGCTGCGCCGGCTGGCGGAGGAGTTCGGCCGCAGCGAGAACCGCCGGGCCGCGGCCCTCGCGGCCTGCGCCAACGTCGCCGGACGGATGCAGGCGCTGGCCACCGGCATGCTGGCGGACCTACGGGAGATGGAGCACCGGCACATCGACCCCGACGTCCTGGGCGACCTGCTGCACCTGGACCACCGCACCGCCCAGGCCGGCCGGCTGGCCGACAGCATCGCGGTGCTCACCGGCGCCCGCTCCGGACGCCGCTGGGCCAAGCCCATCGTCATGGAGTCGGTGCTGCGCGGCGCCATGGGCCGGATCGCCGGCTACCAGCGGGTGCGGCTGCACTCGAACACCGATGTCGCGGTCGCCGGCTACGCCGCCGAGGGCGTCATGCACGCGCTGGCCGAGATCCTGGACAACGCCTGCAACTTCTCGCCGCCCACCACCGAGGTGCACGTCTACGTCTCGGAGGTGCCCGCCGGCGTGGTGATCACCGTGGAGGACAGCGGGCTGGTGATGAGCGACGTCGCACTTCGCCGGGCCGAACACGCCGTCGCCGGGGCCTCGCAGGAACTGGCCGAACTGTCCGGCACCCGCCTCGGGCTCGCCGTGGTGGGGCGCCTCGCCCGCAAGCACGGCCTGACGGTCTCCTTCCGGCCCTCGGCGAGCGGCGGTACCGGAGTCGTCGTCCTGCTGCCGCAGGAACTGGTCACCCGACCCCAGCCCGACCCGGCACCGGAACCCGAGGCCGCCCCGGTCCCGTCCCTGCCGGCGCCGAAGACCTCCGCACCGCCGGTGGCGCTCCCGTCCACCACGGGCACCGCCCCGGAGCACACCACGGCCACGGTTCCCGGGGGCGCGACCCCGACCGCGGCCGACCGTACGGCCGCGGACCCCACAGCCGTAGACCCCACCGGCGTGGAGCCCGCTGCCGCGGACCTCACGGGCGCCACGCCCCACGGCGCCGGCGCCCTGCCGAAGCGGCGCCGCGGCCGCACCCTCGCCGCCGCCCACCCGGAAGGGGTCCCCGGAGCGGAACAGCGGCCCGCCGGAGGCGTCACGACGCGCCCGGCGCCGGCCGCCTCCGCCGACCGCCTCGGCGCGTTCCGCCGAGCCGTCACCGGTCAGGGTCCCGCGGTGGACACCGCCTCGCGGGGCCCGGCCGACGGCGATCCCTCTTCCACTGCTACCGCTTCCCACTCGGAGGACGACCGATGACCGCACCCGCCGCAGCGGTGACCGAACTCACCTGGCTGATGGAGGGCCTGTTGGAGCGCACGCCGGGAACCAGGCACGCCCTGGTGCTGTCCCGGGACGGGCTGAAGCTCTGTCACACCCGCGAACTCTCCGAGGACCGGGCCGACCAACTCGCGGCGATCTCCGCCGGCATCCAGAGCCTCTCGCACGGCGCCTCCGTGGAGTTCGGGGACGGGACCGGCGGGGTGCGCCAGTCCATGACCGAGTTCTACGGCGGCATCCTGTTCATCGTGGAGGCCGGCGAAGGCGCCCATGTGGCGGTCGTCGCGGACGAGGACGCCGAGCCCGGTCTGATCGGCCACAACATGCACGAACTGGTCGAGCAGCTCGGGGAGTACCTCAGCGCTCCGCCGCGGGATCCCGCCGGGGACGGCACGGCATGAGCCGGCCGGGCCGGGACGACGACCCCGACCGGCTGTACACCCTGACCGGAGGCCGCAGCCGAGCGGACGGGCACGAGTTCGACCTGGTGACCCTGGTGGTCAGCGAGTCCGAGCCGCGCCCGGGCATGCAGTCGGAGCACGCCGCGATCCTGCGCATGTGCCGTCTGCCCACCGCGGTCGTCGAGATCGCGGCCGACCTGCGGCTGCCCGTCAGCATCGTGCGGATCCTCCTGGCCGACCTGCTGGACATGGGTGTGATCACCGCCCGGCATCCGCGTACCGCCCCCGCCCGGGCGCAACTACTCGACCCGATCATCCTGGAGCAGGTGCTCGTTGGACTACGCAATCTCTGACCCGGTGGCCCGCGCCCCGCTGAGCCGCACCGCCGACAACGGACTGAAGATCGTCGTCGTGGGCGGTTTCGGCGTCGGAAAGACCACCCTGGTGCGTTCGGTCAGCGACATCCGACCGCTGAGCACCGAGGAGACGATGACCCAGGCCGGCCGGGGAGTCGACGACCTCGGCGGCGTGGCGGGCAAGACCGCGACGACCGTCGCCTTCGACTTCGGGCGCATCTCCCTCGACCGGCGGACCGTGCTCTACCTGTTCGGCGCCCCCGGGCAGGAGCGCTTCTGGTTCCTGTGGGACCGGCTGTTCACCGGCACCCTCGGCGCGGTGGTCCTGGTCGACGCCCGGCGGCTGGCCGACTCCTGGTACGCCATCGACCGGCTGGAGCACCACGGGACGCCGTTCATCGTGGCCCACAACGACTTCGGCGGCCCGCGGCACTCCCCGGAGGCGCTCCGTGACGCCCTCGACCTGGACCCGCGGGTGCCCCTGGTCGACTGCGACGCCCGCTCCCGCGCATCCAGCAAGAACGTGCTGATCACGCTCGTGGAGCACCTTCAGGCCCTCGCCTCCGCCCGGGAGACCGCATCGTGACGACCTCGCCCTCCCCCGACGCGCCCTCCCCCGACGCTCCGTCCACCGACGTCCCGTCCGCCGACGCGTCGTCCGCCGGACGGCCGCACCCCGCGCCCCCCGTCGGCTGCCCGGCCCACACAGGCACCGACGCCGTGCCGCTCAGCGGACCCCGCTTCCACACCGACCCGCTGGGGCTCTACCGGGAGATCCGCCGCGAGCACGGCCCGGTCGTCCCCGTGGAGCTCGGCGGGTTCCCCGCCTGGCTGGTCATCGGCTACCGCGAACTCCACCAGGTGACCAGCGACCCCGTGCTCTTCCCCCGGGACGTGGGCCTGTGGAACCAGTGGGAGAACATCCCCGCGGACTGGCCGCTGCTGCCGATGGTCGGCCGGCGCCAGCCGTCCATCTACTACACCGTCGGCGCGGAGCACCGCCGCCACTGCGAGATGGCAGTTCCCGCCCTGGAGGGCGTCGACCTCTTCGAACTGCGCGGCGTCACCGAGCGGTTGGCCGACGAGCTGATCGACGGCTTCTGCGGCCGGGGCTCGGCCGAGCTGGTCTCCGAGTACGCCGTGCAGCTGCCGGTGCTGGCGCTCGCCCGGATCGTTGGATTCCCCTTCGAGGACGGCCCGGAGATGGCCCGGGTGCTCAACTCGCTGGCCGACGGCGGCGCGAACGCGCAGCAGGCCTACACACGGTTCGGGGAGCTGATACAGCGGCTGGTGGAGACCAAGCGGGCGCAGCCGGGCGCCGACGTGACCTCCCGGATGCTCGCCCATTCGGAGCCCTTCACCGATCAGGAGTACGTGCTCGACCTGATGGCCATCACGGCCGCCGGACACCTTCCCACCGCCGACTGGCTCGGCAACTCGATACGGCTCATGCTCACCGACGACCGGTTCGCCGCCTCCCTCGGCGGCGGCCGCCACAGCGTGGCGCAGGCCATGAACGAGGTCCTGTGGGAGGACACCCCCACCCAGATCCTCTCCGGACGCTGGGCGGCCCGCGACACCCAGCTGGGCGGCCGTGCCATCCGCACCGGGGACATGCTGTTGCTGGGCCTCGCCGGCGCCAATGCCGACCCTGCGGTCCGGCAGCACGGGCCGCGGGCGACCGACGGTCCGCATACGGGCAACAGCGCGCACTTCGCGTTCAGCTACGGCGAGTACCGCTGCCCCTTCCCCGCCCAGGAGATCGCCGAGGTCATCGCCCGTACCGGGATCGAGGTGCTGCTGGACCGGCTGCCCGACCTGGACCTGTCGGTACCCGCGCAGACCCTGGCCCGCCGGCCCTCCGCCTTCCTGCGCGGGATGTCGGCACTGCCCGTACGGTTCACCCCCGTGCCCACGACTGGAGGCCACCGTTGAACAGCCCGCACACCGCCGCCGAGCACACCGAGGACCCGGCGGCCGGCAGATGCCCCTTCGCCGGGGACACACTCGTGATCGACCCGCTGGTGCGGGACCTGGCGGGCGAGACCCGGCAACTGCGTGACGCCGGGCCCCTCACCCGCATCGACCTGCTCGGCGCCCAGGCCTGGACCGTCACCCGCCACGCCGAGGCCCGGCAGCTGCTCACCGACTCCCGCCTCGTCAAGGACATCAACGCCTGGCGGCTGTGGCAGACCGGCGAGGTCACCCGGGAGTGGCCGCTCATCGGGATGATCGACACGGGCCGTTCCATGTTCACCGTGGACGGCGCCGAGCACCGGCGGCTGCGGGCCAAGACCGCGCAGGCGGTCACCCCCCGCCGGGTCGCCGAACTCCAGCCGCTCATCGAGGAGATCACCGGTCGGCTCCTGGACGACGTGGCCGAAGCGGGCGCCGACGGGCCGGTGGACCTGAAGACCCGGTTCGCCCTGCCGCTGCCGCTGAGCGTGGTGAGCGTGCTGATGGGTGTCGACCCGGCCGAGCACCCGAAGCTGCACCGCATATACAAGGCGTTCTTCTCCATGCTGACCCCGCAGGAGGAGAGGCTGGCGGTGATCGAGGAGATGGACGTCCTCTTCCGGGCCATGGTGCGGGAGAAGACCGCCCGGCCCACCGACGACCTCACCAGCGCGCTCATCCTGGCCGACGAGGGCGGGGAGCCGCTCACCGAGGACGAGGTGGTGGGCAACCTCAAGGCCATGGTGGCGGCCGGCCACGAGACCACCATCGGACTCATCCTCAACGCGGTACGCGCCCTGCTCACCCACCCCGACCAGCTGCGCAAGGTCCTCGACGGGGAGATCCCGTGGGAGACGGTGATCGAGGAGACCCTGCGCTGGGACACCCCGACCACGCACCTGCTGATGCGGTTCGCCACCGAGGACATCGAGATCGGCGGCACGCTGATCGCCAAGGGCGACGGGGTGGTCATCTCCTACCGTGCGGTCGGGTGGGACACCGAGCAGCACGGCCCGGACGCCGACCTCTTCGACATCACCCGGCCGGAACCTATCCGGCACATGAGCTTCGGGCACGGCCCGCACATCTGCCCGGGCGCGGCGCTCGCCCGTCTGGAGGCCCGTATCGCCCTCCCCGCCCTGTTCGACCGTTTCCCCGGCCTGGCCCTGGCCGTCCCCGTCGAGGAGATCCGCAACCTCCCCGTCCTCACCCAGAACGACCTGGAGTCCTTCCCCGTCCTCCTCAACAGCTGACCGGCGACATCGGGGGTGCCCCTCGTGCCACGGGGTGGCATCTCTGTCGCTACGAGGCGGCCCCCGCGGCGGTACGAGAGAGCACTCCCGGCCTCACGAAACGGCGCTCCCGGCGCTACAAGGCGGCCCTCTTGCGCCCCACGAGGTGGAAGACGCGGCTGAGCCGGCGGTAGGGGTCGCGTCGACCGGCCTCGAGTTCGACCGCGGCCATCGCCGCCAGCTGCTTCGTGTCGGCGGGGTCCAGCTCGGCCCCGCCGAACTCCAGCCAGTCGGCGAACAGCCACACCCCGTACCAGCGCACCGGCTCCACGCCGCGACCACGCAGCAGCTCACCGAGTTCCTCGACCCTGTCGGCCCGGGCTTCCACGCCCAGCACCCCGACACCGGTCCGGGTGTCGAACGCCGCCAGCGCGTCGTCCCAACGCCGTTCCAGGGCCGGGCGCACCGCCGTCGTCTCGGCGTTGCCCGTCATGATCGAGACGAGGCCGCCGGGCGCGGCGCACCGGCACAGCTGCTCGATCAGCGGCTCCGGCTCCGCCACGTACCCGAGCACGCCGTGGCACAGCACGGCGTCGAAGCGCCGGCCGTTCACGACCTGGTCGGCGTGCTCACCGTCGCCCTCCACGAGCGTCACGCGTCGCCGCGCCTCGTCGGGCAGCTGCTGGAGCCGCGCCCGCGCCTTGTCCAGCATCGCCGGCGACGGATCGAGCAGCGTCACGTCGTAACCCGCCTCGGCCAGCGGGAACGACTGATGCCCCGCACCACCGCCGACATCGAGCACGGACGCCGGGGGCGGCGGCAACTGCTCCAGCAACTGCTGGTGCATCACGTACGTCCGCACATATCCCTTGACCGAGCCGTACGCATCGGCAAAACGGTCGGCCAGTCCGGCGGCCCAGGTGTCATCGCCCATCGGGCCACGATACGAAACCCGCGCTGCGGCTTCGAAGCCCGAGGGGGCGGCCGACGAGTCGGACTGTGCGGCGGGTTCTGTTCCGCCCTTGGAGACGGTCATGCTCTGGACGGCATGTTCGCCAACGGCGTCATGTCGCCCTGTGGCCACCGATCACCGCAGTTCAAGCACGAGCGACCAGCGACATCACGCTTGGAGTCTCAGCGGACGGCGCCCAGCAGCTTCGCCGCTCGCCGCAGCGTGGCCAGTATGTCCTCACGAGCAGTTGGGCGGGAGGCGAAGACACGGGGACTGGGATGCCAGGTGGGCAGTGTGTGAACCTTCGGCGCGTACTGCTCCTGGTAGGCCGTCCAGCCGGCCTGCGCCTTGCGGCCCATCGGAACGACGACCTCCAGGGCGGGAAGCATTGACACCACCTCGTGCAGGAACGGCACCGCACGCTGTATCTCCGTGCGCCCCGGGGCGGCGATACGGTCCGCGGTGCCCAGGTACCACGGCACGACGTTCCAGTGCACGGACAAGTCGTAGGGAAGTCCGGCCTCGTGCCGCAGCGTCCAGCAGTTCTGCGCGGTCGGGTCGTCGTTGTCGATGGAGATGATGCCGCTGCCGGTGCGGCGCAGTCGAACTTCCGCTCCCATGGACTTCTGACCAGGTGCCTCCAACAGGAACAGACTGCGTGCCTCGACGCCGCCGGACGCGGGGTCGAACCACGGTACGGACTCGCCCTCGCCGAGGCGCACTCGCAGTTTCTCCACCCAGTCGTTCAGAGGACGCACGACGGGCTCGGTCCGTACCGCCTCCAGCCGGGAGCGCAGAGCTTCCGGATCGCGCAGGGAACGAGGGGCCGCGGAACGAAGGTGATCGCGTGAAGTCATGAGCCGCAGTGTGTCAGTGCCCTCTGACACCGATGGCGGTCAGCGCACGGGGACGTCACGAAAGGCTCGCACTTGACGCATGGAGGCCCGTCTGGATGTCTCGCCACCTGCCTCGGCAAGCCCACGAAAGACCGGAAAGGGCCTCCGACACAGATCAGAGGCCCTTTCACAGGCAAAGCCGCAGGTAGCGGCAGACGAGTCGGGCTGTACGCCGGGTTCTGTTCCGGAGGGTCCTCGCGGGCCCTCCGGCGACGGCCATCCATCTAGGACCGGCGTTGCCGCCGGCCTCGTGCGGTCTACCCGCGGACTCGGGCGGGCAGCCCTCGAACGTCCGCGCAGGAACCCCAAGGGGTTCCCTCTTGACCTTGCTCCGGGTGGGGTTTACCTAGCTGCCCAGGTCACCCTGGGCACTGGTGGTCTCTTACACCACCGTTTCACCCTTACCCGGCGCCGAAGCGCCGGGCGGTCTGTTTTCTGTGGCACTGTCCCGCGGGTCACCCCGGGTGGCCGTTAGCCACCACCCTGCCCTGTGGAGCCCGGACGTTCCTCGGGAAGCCCCCTCGCGGGAACTCCACGCGGCCGTCCGCCCGGCTCGTCTGCCGTGTCGACCATGGTACCGGGCGCGGCCGGCACGTCGCTCCCGGCACGGGTCAGAGGAAGTCGGTCGTCTCCAGGTCGAAGGCGAACGGCTCGGGGAGGGGCAAAGCCTTGCCGAAGGGGAGGGTGCACACCCCGCGGTAGTCCTCGTTCTCCGGCTGGCTGAACAGGGTGACCGAGGAGGCCTCCCGGTCGACGAGCAGGTACAGCGGGATGCCGCCGCGGGCGTAGCAGCGGCGTTTGGTCTCGCGGTCGGCCCTGGGCTTGGCGGAGGTCACCTCCAGGACCATGGCGACGCCGTCGCAGGGCATCCAGGAGTCGGCACCACGGTAGAGGCGCAGGGCCGCGGGGGCGAAGGTGCCGTCCGGGATCACGTGGTCCTTCGGGCAGTCACCGCCGCTCTTCAGCTTCAGGCCCTTGTTCCCGGAGAAGTCCATGTCGGTCCGGGACCGCCTGATCACCTGCTTCACGATCTGGCTGATGCAGTCCTCGTGGTCCCCGTCCGGCGGCGGCGTCACGACGATCTCCCCCTCGATCAGTTCGGCCCGGAAGCCCTCCGGGGTGTCGAGGGACAGGAAGATGTCCAGCAGTCCCTCGGCCGGCGTGATGGGCTCATGCGCTACGGCACTCATGTCGCGCCCCTCCTTCGGTCGCTCGCCAGACTCGGACATCCCAAGATCACCTGTCCATGAGATCGGGAACCGTTCCTTCGATCGTGGCACAGCGGCACCGCGCCCGTCAGTGGCGAAGCGCCGCCTTGACCCTCCCGCTGCGTCAACGTCTGTACTGCTCGCATGGGGATCACGGAACGCGCCGTCGTCGGCCGCGGGCGGGCACAGGCCTTCGGGTACGCGCGTGCGCGAGGGCCGGTCACGGCGGGGCTGGCGTTGGTGTGCGGGATCGAGACGGTGACGATGTCCGTACTGCTGCGGAACTCGCCGGCCGCGCACGCGGTGGTGCCGTTCCTCGGCGTGGGCACGGTCGTCCTGATCGTCGGTCTGCACGCGGCGTGCGTGCTCCGGCCGCACCTGCTGACCGCGGACACCCTGCTCCTACGGTCGGCCGCCCACGTGGATCTGCTCGTTCCGCTGGATGCGATCGTGTCCGTGCGTCGCGAGGGGCGGATCACGCGCCGGCCCACCGGCGGCGAACTGGATCTCCCCGTCGGCTCCCGGACCTCGCTCACCCTCGAACTCTCCGCCCCGGTCACCCATGTCCCCCTTCTCGGCAGGCGCCGGGCCGTGCGGGTGATCCGCTTCCACGCGGAGGAGGCCGAACGGCTGGTGCGCACCCTCAGTACGCTGGCGCGGAGCGCTGTGAACAGCTGAAGGAGAGACCGCGTGCTTGTGCTGCTGCCCCCGTCCGAAGGCAAGGCCTCCGCCGGACGCGGCGCCCCACTGAAGACGGAGTCGCTGTCGCTGCCGGGGCTGAGCGCCGCCCGGGAGGCCGTCCTGGACGAACTCGTCGAGCTCTGCTCCGGGGATCCCGACCAGAATCTCAAGGCGCGCGAGGTGCTCGGGCTGAGCGAGGGACTGCGCGGCGAGATCGCCAAGAACGCCGTGCTGCGTACGGCGGGCACCCGGCCGGCCGGGGAGATCTACACCGGGGTGCTGTACGACGCCCTGGGGCTGGCCTCCCTCGACACCGCCGCCAAGCGGCGCGCCGCGCGCTCCCTGCTGGTGTTCTCCGGGTTGTGGGGCGCGGTGCGGGTGACCGACCGGATCCCTCCCTACCGGTGTTCGATGGGCGTGAAGCTGCCGGGGCTCGGTGCGCTGGGCGCGTACTGGCGCACGCCGATGGCCTCGGTGCTGCCGGAGGCCGCCGGGGACGGGCTCGTCCTGGATCTGCGGTCCGCCGCCTACGCCGCCGCCTGGAAGCCGAAGGGCGAGGTCGCCACGCGGACGGCGAGCGTGCGCGTGCTGCACTCCCAGGTCGTGGACGGCGTCGAGAAGCGGTCCGTGGTCAGCCACTTCAACAAGGCGACCAAGGGACGGATCGTCCGCCGCCTGCTGGCCGAGGGGGCCGCGCCGAAGGACCCCGCCGAGCTGGTGGAGGCGCTGCGTGACCTCGGGTTCGTGGTGGAGGCGGAGCCGCCCGCGAAGGCGGGGAAGGCCTGGGCGCTGGATGTGATCGTCACCGAGGTGCACTGACGGGGCCGCAGCGGCACAGTTCCGCACGTTGCAGCATGTGCAATGAGCTTTGCGCGTACTGCATCGCATCGGCAGGATGAGGGGCATGCCCTCCGCTTCCTCCGCCGCTCTGCCCGCCTCCGTGCTGGATCTCGCCCCCATCGTGCCCGTCGTCGTCCTTCACGACGCCTCCGACGCCGTACCGCTCGCGCGGGCACTGGTGGCCGGCGGGCTGCCCGCGATCGAGGTGACGCTGCGGACGCCGGCCGCGCGGGCGGCGATCCGGGCGATCGCCGGGGAGGTGCCGGGCGCGATCGTCGGCGCCGGCACCGTGATCACGCCGGGGCAGGTGGCGGAGTGCGTGGCCGACGGGGCGCGGTTCCTGGTCAGCCCGGGGTGGACGGAGGCGCTGCTGGAGGCGATGGCGGGTTCCGGGGTGCCGTACCTGCCGGGGGTGTCGACCGTCTCGGAGGTCGTGGCGCTGCTGGAGCGCGGGGTGCGGGAGATGAAGTTCTTCCCGGCGCAGGCGGCCGGCGGCCCGGGGTATCTGAAGTCGCTGGCCGGGCCGCTTCCGCAGGCCCGGTTCTGCCCGACGGGCGGGATCGACCCGGACACCGCGCCCGACTATCTGGCGCTGCCCAACGTGGGGTGTGTCGGCGGCAGTTGGATGGTTCCGGCGGACGCGGTGGCCGCCCGGGACTGGGCCCGCATCGAGGGCCTGGCGCGGGCGGCCGCCGCGCTCAGCGCAGGTGGGACGTGTCGTTGAGGAGCCGCACGCTGGCGTTGCCGTCCGCGTAGTACGCCACCGCCGACAGCGAGGCCGCCGACAGCTCCATGCGGAACAGGGACTGAGGTGGGGCGCCGAGTGCCAGGCGGACGAAGGTCTTGATCGGCGTGACGTGCGTGACGAGCAGGACGGTGCGGCCGGCGTGGGCCGCGACCAGCTTGTCGCGGGTGGCGGCGATCCTGGTGGCGGTCGCCGCGAAGCTCTCGCCGCCGCCGGTGGGTGCGGCGTCCGCGGAGGCCAGCCAGGCGTCGAGGTCGTCCGGGTGGCGTTCGCGCACCTCGGCGAAGGTGAGCCCTTCCCAGGCGCCGAAGTCGGTCTCGCGCAGGCCGTCGTCGACCGTCACGTCCAGACCGAGGCCGGCGGCCACGACGGCGGCGGTCTCGCGGGCCCGGGCCAGCGGGGAGGAGACGACGGCCTGGATCGTGCCGCGCCGGGCGAGCGCCACGGCGGCCTTCTCGGCCTGCTCCCGGCCGACGGCGGAGAGCGAGGGGTCGGTGCCGCCGCTGCCGGAGAACCGCTTCTGCGGGGTCAGCGGCGTCTCGCCGTGGCGCAGCAGGACGAGGGTGGCGGGTGCGCCGAGGTCGGCGGGCGCCCAGCCGGGGGTGGCGACGTTGCGCGCGGCCCGTACGTCGGCCGCGGCGCGCGCGGCCCGAGTGCGGGCCGCCGGGCGCGCGACCCGAGTGTCGGCATCCTTGCGAGCGGCCCCGGTGTCGGCGTCGTCGCGGGCGGCGGCTCCGGTGTCGGCGTCCTTTCGGGCGGCGGCTCCGGTGTCGGCGTCCTCTCGGGCGGCGGCCGGGGTGTCGGGGCCGGCCGTGGAGCCGGCGGCGGGGCCCTCCCGGTCCTCCCCGTCGATGGAGCCGGCGGCAGGCGCCTCCAGCTCCGCCGTGGACGCCGACGCCGACCACTGCTCGCCTCGCGCACCCGCGTCCATCGCCTCGTTGGCGAGCCGGTCGGCGTGCTTGTTCCGCTCGCGCGGGATCCACTCGTACGTCACCCGCTCGGGCGGGAAGACGCGGGCGGCCTCGGCGGCCAGCGGCTTCAGGTCCGGGTGCTTGATCTTCCAGCGGCCCGTCATCTGCTCGACGACGAGCTTGGAGTCCATGCGGACGTGCACGGTCGCCGCCGGGTCCAGCGCCCGCGCGGCGCGCAGACCGGCGAGCAGGCCCCGGTACTCGGCCACGTTGTTGGTGACGACACCGAGGTACTCGGCGACCTCCGACAGGGCCTGGCCGGTCGCCGCGTCCCGCACGACCGCCCCGTAGCCCGCGGGCCCCGGGTTGCCCCGCGACCCGCCGTCGGCCTCGACGACGAACTCCCGCACACCGGACTCCCGCACCGCGACCGCCCCTTACAGACCGGACTCGGTGGTGCGCACCAGGATGCGGCGGCAGTTCTCGCACCGTACGACCGTGTCGGGGGCGGCGGCGCGGATCTCGTTCAGCTCGGTGATGGCGAGCTCCTGGCGGCAGCCCTGGCAGGTGCGCTGGTACAGCTTGGCCGCGCCGATGCCGCCCTGCTGCTCGCGCAGCTTGTCGTACAGCTTGAGCAGGTCGGCGGGGACGGAGCCGGCGACGACCTCGCGTTCCTTGGTGACGGAGGCCGCCTCGCCGTCGAGCTCCTCGTAGGCCGCGTCCCGGCGGGCGGTGGCGTCGTCGGCCTTCGCCTGGACGGAGGCGACCCGCTCGGTCAGTTCGGCGACCCGCTCCTGCGCGGACTCGCGGCGCTCCATGACCTCCAGGACGACGTCCTCCAGGTCGCCCTGGCGCTTGGCGAGCGAGGCGATCTCGTGCTGGAGGTTGGACAGGTCCTTGGGCGAGGTGACGGCACCGGAGTCCAGGCGCTGCTGGTCGCGGGCGGCGCGGGTGCGCACCTGGTCCACGTCCTGTTCGGCCTTGGTCTGCTCGCGGGCGCAGTCGCTCTCCTCGGTCTGCGCGGCCACCAGCAGGTCGCGCAGCTGTGTGAGGTCCTTCGTCAGCGACTCGATCTCGGCGTGCTCGGGCAGGGACTTCCGCTTGTGCGCGAGCTGCTGGAGGCGGACGTCGAGGGCCTGGACGTCGAGGAGTCGGATCTGGTCGGCGGGCGCGGCGTTCAGTTGGGGGCTCCCAGGGGTTCGTCGGTGGTGGCGGTGGACGCCGCGTGGGCGGTCCAGGGGTCGGTGACCGTCTTGGAGACGTGGACGCGCAGGTCCCATCCGTGCCGGTCGGAGATCTCGTCGAGCTGGGCCGCGGCCAGCTCGCACCAGGGCCACTCGGTGGCCCAGTGCGCCGCGTCGAGCAGGGCGACGGGGCTGTGCGCGACGCGGTCCGCGACGAACTCGGAGGCCGGGTGGTGGCGCAGGTCCGCGGTGAGGAACGCGTCGACGCCCGCGGCCCGTACGGCGTCGAAGAGGCTGTCGCCGGAGCCGCCGCTGACGGCGACCGTGCGGACGACGGCCTCGGGGTCGCCGGCCACCCGGATGCCCTGCGCGGTGCCGGGCAGGCACCGGGCGGCGAGCGCGGCGAGCTCGCGGACGGTCAGCGGGTGGTCCAGTTCGCAGATCCGGCCCAGGCCCCGGCGGCCCTCCGGGTCGGTGGTGTCCGGCACGAGCGGCCGTACGACCCTGAGGTCCAGCGCTCCGGCCAGCGCGTCGCTCACGCCCGGGTCGGCGGTGTCGGCGTTGGTGTGGGCCACGTGCAGGGCGATGTCGTTGCGGATCAGCGTGTGCACCACGCGGCCCTTGAAGGTGGAGGCCGCCACGGTCGTCGTACCGCGCAGATAGAGCGGGTGGTGGGTGACGAGCAGGTCGGCGCCCAGCTTCACCGCCTCGTCGACGATCTCCTGGACCGGGTCGACGGCGAACAGGACCCGGCCGACCTCCCGGCCGGGGTCGCCCACGACGGTGCCGACCGCGTCCCAGGACTCGGCCCGCTCGGCGGGCCACAGGCTCTCCAGCGCGGCGATGACTTCAGACAGACGGGGCACGAGTGCAAGGCTACCTGGGTGTTCGCCGCGGCCGAACCGATGTCGCCGCACCGGCCAGGGGTCGCACAGGCCCAGCACAAACGTTCCGCTTTTCTCAGGCGAATCGTTCCTGGGCCACCCGTCCGGGTGAAGCCCCCGCTCGCCGGTCCCCCGTCTGTGCGTACGAAAACTAGCGTCCTCACAGGAGGTGACCGAAGGATGACAGTCTGTACCTCTCCGGGGTTTTCGGCGGCACACGAACAGGAGGGCCCCCCACCGCCGCCGGCGGCCGACGAGGACGGCGGTGCGGCGCGAGCGGGCTGCGCCATCACGGTGGACGGCGCCTACGCCGCCCGGCTCACCCGCAGCGGGGACTCCTGGTACCCGGAGCGCTGGACCCTGGACGGGCCCGAGCCGTACGCGGTGCCGCTGCCCGGCAACCAGCCCGAGGAGCCCGGCACGGAAGTGCAGCCCATGAGCGACGGCCGGGTCCTCATCCGGCGGCTGGTGGACGGCCGGCACACCTTCTCACTGCTCTACCCGACCGGCCCGGGCACGGGTGAACTGCTGCTGGGCGCGGTCGAGTCCCCGGAGGGCACCGAACTGCGGCTGCTGCCCCCGGCGCCGGGCGGCGAACGGGCGTACGCGCTCGCCGCGGGATCGCGGTCCTCGGCGGTGTGGCTGGTGGCGGGCGGCGCCTTCGGGCCCGAGTTGCTGGCCGAGGTACCGGGCCACTGCTCGGGCGGTGTGTGGCTGGACCGCACGGGACGGATGCTGGCGCTGGACCGGCGGACCGGCGGCCGCACCAAGACGGTCGTGGTGGATCTGGGCGACGGCGGCACGGTGTCGCCACTGCTCCAGATCACTCCCGGCAGCGACGACCGGCTGCTGCTCGCCGACCCCGACAGCGGACTGCTGCTGATCGGCTCGGACGCGCCCTCGCCCGGGCGGCAACGACTCGGCTGGGGGGTGCTCGGCAGCACCCTGCCGGTGCGGTTCCCGGAGTGCCTGCTGCTGTCGCCGGACTGCGCGATGACGCCGTTCGCGATCCAGCCGGGGCAGGTGCTGACACCGGAGCACTGCGCGGTGGCGCTGCACTGTCAGGGTCCGTTCGGCAACTGGATCGGAGTGTGGCGGCCCACCGAGCGCACGGTACGTCACCTGCCCGCGCCCGACGGGTGGTTGGCGGGCGCCGGGCTGTGGACGGAGGACGCCGTGCTGCGGCTTCCGTACGCGACGGCGGCGGTGCCGTGCGGAGTGGCGCGGTGGACGGCCCCGGCGGCGGCAAGCGGGCAGGCGGCGCCGCAGGAGGAGCCGACGGCGACGCAGGAGGAGCCGACGGCGACGCAGGAGGAGCCGACGGCGACGCAGGAGCCGGAGGCGGCAGGCGGGCGGACGGCGGCTCAGGAACCAGCAGCGGCACGCGCGCAGACGGCAGTGCAAGAGCCGACGGCGGCCGAGGACCCGGCGGTGGTCCGGGAGCCGGCCGCGGCTCGGGAGCCGGCGGCACCCGCGGCGGTCCGTTTGCCCGGGCCCCGGGTCGCCGGTCCGGCGTCCCCCGAGGGGGCGGCACCACAGCCTGCGCCGAGTCCGCAGGACGCCCGCACACCGCACAACATCCCGCCCACCCCGCACAACACCCTGCCCACCCCGCACAACACCCTGCCCACCCCGCACAACACCCTGCCCACCCCGCACGACACCCCGCGCACACCGCACAACACCCCGCCCACACCGCACGACACCCCGCCCGCGGCTCCTCCGAGGGTCCCGCTCCCCTTCTCGCTCCCCCTGCCCTCCTCGGCGGACGAGGTGTCGCGAACGCCCCACGTCCAGGAGCCGGAAGCGGAACCTCCGGCGTCCGCGGCGGCCCGCCCCGTGCCGCTGCAACAGGCCGCGCTCACCGGCCGGATGGCCGCTGGCTGACAGGCCGTACGGTCGGCGAGCGACAGGCCGTACGGCGGCCAGGTAACGAAGTCGTGCCGGTTGGCGTGGCCGCCTGGATTTCGCCCGAGGTGTGCCGGTTAGACTCGCCCGGCTGTACGAAAGATGATGTTGACGGGGTGAATTGTTCCGATGAGTGACGCCAGCAGCACCCAGCCGCCCTCCGTGGAGGCTCCCCGGTCCGAGGGACACGGGAAGCACCGCGGTCAGGTCTCCTCCCACGACGGCGAGACGGCCCCCAGCGGCCGGCACCGCAAGCCGGCGCAGGAGCAGACCGAAGCGGCGGCCTGACGGCACACACGGCGCACGAGGCGCGCAACGCGCGGAGTGCGACGAGCGGCCCCGCCCCTCCCGCGGACCTCCGCGAAGGGCGGGGCCGCTCCGCGTCCGCGTCCGCTCGCGAGTCGCCCGTTCAGGAGCGCGCCGTATCGGTTCGGGAAAGCTCGACGACCGTGTCGGCCAGCACCGGCGGCCCGCCCCGCTCGACGGCGGTCACCGCCACCCCGATCCTGCCGCTCGCCTGCCGCCGCATGCGGATGCGCAGGGTCTCCCCCGGGTACACCACCCCGGCGAAACGCGTGGCGTAGGAGCGTACGCGGGTGACGTCGCCGTCGAGCAGGGTGTCGACGACCGCCTTGAGCGTCATGCCGTAGGTGCACAGTCCGTGCAGGACGGGCCGGTCGAACCCGGCCGCCCGGGCGAACGCGGGGTCGGCGTGCAGCGGGTTGTCGTCGCCGCTGAGCCGGTAGAGCAGAGCCTGGTCCGCACGGGTCCGCCGTTCGACGGTGAGGTCGGGCTCGACGGTGCGGTCGGGCTGGAGGGTACCGTCCGGCTCACCGGTGGGCGTTTGGCCCCGGTCCCGGGCGGAGGGCCCGCGGTCGCCGCCCCAGCCGCCCTCTCCCCGTACGAAGATCCGGGCCTCGTCCGTCCACAGTGGGCCCTCGGCGTCGGCGGCCTCGGTGCGCAGGACGAGGAGGGCGGCCGTGCCCTTGTCGTACACCGCGGTGATGCGGGCGGTGGCGGTCGCGGTGCCCTGCGCGGGGACCGGCCGGTGGAGCACGAGGCTCTGGCCGCCGTGCAGGACGCGGGCGAGGTCGACGTCGACCCCGGGCACGGACAGCGCGCGGATCACGCCGGGCAGGCCCGCGCCGGCGACGGTGGCGAAGCTCGGCAGGACGCGCAGCCGGGACTCCAGGACGTAGCGCAGCTCGCCGGGGTCGGTGGCGGGGACGCCCGCGCCGATGCCGAGGTGGTAGAGCTGGACGTCCTTGGCGGTCCAGGAGATCTCGTCGGTCCGGGGGGCGGCGGAGAGCACCTTGGCGGCGTCGATGGGCATGAGTCTCCTGGCGGGGCGTCGGGGCGGTCGGTGGTGTTCCGCCCGCGGTGGTCGGCCGTGACATTTGTCCTACCCGAGTCCGTACAACCGCATCTGCCCGGGGCGCCCTCGGCACCGTAGCGTCGTGGGCGAGGAATCTCCGGGGCGGTCCGGAGGAGGACCGAGGCGAGCCGGAGAAGGATCGGGGGAACGGGACATGAGATGGTCGCGCAGGGTGTCCTGCCACATCGCGTCGGTGCGGGACGATGTCCGCGAGGTGCGGCGGGCGCGGCGGCACTGGCGGGAGAACAAGGAGCGGTTCAAGGCGGACTGGAGGGCCCGGCAGCGGGCCGGGGAGGCGGAGGACATTCCCGGTCCGCCGCCCACCGGCTTCGCGCTGCTGCCCTGGCTGCTGATGGGGCTGGGCTCACTGTCGAACGTCCTCCAGGGCGAGACCCCGAATCCGTGGATCGGCGGGATCGGTCTCCTCACTTTCAACTCCCTGTACATCTACATCGTCTTCCGCGCCTTCGACAGAGAGCGGCGCGAGGCGGTCTCCACGCGGGTCGCGCTGCTGCTGATGGGTCTGGTGACCACCGGGCTCGCCCTCGGCTACGGCGGCAACTGGCTGCTGTTCTTCCCGCTGCTCGGCCTGGCCACGGGCGCGATCCTGCGCGGCGCCGGCCGCTCGCTGGGGAGGACGGGTCTGCTGCTGTCGGCGTTCGCCGGGGCGGTCGCGGCCGTGCACGACGGCTGGGACGGGATCAACATCGCCTACGCCACGTTCCTGTCCACCATGGTGACGGCGGCGATCCTCGGTCTGAGCGAGGCCGTGCGGGAGCTGCGCGCGGCGCGTGAGGAGCTGGCCCGGCGGGCGGTGGAGGAGGAGCGGCTGCGCTTCTCGCGCGACCTGCACGACCTGCTCGGCCACACCCT
Source organism: Streptomyces sp. NPDC003393 (assembly GCF_053589015.1). Classification (NCBI taxonomy): domain Bacteria; kingdom Bacillati; phylum Actinomycetota; class Actinomycetes; order Kitasatosporales; family Streptomycetaceae; genus Streptomyces; species Streptomyces sp. NPDC003393. The sequence continues at coordinate 234,089 of NZ_JBSFRB010000005.1, read as the reverse complement.
GTCGGTGATCGTGGTGAAGTCGGAGGCGGCCCGCCGTCTGGCGTCCCGCGACATGGACGCGGCACTGACGCAGATCACCGACATCGAGTCCGTGGGCCGTCAGGCGCTGACCGAGATCCGCGAGGCGGTCACCGGCTACCGCGAGGGCAGCCTCAGCACGGAGCTGGACCGGGCCCGCTCGGCGCTGACGGCGGCCGGCATCGAGCCCCTCGTACGCCGCTCGGGTCCGCCGCTGACCCCGCAGACGGAGGCGCTGCTGGGCTGGGTGGTGCGGGAGGCGGTCACCAACGCCGTACGGCACAGTGGCGCGAGCCGCTGCGAGATCACCGTCGCGGGCACGGACGAGCGTGTCGTGCTCACGGTGGCCGACAACGGCGCCGGCACGTCCGCCCAGCCGGCCGTGGAGGGCGTCGGCGGCACCGGTCTGAAGGGGCTGACCGAGCGTCTGGCGGCGGCGGGCGGCTCCTTGTGGGCGGGCCCGTCGGCGCGCGGCTTCACGGTCACCGCCGAGCTCCCGAGGGATGCGGAGGAACTCCCGGCGGCGGCCCTGTCGCTCGTCAAGGCGCCCGCGGACTCGTCGCCCACGAAGGCACCCTCGGACTCGTCGCCCACGAACGCACCCTCGGACGGACTCGGCCACTGCGGTGGCACCGCGGGCGGAGTGGCCGTCCTCCCTACTCTTGAGCCGTGAACGAGATGCCCCGGGGCCACCGGCCCGCCAAGTCCGTCCGCGTGCTGCTCGCCGAGGACCAGGGAATGATGCGGGGCGCGCTCGCCCTGCTGCTCGGCATGGAGGAGGACATGGAGGTCGTCGCCCAGGTCTCGGCGGGCGACGCGATCGTGGACGCGGCCCTGACCCACCGGCCCGACGTGGCTCTGCTGGACATCGAACTGCCCGGCATGAGCGGCCTGGACGCCGCCGCGGAGCTGCGCGAGCAGGCGCCGGACTGCCGGGTGCTCATCCTGACGACCTTCGGCCGGCCCGGCTATCTGCGCCGGGCCATGGAGGCGGGCGCCGCCGGCTTCCTGGTCAAGGACGGGCCGGTGGAGGAACTGGCCGCCGCGATCCGCCGTGTGCTCACCGGCGAGACGGTGGTCGACCCGGCCCTCGCGGCGGCCGCCCTGAGCGCCGGCCCGAATCCGCTCACCGCCCGGGAGTGCGACGTCCTCAAGGCGTCCGCGGACGGGGCGACGGTCGCCGACGTCGCGGGCAGACTCCACCTGTCGGAGTCCACCGTCCGCAACTACCTCTCCTCCGCGATCGGCAAGACCGGCACCCGCAACCGCACGGAGGCCGTGCGCGAGGCCCGCCGGCAGGGCTGGCTGTAGCGCGGCCGGCCGCCACCTGAGCCTCGGCCCTCCCGCCGCTACCCCGTTGTGCGAGGCCCGTCCGCTCGCCGGGCCGGCCGTGGCAGCCACGCCAGCATCAGCAGCGCCGCCACGAGCAGCACCGCCGTCGCCGTGCGGAAGACCAGGGCGTAGCCCTCCGTGAGGGCCGCCGGGGTGGTGCGGTCGCCCGTGCGGGCGGCCGCGAGGGTGGACATGACCGCGAGGCCCAGCGAACCGCCCATCGTGCGGGAGGTGTTGATCAGCCCGGACACCACGCCGGCGTCCCCGGGGGCCGCACCGGAGGTGGCCAGGGCGGCGAGCGGGGTCCCCGCCAGACCCGCGCCCAGCATCATCAGCACGCCCGGGACCATGATCGACGTCAGGTACGCCCCGTCGGCCCGCATCGTCGACTGCCAGGCGAACCCCGCCGCCGCGACCAGCGTCCCCAGCACGGCGACGTTGCGCGGGCCCGCACTCCGCATCAGGCGCGGCGCCAGCTTGGAGCCGAGCACGACGGCCAGCGAGCTGGGGACGAGGGCGAGTCCGGCGTCCAGCGGCGAGTAGCCGAGCACGTTCTGCGCGTACAGCGTCATGAAGAACCACATGCAGAACATCGCGGACCCGGAGACCAGCATCGCCGCGTTCGCCGACGCCACCGAGCGCAGCCGCAGCAGCCCCAGCGGCATCAGCGGGGCGGCCGTGCGGGCCTCGACCGCGAGGAACAGCGCGACGAGCACCAGCCCGGCCGACAGCGGCACCAGCGTGGCCGCAGCCGTCCAGCCCTCGGCCTCGGTCTGCGAGATGCCGTACGCCAGCGTCGCCAGCCCCGCCGTCACCAGCAGCGCGCCCGGCAGGTCGAGCCGCCGCCCTCCCCCGGCCCTGCTCTCCACCAGCCAGCGCGCGGACGCGGCCAGCACCACCGCGCCGACCGGCACGTTGATCAGCAGCACCCACCGCCACGACAGCCCCTGGACCAGGACCCCGCCGACCAGGCCGCCCGCCGCTCCGCCGCCGGCGCCGACCGCGGTCCACGTGGCTATGGCCCGCGCCCGTGCCGCCCCCTCGGGCACCGCCGACGTCAGCAGCGTCAGTGTGGACGGCGCCAGCACGGCGGCGCCCAGGCCCTGAACGGCCCGCGCGAGCAGCAGCAGCCGGCCCTCCCCGGCCAGCCCGCCGCCCAGCGAGGCCAGCGTGAACAGGCCGAGCCCGACCAGGAACATGCTCTTGCGCCCGTACAGGTCGCCGGCCCGGCCGCCCAGCAGCATGAACCCGGCGAAGGCGATGGCGTAGGCGTTCACCACCCACTGCAACCCGGCCTCGCTCAGTCCGAGGTCGGTCCGCATGGAGGGCAGTGCGACGTTCACGACGGACACGTCCAGCACGACCAGGAACTGCCCGGCGCAGGCGAGGGCCACCACCAGCCAGGTGGGCGGGGACGCCGTGCGCGGGCGGGTGGTCGGGGTGAGGTCGGGGGCTTCGAGCATGGGTGTCATGGTCTCAAGCCGTCCGCGCCCCTTGCATCGGGATTTCGCACCGCCCCGCTTGGTCCGGAAGTCCTAGTCCCGTCCGGAGCCCGCCCTCTGGCGTCCGGGTCTCCCTCCGGAGCCCGACCGCAGTCCTCTCCTCCGTCTTCTCCGCCGTCGTTACGGGCCTCACACACCCCCCATTTCCTGAAATCCAGTCAGATTCTTACGGAACGGTCAAGGATTCGTTAGTACGCCAAAGCATCGGAATAGTTGCCTCGGCCTACGGGGTTAACCCGGCACTTGATCCGCACGGACGACCACTCACTGGAACTTCACGGCCCGGAGGCCTGCCACGATGACGCTCACGACGACCAGTCGGCCAACCCGGAGCGCGAGCGGGGCCGTCGTCCCCGTGCTCGCCTTCGCGGGCATCGTTGTGGCGGTGATGCAGACCCTGCTCGTCCCGGTCATCAAGGACCTGCCGCAGCTGCTGAACACCTCGCCCAGCAACGCCACCTGGGTCCTGACCTCCACCCTCCTCTCGGGCGCCGTGGCCACACCGATCATGGGCCGCCTCGGCGACCTGTACGGCAAGCGCCGGATGCTGATCACCAGCCTCGCCGTGATGGTCGTCGGCGCGCTGGTCAGCGCGTTCACGAGTGCGCTGCTCCCGATGATCGTGGGCCGCACCCTCCAGGGCTTCGCCATGGGCGCGATCCCCCTCGGCATCGGGGTGATGCGCGACATGCTGCCGCGCGAGAAGCTCGGCTCGGCCATGGCCCTGATGAGCTCCTCGATCGGCGTCGGCGGCGGACTGGCGCTGCCCGCCGCCGCCCTGGTCGCCCAGCACACGAACTGGCACGCCCTCTTCTACGGCGCCGCCGGCCTCGGCGTCCTCTCGATCGTCCTCACCCTTCTCACCGTCCCCGAGTCCCCGATGCGCGCCGAGGGCTCCTTCGACCTGCTGGGCGCGCTCGGTCTGTCCGCGGGCCTGGTGCTGTTCCTGCTCCCCATCACCAAGGGCAGCGACTGGGGCTGGTCGTCGGCCACCACGCTCGGCCTGTTCGCCGCGGCCGTCGTCGTGCTGCTGCTGTGGGGCGTGCTGGAGCTGCGCCTCGCGGCCCCGCTGGTCGACCTGCGCACCACCGCCCGGCGCGAGGTGCTGCTCACCAACCTCGCCTCGATCATGGTCGGCGTCGCCTTCTACGTCGTCTCCCTCGTCCTGCCGCAGCTGCTCCAGCTGCCCACGTCCACCGGCTACGGCCTCGGCCAGTCCATGGTGGTCGCGGGTCTGTGCGTGGCCCCCCTGGGCCTGACGATGATGTTCACCGCGCCGGTCTACGCCCGTCTGTCCGCCCGCTACGGCCCGAAGGCCACCCTGATCCTCGGCCTGCTGATCATCGCGATCGGCTACGGCGGCGGCATCGGCCTGATGAGCGCGGCCTGGCAGACCGTCATCACCTCCGTCATGCTGGGCGCCGGCATCGGCCTGGCCTACTCCTCGCTGCCGGCGCTGATCGTCGGCGCGGTCCCGGCCTCCGAGACGGGCGCGGCCAACGGCCTCAACACGCTGATGCGGTCCATCGGCACCTCGGTGTCCAGCGCCGTGGTCGGCATGGTGCTGGCGAACACCGCCGACCACGTGGGCGGCGTCGTCGTCCCGACCATGCACGGCTTCCGCGTCTCCTTCCTGATCGCCACCGCCGCCGTCGCCGTCGGTCTGCTGCTGGCCCTGTGCCTGCCCCGGCCCGGCCGCCGGACCACCTCGCAGCTGCGCGCCAGCAGCGAGGAGGAGGCCAACCTGGCCCGCGCGGAGGAGGTGCTGCGGGGCTTCCGCGGCCGGGTCCTGGACGCCGACGGCGCCCCGGTCGCCCGCGCCAAGGTCACCCTGATCGACCGCCGCGGCCGTCAGGCGGGCGCCACCCTGTCCGCCGAGGACGGCAGCTACGCGCTCGCGGTCCCCGCCGAGGGCCCGTACGTCCTGGCCGCCCGCGCCGCCGGCCACGGTCCGCACGCCTCGGCGGCCACCCACGCGGGCGACGACCGCCCGGTCGACCTGGACCTGTCCCTGCCGGACGAGGCGCTCACCGCGTGACCCGGGATTCCGCGTGACCGCGACCCCGTGATCCGGAGTCGCGCGTGAGCCGGGACGCCCGCCGCTGAGACGCACGCCACAGCGAGACAAAGCCCACCGCACCCCCGGTCGAACCGCCGACCGGGGGTGCGGCACGATGGGCGCCCTGAGCGGACGGTCGACCGGAAGGACCCCACCCCCATGCCCGCGGCAGCGCCGAAGCCCGACATCCTGGCCGCGTTCGAGGCCGCGAAGGGCTTCATGCCCACCGGCGAGGGGCTGGCGCTGTACGCGGCCGCGGTGGAGGCCGGACGGCTCGGGCTGCCGCTGCTGGAGGTCGGCACGTACTGCGGGCGGTCCACGATCCTGCTCGCCGACGCGGCCCGGCAGGCCGGGGTGACCGCGCTCACCGTGGACCACCACCGCGGCAGCGAGGAGCAGCAGCCCGGCTGGGAGTACCACGACCCGGAGACGGTCGATCCGGAGCTCGGCCTGATGGACACGCTGCCCACCTTCCGGCGCACGCTGCACCGGGCGGGCCTGGAGGAGCACGTGGTGGCGCTCGTGGGCCGCTCACCCCAGGTCGCCGCCCTGTGGAACACCCCCCTCGGGCTGGTCTTCGTCGACGGCGGCCACACCGACGAGCACGCCGGCGCGGACTACGAGGGCTGGGCGCCGCACGTGGCCGTGGGCGGGCTGCTGGTCATCCACGACGTGTTCCCGGACCCGGTGGACGAGTTCACCGGGCAGGCCCCGTACCGCGTGTACCTGAGAGCCCTGGAGTCGGGCGAGTTCACCGAGGTCTCGGTGACCGGCTCGCTGCGCGTCCTGCGGCGAACCGAAGCGGCCGCCCCCGCCCGCGGTTAGAGTCGCTGTCGTGTCGTACGTAGGTCCCGAGTTCGATCCCCCGCAACCCGAGCGCCGTCAGGGCCCCGGCCGCTTCCGCCGTGGGCCCGTGGTGGCCCTGGCCGCGCTGGTGTCCGGCGCGTTGCTGGGGTGGTTGGCGTACGAGGCGGTGGGGTCCTCCGGCGGTCCGGGCACGGGCGGTTCGGCGGGCGGTCCGGGGCCGGGCACGGCGGCCGAGCGGCCGGCGACGAGCGGCACCTCCTCGACGGCCTCCTCCTCGTCCCCCTCCGGGGAGTCGCCCTCCCCGTCCTCGTCGGCGGGCGACGACGGCACGGGGCCGGACACACCCGCCGCCTCCGGCCCCCTCAAGGGCAAGGTGATCGTCATCGACCCGGGCCACAACCCGGGCAACTTCCGGCACGCGTCCGAGATCAACCGCAAGGTGAACATCGGCACCAACTGGAAGGAGTGCGACACCACCGGCACAGCCACCAACGGCGGTTACGCGGAGGCCGGGTTCACGCTGGACGTGGCCCACCGGCTGCGCACGCTGCTGCAACAGCAGGGCGCCACGGTGAAACTGACGCACGACGACGGCTCACCGGCCTGGGGTCCCTGCGTCGACGAGCGCGCCCGGATCGGCAACACGGCACACGCGGACGCGGCGATCTCCATCCACGCCGACGGCTCGGCGCCGGGCAACCGCGGTTTCCACGTCATCCTCCCGGCCGCCGTCCACTCCGGCGCCGCCGACACCCGGGCGATCGCCGCCGCCTCCCACGACCTCGGCGCGAGCATCGCGGGCAACTTCGTGCGCGTGACGGGTGAGGCGCCCTCCAACTACATCGGTGACGGTACCGGTCTCGTCACGCGTAAGGACCTGGGCGGTCTCAATCTGTCAACGGTTCCCAAGGTGTTCATCGAGTGCGGCAACATGCGCGATAGCAAGGACGCGGCGCTGCTGACCAGCGGAGCCTGGCGGCAGAAGGCGGCGGAAGGGATGTCCGAAGGAATCGTGAGTTTCCTGCGCGGGTAGTGACCGGCGCGACGGTCACGGCGGACAGCCCGGTCGGACGGGCGGTAGTGTCACCCTACGATGAGGGGCCACCCCCGCGCTTCACACCAGGGCCATGCGGCGACATGGTGACAGCGACGCCTCTACCGATGACGAGACGACGACCTACGAAGGACCTGAAGTGAATATCCGCTCCCTCACTCGAGGCGACGGCGTGGTGATCGGAGCAGCGGTGTTGCTGTTCATCGCGTCGTTCCTCAAGCTCTACTCCGTCTCCGGTTTCAACCTGGACACCAACGCGTGGGACAACCTCGGCAACGGCCTCGGCCTGTACATGGGCGGAGTCATCGGAGCCGCCCTGATCGTCGTCAACCGCTGCCTGCCGCAGCCGCGCAAGGTCGTCGGCCTGGACCTCGGGACGGTCGGCGCGGCGTTCACGGTGCTCGTCGCGTGGAGCCTGTTCTGGTCGCTGGTGGACGTCCCTGAGGGGGCCAGCGCCTCCTCCGGCCTGATCCTCGGCTTCATCGCCGCCCTGGTGCTGGCCGGCGCCGCCGTCGCCACGCCGCTGGTGCCCGCCCTCCAGGCCGCCCTCGTACCGGCGCCGAGGCCGGTCGCTCCGCAGCCCTACGGCGCGCAGCCGCCGAGTGGTTACGGCTACCCGGGCGCCCAGCAGCAGCCCTACGGCGCGCAGCCGCAGCAGGGTCAGTCGTTGGGTGGCCAGCCGCAGCAGGGCCAGCAGGCACCGGCACCGGCCGCCACGGCGGGAGCGGCCTTCTCGCCGTTCTGGTTCGCGGTGCCCGCGCCGCGTCCGCTGTTCGCGGAGGACGGTTCCCCCTCGCCGATCGCCGAACTCGCGCCGGGCGTGTGGTACCTGGCCGTCGAGCAGCGCGGCCAGGGCTTCCTGACGGAGATGCAGGACGGCCGCCGCGGTGTCCTCCAGGACGCCTCGAACATCCAGCGCGGCTGAGCACGTCGCCAACGGCCGCACGGCCCCTCGCTCTTCGGAGCGGGGGCCGTTGCCGTCGGCGTTCCTGGCGCCGGACCGTCGGGCCGGCCGTCAGGAGCCGCTCCTGAGCTGCGAGGCGGACGGCACCTTGTCCTTGACCGGGGCGCCGGCGCTCTTGGCCGCGTCCTTCACCTTGTCGATGGTGTCGTCGAAGCTCTTCGCCGCCGAACCGTCGCCCTTGCGGAGCTTGTTGGGCAGGTCCTTCAGGTCGGTGATGGCCTTGTTCAGCGGGTCGAGCGCCTTGGACAGCGTGGGGTCGCCCTCGGCGTTGTGCACCGCCGCCTTCAGCCGGTTGTACGTGAACGCGCCGGCGAGCGCGGCCTTCAGAAGGGTCGACCTGCGGTGCTTGGCGCCCTTCTTGAACTTGCCCTCCTTGTACGGTTTCCAGATCCACCGGTAGGTGGCGCCGGCCGCGAGCGCCGCGTTCGCCACGAAGCGGGTCTTGGCGAACTTCTGCCTCTCCGCCGACGTGGTCGGGCTGGGCGTGGGGTCGGCGACCGCGACGGCCGGGGTGGTGTGCTGCCCGACGCTCTGGGGCGCGGCCCAGGCGGTGGAGCCGGCGAGCAGGGCGCAGCAGACGGTGAGCGCCACAGCCAGGCGCCGTATCGGTACGGGCACGGTGTCCTCCGAAATGGGATTGCTGCAGGTGCCCGAGGGTCTTGAGGTACTTCAGGCACTCCAGAGGTCCGTGTGATCCAGGCGCCTCACCCGAAACAACGCACCTGACGTACTGTCGGCGTCACTCCCCGTGCGCATTACAGGTTTCAAGCAGCTTTCCGCGGCCAGACGGAAGGTATGTCCCCTCGATATCGCACGGCTTCCAACTCCGCCGGTACCGTCATCGCGGTCGTCGCGGACATCGTGGCCGGCATTCTCGGCCTGTGGATCCTGATGTACCTGCTGGAGGCGAACCGGGCCAATGATCTGGTGCAGTTCGTCCACGACGCGGCCAACTGGCTCGCGAGCTGGTCGCGGGACCTGTTCACCTTCGACGAGGCGTGGGCCAGGGTCGTGGCCGGGTACGGACTGGCCGCCGTCGTCTATCTCTTCGTCGGCCACGCCCTCGCCCACCGCATGCACCGGCACTGACCGCGTACGGCCCGTGCGCCGCCGGCGCGCGGGCCGGTCGCGCGTGCCCGCGACAGCGACCGGTCCCCCGCTCGGTCCCAGCGGTCAGTCGCAGCAGTCCGGGTCCAGGCCCTTGGGCAGGCGGTCGGGCGAGAACACCGTGCAGGTGGCTTCGTGGCCGCCGAGCGCGGCGACGGCGAGGAGCAGGGACCCCGCGGTCCACGTGGTGAGTTCGCGGGGCCATATGGCGTCGTCCTCGAAGACGTAGCCCGTCCAGTACAGGCCCGTCCCGCCGTCGCGCAGGTGCTGGATCGACTGGAGCACGTCGAGGGCGCGGTCCGACTCGCCCACCGACCACAGGGTCAGGGCCAGTTCGGCCGACTCCCCGCCCGTCACCCACGGGTTGGGGACGACGCAGCGCACGCCGAGTCCGGGCACGACGAAGCGGTCCCACCCGGCCTCGACGCGTTCCTTGGCCTCCACGCCGGTCAGCGCGCCGCCCAGCACCGGGTAGTACCAGTCCATCGAGTAGCGGTCCTTGTCCAGGAACCGCTCCGGGTGCCCGCGGATCGCATGCCGGAGCGCGCCGACCGCCAACTCCCAGTCCGGCTGGGGTTCTTCGCGCTGTTCGGCGATCGCCAGGGCGCAACACAGCGCGTGGTGGATGGAGGAGGAGCCGGTCAGCAGCGCGTCCGCCGTCGCGGTCCCGTCGTCCTCCCGCTTCCAGCCGATCTGTCCGCCGGGCTGCTGCATGCGCAGCACGAACTCGATCGCCGCGTACACCACCGGCCACATGCGGTCCAGGAACGTGTCGTCGCCGGTGGAGAGGTAGTGGTGCCAGACCCCTACGGCCGGGTAGGCGACGAAGTTGGTCTCCCGGCCCCGGTCGGTGACGTCGTCGTGGGCGCCGTCGGCGTAGGCCGCGTACCAGGAGCCGTCCGGCAGTTGGTGCCGGGCCAGCCACAGGTACGCCCGCTCGGCGGCCTCGTGCTCGCCCGCCGCGTCCAGCGCCATCGCGGCCTCGACGTGGTCCCACGGGTCGAGGTGGTGTCCGCGGAACCACGGGATGGCCCCGTCCTCACGCTGCACGGCGAGGATGCCCTGTACGGTCGCGGCGGCCTGCCCGGCGGTGAGGACCCCGGGCAGGACGAGGTGTTCTGTCCGGGGAGTGGTCACGCGGCGGCCACCCGCGGCAGGTGCGGCTTGGTCGCGTAGGCCACGAAGCTCTTGCCGATCAGCGGGTTCAGGGCCTGCTCGGCCACCCGCGTGGCCAGCGGCTTCTTCATGATGTCCCAGACCAGCAGCTTGTGGTACGCCCGCACCGGCAGCGCCTTGTCGTTGTCGACGCCGAAGGCGCACTTCAGCCACCAGTACGGCGAGTGCAGCGCGTGCGCGTGGTGGGTGCCGTAGGGCCTGAGGCCGGCTTCGCGGATCTTGGTGATCAGCTCGTCGGCCTTGTAGATGCGGATGTGACCGCCCTCGACCTCGTGGTAGGCGTCGGACAGGGTCCAGCAGACCTTCTCGGGGCCGTAGCGCGGCACGGTGATCGCGATACGGCCGCCCGGCCTGAGCACCCGGACCATCTCGGCGAGCACGCCCTTGTCGTCGGGGATGTGCTCCATCACCTCGGAGATGATCACGACGTCGAAGGACTCGTCGGGGAACGGCAGCGAGAGGGCGTCGCCCTCCATGGCGGTGGCGGTGGCCCCGGCCGGTGCCTCCCCGGCCTCCTTCATCGCCGCGAACCACTTGGCGACCTCGCGGATCTCCTCGCCGTTGCGGTCCAGCGCCACGACGTGCGCGCCGCGCCGGTAGCACTCGAACGCGTGCCGTCCGGCGCCGCAGCCGAGGTCCAGGACGCGGTCGCCGGGGGCGAGCGGGAACCGGGAGAAGTCGACGGTCAGCACGTGGCCCTGCTTTCGGAGTAGACAACCTCTGAGGCCGCGGAGCGGCCGGCATCGTGGACCGCGGGGCGGCGGCCGTCCGGGGCCGGGGAACGATCGGCACCGGGAGTCGGGGTGCGGTCGGGCACCGGTATCGCAGAGCGTTCGGCGCCCGAGGTCGCGGAGGCGTCGGAGACCGGGCGGACGGAGCGGCCGGTGCCCGACGTCGCGGAGCGGTCGGGCACCGGTATCGCAGAGCGTTCGGCGCCCGAGGTCGCGGAGGCGTCGGAGACCGGGCGGACGGAGCGGTCGGCGCCCGACGTCGCGGAGCGGTCGGGCACCGGTATCGCAGAGCGTTCGGCGCCCGAGGTCGCGGAGGCGTCGGAGACCGGGCGGACGGAGCGGCCGGTGCCCGGCGGCGTGGGGCGGCGCCGGGGCGGGGTGGCGGAGGCGGCGATGGCCTCGCGGTAGTGGGCCACGGTGCCCTCTGCCGCGCGTGCCCAGGTGAAGTGGCGCAGGACGCGGTCCCGGCCGGCCGCGCCCAGGCGGCTGCGCAGGTCCGCATCGCCCAGCAGCCGGCAGAGCGCGGTGGCCAGGGCGCCCGCGTCGCCCGGCGGTACGGCGAGACAGGTCTCCCCGTCGGGGCCGGCGACCTCGGGGATCGCGCCGCCGGTCGTGGCGACCAGCGGCGTACCCGTGGCCATGGCCTCGGCCGCCGGGAGGGAGAAGCCCTCGTACAGCGAGGGCACGCACGCGACCTCGGCCGAGCGCACCAGGTCGACGAGTTCGGCGTCGGAGATGCCCTTGACGAACTCGACGGCGCCCTCGAGTCCGTAGCGTTCGATGGCCTGGGCGACCGGGCCGTCCTCGGCCCGCTTGCCGACCACCACGAGGTGCGCCTCGGGCTGTTCCGCGCGGACCTTCGCCAGCGCCTCGACGAGGAAGACCAGGCCCTTGAGCGGCACGTCCGCGCTGGAGGTGGTCACGATCCGGCCCGGCACCCGCCGGACCGAGGGATCGGGCGAGAACAGGTCGGTGTCGGCGCCGATGTGCACGACGTGGACGCGGCCGGGCCGTACACCCAGGTGGTCGACGATCTCCTGCCGGGAGCTGCCGGAGACGGTGAGCACCGACGGCAGCCTGCGCGCGACCCGCTTCTGCATGCGGGTGAAGGCGTACCAGCGCTTCACGGACCACCGCCGCTGCCAGGTGCCGGCGGCGTCCAGCTCCAACTGCCGGTCCACGGTGATGGGGTGGTGGACGGTGGTCACCAGCGGCGCGCCGACGTCGCCCAGCAGTCCGTACCCCAGCGTCTGGTTGTCGTGCACGACGTCGAACTCACCGCGCCGGGCCCGCAGATGGCGGCGGGCGCGCAGGGAGAACGTCAGCGGCTCGGGGAAGCCGCCCGTCCACATGGTGGCGACCTCCAGCGCGTCGACCCAGTCGCGGTACTCGTCGCGGCCCGGGGTGCGGAACGGGTCCGGCTGGCGGTAGAGGTCGAGGCTGGGCAGCTCGGTCAGACGGACCCGGCCCGGACAGCCGTCCTCCAGGTCGTCGAGGACCGGGTACGGCTGGGCTCCGATCACCTCGACCCGGTGGCCGAGGCGGGCCAGCTCGCGGGAGAGATGGCGGACGTAGACGCCCTGGCCGCCGCAGAACGGGTTTCCCTTGTAGGTGAGGAGCGCGATGTCGAGCGGTCGCTCGCCGTCCGCGGCGAGGTCCGTGGGGGACCCCGCCTGACTGGCCTCAGCGGTCACTCTGGGCCCCCTTCTGACGCACTGTCCCGCGAGATTACGTCGGGACGCTAATCTAGAACAAGTTTCAGACTTGATCGTCCAGGAGGCTCTGAATCTACCGGCAGGTAGCCTCGCTGTGAGCAGTGGATCAGGTGATTCACGCCACGGCTCACGCGGTGCAGCGCCCTGCCACGCTGTCCGATCGCACGCACTCACCGACTGTGACGGAGCGGTACCCATGCCTGCGCAAGCCAAGGGGGAAGCCGGCGCCGCCCGGCCGTCCGCGAGGCCCGCGCCCCCCGCGCGCGAGCACGGGCCGGCCGTGTCCCCGCCCCTGACCGAGCGGCAGGAGGCACGCCGCCGCCGCATCCTGCACGCGACCGCGCAGCTCGCCGGGCGGGGCGGCTTCGACGCGGTGCAGATGCGGGAGGTCGCCGAGTCCTCGCAGGTGGCCCTCGGCACCCTCTACCGGTACTTCCCGTCCAAGGTGCACCTGCTGGTGGCCACCATGCAGGACCAGCTGGAGCGCATGCACGGCACGCTGCGCAAGAAGCCGCCGGCCGGCGAGGGCCCGGCCGAGCGGGTGGCGGAGACCCTGATGCGCGCCTTCCGTGGCCTCCAGCGCGAGCCGCACCTGGCCGACGCCATGGTCCGCGCCCTGACCTCCGCGGACCGCAGCGTGAGCCCCGAGGTCGACCAGGTCTCCCGCCAGACCACGGCGATCATCCTGGACGCGATGGGCGAGGACGACCCGACCGCGGCGCAGTTGTCCGCGGTCCGCGTGATCGAGCACACCTGGCACTCGGCGCTGATCACCTGGCTCTCGGGCCGGGCCTCCATCGCCCAGGTGAGGACGGACATAGAGACGGTGTGCAGGCTGATCGACCTGACGGCCCGGGACGGGAACCGAAGCGCCCCCGAGCGCTGAACCGCTCAGCGCACGGGCACGAAAAAACCCGGGCGCACGGCCCGGGCACGCGGCGCGATCCACGTCGCACACGAGAAACCTACGAGACGGGTTCCCTTCGCCGGTATTGCCCGGATCAGGTTCAAGGGGTCGCCTTCCGGTCTTACGACTTTCCGGCCTCTCAGCCCGACCGTCGACGTCGGCCTCTGCGGATGCCTTTCGGCCTCTCGCCCAAGTCGGCTACTCCGGTCGAACTCCCTCACTCGTCCCGTAGGCACTTACCAGCATAGAACGCCCGATCTCAGACACAACACCCGAAACGGGAGATTTTTTTCCGGAACCCTCCGACACCGTCCGGCCCCCGGCTCCCGGCCTCCCGGGCGCCGCACCTTCCCGGACGCCGCGCCTGCCCTCGGCGGCCCGGCACCCGTGACCCTCGGGCAGGAAACCGGCCGGTAGAGTGAGCCGGTCGTCTTCACGCCCGTCCGGGGGGAAGCCGGTGCGAATCCGGCGCTGACCCGCAACCGTGAGCCGCCCCTCGTGGGCGGCGAGCCGGAATGCCCTGGGCGGGAGCGTGAGCGGCTCACGTGCGTCGGCGGCCCGCCGCCGCACGGCACCGTCGAGGTATACGGAGCCGAGCCGCCGGGGTGATCCCGTGCTGCCCGGCTCCCTTCAGGGAGAGGCATCCGCCGATCATGAACATCCGTCGCAGCGCCGCGGCCCTGGCCGCCGTCGCACTGATCGGCATATCGGCGCCCGCCGTCGCCGCCGACTCGTCCCCCTCTCCCTCCGGGTCCCCCGCGCTGCCCTCCGGGCTCTACGGCAGCACCGACCCCAAGTACGACGGCGTCTGGCGGCAGTCCCTCGCCCTGCTCGCGCAGCACACGGCCGGTGTGCGGCCCGCCGCGAAGGCCGTGGACTGGCTGGCCGGGCAGCAGTGCGCGAACGGCGCCTTCGCCCCCTTCCGCGCCGACCCGTCCGGCGCCTGCGACGCCAAGGTCGTGGTCGACACCAACAGCACGGCCGCCGCCGTGCAGGCCCTCGCCGCGCTCGGCGGCCACGACGCGGTCACCGGCAAGGCGGTGTCCTGGCTGAAGTCCGTGCAGAACACCGACGGCGGCTGGGGCTACACGCCCGGCGGGCCCAGCGACACCAACTCCACCTCGGTCGTCATCGGGGCGCTCACCGCCGTGGGCGACAAGCCCGAGGCCGTGCGCAAGAGCGGGAAGTCCCCCTACGACGCCCTGCTGAAGTTCGCCCTGCCGTGCTCCGGTGACGCCGCGGGCGCCGGGGCGTTCGCCTACCAGCCCGACAAGAAGGGCAAGCTCGCCGCCAACGCGGACGCGACCGCCGCGGGTGTGGTCGCCGCCCTCGGGCAGGGCCTGGCCGCCGAGGCCGCGAGCGGCGCCGGGAAGAGCGGCACCCGCTGCTCGGACTCCGGCGAGGCCGGCCCCGCCCGGGCCGCCGCCAACGGCGCCGCGTATCTGGCGCGTGCCGTCGGCAAGGACGGCCACCTCACCTCCGTGCTCCCCGGCGCCACCGACCAGCCCGACTACGGCAACACCGCCGACGCGGTCGTCGCGCTCGCCGCGCAGGGCGGGGCCGCCACGGCTCGCAAGCCCCTCCAGTGGCTGGAGAAGCACTCCGCGGCGTGGGCGAAGCAGAGCGGTCCCGCCGCGTACGCCCAGCTCGTCCTCGCCGCCCACGCGGCCGGCGCCGACCCGCGGGACTTCGGCGGCGTCGACCTGGTCGAGCGGCTCAACGCCACCGGCCCGGCGCCCCAGGCGGCCGTGGCCAAGGACAAGCCCCGCGCCACGGGCGCCGCGAAGGACGACTCCGGCCACGTCGTCTGGTGGGCCGCCGGGATCCTGCTGGTCGTCGTCATCGCCGTCGGCTTCATGCTGAGCCGCGGCAAGAGCGACAAGGTCCGGCAGCCGTGACGCGCCGCTTGCGCGCACTGTCCGCCGTGCTGCTGGCCGCCGTGTGCCTGCTGTCGGCGGGCGTGGGCCGGGCGCAGGCGGTCGGTTACCGCTACTGGTCCTTCTGGGACCGCGACGGCGCTCACTGGACGTACGCCACCGAGGGACCGTCCACCGCCCGCCCCGCCGACGGCGCCGTGCAGGGTTTCCGCTTCGCGGTGAGCCAGGACTCCCAGGACGCCACCCGGCCCCGCGGGGGCGCCGACTTCACCGCCGTGTGCGCCAAGACAACCGCCCAGCAGGGCCGGAAGCGGATCGCGCTGGTCCTCGACTTCGGCACGAAGGCCGACGCGCCCACCGGCGAGACCCCGCCCGCGCCGCGCACGGCCTGCGCCCGCGTTCCCGCCGACGCCACGACGGCCGAGGCCCTGGCGGCGGTCGCCGGGCCCCTGCGCTACGACGCCAACGCCCTGCTCTGCGCCATCGCCGGGTATCCGCGCAAGGGGTGCGGCGAGCAGGTCGCGTCGGGTGGCAGCACCGCGCAGAAGAGCGGCGGCAAGGCGGACGCGGCGCACCCGACGGACGAGGGCGGCGGTCCCTCGGTCGGTCTCGTCGCGGGCGGTGCCGTCGTGGCCGTACTGGCCGGAGCGGCCGTGTGGCAGGCCCGGCGGCGGCGCACAGATGCGTAAGACGGCCGTCGACACCGGCGCACCCACGGCCTCCGCGGGCGCCGGGCCGAGCCGGCCGGCGGGCGGTCCGGGCCCACGCGAGGAGGCCGCCGGCGCAGGCACCGGTCCGGCACCGGACGCCGCCCGCGCCGTGCCGCGCGGCACGACCGGCGGCACACGGACGGGCGAGCACGGGACGTCCGGCCGCACACGGACGGGCGTGCCCGGAGTGTCCGGCGGGGTCCGTGCGGGAGCCCGCGGCGCGGCCGGCGTGCACGCGGGGGCCTGGTGGTTGTGGGCCCTGGCGCTCGGCACCGCCGCCACGCGCACCACCAACCCGCTCCTGCTCGCCCTGCTGCTCACGGTCTCCGGCTACGTCGTGGTGACCTGCCGCCCCGACACCCCCTCCGCCCGGTCGTACACCGCGTTCGTCCGGCTCGCCCTCGCCGTGCTGCTCGTCCGTCTGGTCTTCGCCGTCGCCCTCGGCTCCCCCATCCCCGGCACGCACGTGCTCCTCACCCTGCCCGAAGTGCCGCTGCCGCACTGGGCGCAGGGCATCCGCCTGGGCGGCCGGGTCACGGCCGAGGCGCTGGTCTTCGCCCTCTACGACGGCCTGAAGCTGGCCACCCTGCTCGTCTGCGTGGGCGCCGCCAACGCCCTCGCCGCGCCCGCCCGGCTGCTGAAGTCCCTTCCGGGCGCCCTGTACGAGATGGGCGTCGCCGTCGTCGTCGCCCTCACCTTCGCCCCGCACCTGGTCGCCGACGGCCGCCGGCTGCGCGCCGCCCGCCGCCTGCGCGGGCGGCCCGACCGGGGTGTCCGCAGCCTGCTGCACGTGGGGCTGCCGGTCCTCCAGGGCGCGCTGGAGCGGTCCGTCGCCCTCGCCGCCGCGATGGACGCCCGCGGCTACGGCCGTACGGCCGAGGTCCCGCCCGCCGTGCGCCGTACCACCGGCGCCCTGACCCTCGGGGGCCTGCTGGGCGTCTGCGCCGGAACGTACGGGCTGCTCACCGCCGAGGGCGGCACCTACGGCCTGCCGGTTCTGCTCGCCGGGGCCGCCGCCGCCCTCGCCGGGCTGCGGCTGGGCGGCCGGCGCTCCCCGCGCACCCGCTACCGGCCCGACACCTGGAACCTCCGCTCCTGTCTGGTCGCCGGAGCGGGAGCGGCCGTCGCGGCGCTGCTCACGCTCGCCGCCGCCCGCGACCCCGAGGCCCTGCACCCCGGTGTCGTGCCCCTCACCGCCCCCACTCTTCCCCTGTGGCCCGCCGCGGCCGTACTCATAGGCCTGCTGCCCGCCTTCGTCGCCGCGCCCGCCCGCACGTGTCCCGAGGAGCCGTCGTGATCCGCTTCGAGGATGTCTCCGTGACGTACGACGGGGCGGCCGAACCCACCGTCCGCGCAGTGGACTTCGAGGTGCCCGAGGGCGAACTCGTGCTGCTCGTCGGCCCGTCCGGGGTCGGCAAGTCGACGGTCCTCGGCGCGGTGAGCGGGCTCGTGCCGCACTTCACCGGCGGCACCCTGCGCGGCCGGGTCACCGTGGCCGGCCGCGACACCCGCACCCACGAGCCGCGCGAGCTCGCCGACGTCGTCGGCACGGTCGGACAGGACCCTCTCTCCCACTTCGTCACCGACACCGTCGAGGACGAACTCGCCTACGGCATGGAGTCTTTGGGCCTCGCCCCGGACGTCATGCGGCGCCGGGTCGAGGAGACCCTGGACCTGCTGGGCCTGGCCGATCTGCGGGACCGCCCCATCGCCACGCTCTCCGGCGGCCAGCAGCAGCGGGTCGCGATCGGCTCCGTCCTCACCCCGCACCCGAAGGTCCTCGTCCTCGACGAGCCCACCTCCGCGCTGGACCCGGCCGCCGCCGAGGAGGTCCTCGCCGTCCTCCAGCGGCTCGTGCACGACCTCGGTACGACGGTGCTCATGGCCGAGCACCGCCTGGAGCGCGTCGTCCAGTACGCCGACCAGGTCGTCCTGCTGCCTGCCCCGGGCGCCGCCCCGCGGATCGGCGCCCCGGCCGACGTCATGGCCGTCTCGCCGGTGTTCCCGCCGGTGGTGGACCTGGGCCGCCTGGCGGGCTGGTCCCCGCTGCCGCTGACGGTCCGCGACGCCCGCCGCCGGGCGGCGGGCCTGCGCGAGCGCCTGGCGGGCCGCGAGCCCGCACCGGCGCCCGGCCCCCCGACCGGGACGGCGGCGGCGCCCGCGCGCCCGGCCGCCCCGCGCGCTCCCCTTCCCTTCCTGCGCAGGCGCGCGCCCCGCGCCACCGGTCCCACGGACACGCCACCGGTCGTCGCCGAAGCCCGCGCGCTGGCCGTCCGGCGCGGCCGCGTCCAGGCGCTGCGCCACGTGGACCTGACCGTCGTCCCCGGCGAGACCATCGCCCTCATGGGCCGCAACGGCGCCGGGAAGTCCACCCTCCTGGGCTCCCTGGTCGGACTGGTGGAACCCGCCGCCGGGCAGGTCCGCGTGGGCGGCGCGGTTCCCCACCGCACTCCGCCCCGCGACCTGGTGCGCCGCGTCGGGCTGGTCCCGCAGGAGCCGCGCGACCTGTTGTACGCCGACACGGTCGCCGCCGAGTGCGCGGCGGCCGACCGGGACGCGCAGGCCGCGCCCGGCACCTGCCGGGCCCTGGTCTCTCAGCTGCTGCCCGGCGTCACCGACGACATCCACCCCCGCGACCTGTCCGAGGGGCAGCGGCTGGCGCTCGCGCTCGCCGTGGTGCTGGCCGCCCGGCCGCCGCTGCTGCTGCTCGACGAGCCGACCCGCGGCCTGGACTACGGCGCGAAGGCCCGCCTGGTCGCCGTGTTGCGGGAGCTCGCCGCCGCCGGCCACGCCATCGTGCTGGCCACGCACGACGTGGAGCTGGCCGCGGAGCTCGCCCACCGGGTGGTGCTGCTCGCCGAGGGCGAGGTGATCGCGGACGGGCCCACCGCCGAGGTGGTCGTCTCCTCCCCTTCCTACGCCCCCCAGGTCACCAAGGTCCTGGCCCCGCACAGGTGGCTCACCGTCGCCCAGGTCCGGGAGGCGCTGGCATGACCGGCGCCCGCGACTCGTTCCACGGCTCGGTGCGGGCCGTCCGCTTCGGCCCCCGCTCCGTGATCGCCCTCGCCCTGGTCAGCGCCGTCGGCGTGATGGCCTTCACCTGGCCCTTCCTGGCCCCGCCGACCTCGCGGCTCGGGGCGCACGCACAGGACGCGCCCTGGCTCTTCGCGGGCCTGCTCGTCCTGCTGGTCGCCGTCCTCGCCGCGACGATCTCCGAGTCCGGTCTGGGCCCGAAGGCCGTCGCCATGCTCGGCGTACTGGCGGCGACCGGGGCCGCGCTGCGCCCGATCGGCGCCGGAACCGCGGGTATCGAGCCCATGTTCTTCCTGATGGTGCTGAGCGGACGCGTCCTGGGTCCGGGCTTCGGCTTCGTGCTGGGCTCGACGACCATGTTCGCCTCCGCGCTGCTCACGGGCGGGGTGGGGCCCTGGATGCCGTTCCAGATGCTGGCCATGGGGTGGTTCACCATGGGCGCGGGCCTGCTGCCGGGCCCGGACCGCCTGCGCGGCCGTACGGAACTGCTGATGCTGGCCGGCTACGGCTTCCTCGCCGCCTTCGCCTACGGCACGGTCATGAACCTCGCGGGCTGGCCCTTCATGGGCACCCTCGCCTCCTCCATCGCCTTCGACCCGCACGCCGCGGTCCCCGTCAACCTGGCGCGCTTCGTCGCGTACTGCCTGGCCACGTCGCTCGGCTGGGACCTGGGCCGGGCCGCCGTCACCCTCGTCCTGACGCTGGCCGTCGGCCCGGCGGTGCTGCGGGCGCTGCGCCGCGCCACCCGGCGGGCCGCCTTCGAGGCGCCGGTCACATTCGACCCGCCCGGACCGTGAACCGACCGTCACCATGCACTCCCGAGCGGTGACCGCGCCGGTGAACCGGCCCACATGACGTAGGTCACCTACGGCCCTGGGTCGTAGCCGCACAGGCCCTGGCATGCGCACCCGTTCACCCGCGCCGACCTGCGCATTGAGAGCCCGCTCACACCAGCCCACCTAGCCGCGGATGCGACGACAACTAGTAAAAGGGGTGTTTGCGGGCAGATCCGCCGCCTGCTTATCTGGACGACGTCGTCAGGCGCCGACGGTCCCCGGACCCGGACATCCGGGACTCCGGGGCCCCGGCGCCGGGGCAGCTTCTCCTCCCGCTCCCGCGGGCTCCGGCTGCTCGCGACACCCCCGTCCCCGACGCAAGAGGTTCTCCGTGCCCGTCTCCTTCATCCGCCGCATCGCCACCCCGAAGAAGGCCCTCACCACCGCCGCCCTGGCCGCCGCCACCGCCGGCATCGCCCTGACTTCGGTTCCCGCCCAGGCAGCCACCCCCGCCGCGGGCGCGGACGCGAAGGCGATCGCGCACCAGATGATCCCGGACGCCGCGCAGTTCAATGCCTTCAGCCGCATCGTCGAGCACGAGAGCGGCTGGAACCCGCACGCCACCAACGCCTCCTCCGGCGCCTACGGCCTGGTCCAGGCGCTGCCCGCCTCGAAGATGTCCTCGGCGGGCACCGACTGGAAGACCAACCCCAAGACCCAGATCAAGTGGGGTCTGGACTACATGAACTCCCGCTACGGCAGCCCGGCCAAGGCCTGGAACTTCTGGCAGGCTCACGGCTGGTACTGAGCCGGCCCACGCCCGGCCTCCGAGCCGGTCATCGACGCGAGGGCGGCGGTCCCCCGATCCCCGGGACCGCCGCCCTCGCCGTGTCCGGACACGGTACGGCCCCGCACGTCTGCTTTCCTGGTGCCATGGCAGCAGACCCGCCGCCGGACGCCCGCCCGGACGCCCCCGACCCCCGTGGCCTGCGGCTGGTGCCGGTGCTGCTGGGGCTGACGGTGGTCAGCGGCATCATCGACGCGGTCAGCTACCTCGGGCTCAGGCACGTCTTCACCGCGAACATGACCGGCAACGTGGTGGTCCTCGGTTTCGCCGCCGCCGGAGCGCCCGGCTTCTCCGTGCCGCACACGGCCACCTCCCTGATCTGCTTCCAGCTGGGCGCGCTGGCCGGCGGCCGGGTCGCGGAGCGCTACAACGGCCGCTCGCGGCGCAACTGGACCCGGGCGACGCTGGCGGTGGAAGCGGCTCTCGTGGGCGCGTCGTCGGCGCTGGCCTTCGCCGCCGCCGGCGCCACCGGCACGACGTACGGCGTCATCGCCCTGACCGCCCTCGCGATGGGCCTGCGCAACGCCACGGTCGTCAAACTGGACGTGCCCGACCTGACGACCACCGTCCTGACCAGGACCCTGACCAAACTCGCCGCCGACTCCCGGGCCGCCGGCGGCACCGGCCGCCGCTTCGCACGGCGTGCCGCATCAGTGATCGCCATGCTCGCCGGCGCCGCTCTCGGCGCCTGGCTGGTGGTCCACATCGACCTGGGCACCCCGCTGCTGCTCGCGGCGGTGGCAACGGGGGTGCTGGCCGTGGTGACATCGGGCCGCGAGTGACGTCATCTGCCGCCGAAGTCGACGTCCTTCGTCTCGACGGTCCCGGCGGTACGCCCCGGCGCCTTCTGGTCACCCCAGTACAGGTTGGTGTGGGCGATGACCTGCTCCGGCGGCGGGGCGCCCCAGGCCGACGTGTCCTCCGTGGTGTGGGCGTCGCCGACCAGGATCGTGTCGTATCCGCGCACCAGCGCGCCGTGCAGCGTCGAGCGGACGCACGCGTCGGTCGACGCCCCGGTCACGAACAGCCGGCCCACCCCGAGCCCCGACAGCACGGTCTCGAGCGTGGTGTCCTCGAACGAGTCGCCGTAGTTCTTGTGCACGAGCGGCTCGCCCTCACCCGGCGTCAGTTCGGGCACGATCCGCCAGCCGTCGCTGCCCCTCGCCATCGCCTCGTCCGCGTGCTGCACCCACACGACGGGGACCTCCTGCCGCCGGGCACGCTCGACCAGGGCGGAGATGTTCGCCACGACCGCATCTCGCGCGTGCGCCTTCTGCACGACGTCGTTCTGCACATCCACGACGAGAAGCGCGGCATTGGGCCGGTCCTGGAGAGTGGTCATCGTTCCCCCTTGCGTCTACCGTTGCCATCCGCGACCACCGTAGACCGTGCCACTGACAATCGGGTCAGTCCACGACGGACGTCCAGGTCACGAAGCTGCTGAAGGCCTTCGGCCGGAAGGTGAGCACCGGGCCGGTGGGGGTTTTGGAGTCGCGGACGGCTACGGCGGTGTCCGGAAGTTCGGCGATCTCGACGCAGTTCCCGCCCTGGTCGCTGCTGTAGCTGGACTTACGCCACTCGGTCTCCATAGCGGTCCTCCATCACGCGCCGGATCAGCTCCGCCGAGTCCTTGAGGGAGAGCGCGGCGGCTTGCAGATGATCGTAACGGCGTGAGCAGTCTTTGACGGTCTGCGGGTTGGCAGTTGGGTGCGCACTGCCGTAGCCCTCCGTGTAGACGATGGTTGGGTCACTCGCGAAGCGGTAGACGTCGAACGAGCCTGTCATTCCGGCATGTGCACCAGCCTTGAACGGCAGCACCTGAACATGGACCAACGGATCGCGTTCAAAAGACAACAGGTGAGCCAGTTGCTCGCGCATCGTTCCAGGACCGTCAATCTCCAGGTACAAAGCCGCCTCGAAAAGGACCACCCAGTAGAGCGGCGGCTCTCCCTTGTCCAAGATGCGTTGACGGTCCAGCCGCACGGCGGTTCGGTCGTCGAGATCGCTGTCGTCCAAAGCACCCAGCACGGCACTCGCGTATCCCCTGGTCTGAAGCAGGCCAGGCACCATGCCCATCTCGAAGGAGTAGATTTCGGTGGCCCTCGCCTGGAGTTCCGCCACCTGCTGGAACCAAGCCGGCAACTGACTGCGCATCACCAGCACGACGAGCCGTGAGAGCAACCCGTCCGCACCCAACGCCGCGTCCACCCGCTCACTGAACTCCGGCGTCGGCAGCTTCCGTGCCGTCTCGATCTGCCCCACCAGCGACCCGGTGTAGTTGACGATCTCCCCCAGTTGCCGCTGCGTCAGGCCGGCGGCCTCCCGCAGTCGCCGTAGCTCGAAGCCGTAGTAGTCGAGCGGTGAGGCCCCCGGGTCGAGGACGTTGATGTTGGTCACGCACGGTCCCCTCTGCGCACGCCGGTCCACGGCCAGACCGGTTGTGTTCACGTGGTAGCCCAGCGTAGTGACGGCACGTCAGCCTCGTGTCGTGAACGACTACTTTCCCTCGATCCTGGCGGGCCCCCGCCCCGCCCAGTACCGGATGACGCTCACGGCCGGTGAGCACTCCGCCCGTCACATCCGCCGGATCATCCGCTCCCTCCTGACCGAGTGGGACCTGACCGACCCGGCGGACGCCCTGGAGCTGGCCGTGACCGAGTTGATCTCCAACGTCGTACGCCATGTCCCGGACCGCCGCTGCACGCTGCTGGTCCTGCGGCAGACGGCGGGTGTCCGGGTGGAGGTGAGCGACGGTTCACCCCGACTTCCGGCCGGCTCTTCGGACCTCTCCCCGGAAGCCGAGTGCGGGCGCGGCCTGCTGCTGCTCGACGCCGTCGTCGACACGTGGGGCGTGGAGCCGCACGGGACGGGCGGGAAGACCGTGTGGTTCGAATGCGACTCCTGAAGCATGAACGGAACAAGGCCCTGCGCCTTCCATGCCGTGCCCTTGCCCGGGTTCCCTGCCGCCAGACCAACACAGTCGGTGGGGCCGACCGCACACGCCACCCAGGCCCTCCGCCCTCAGCCCTCCTTGCCGCTTCCGGTCGGCCGGCCACAGTGCGATGAGCCGGACGAGGCCGTCGTAGGCGTAGTCGCCGGCCGGACGGTGCCGACACCCGACCGGGATGAGGGCCGCACCCTCGCACAGCCGACCGCCGCCCGCCTTCGCGACCAGGATCCGCGCTACTCTTTACCTTATTATCGATATATTTTGTGATTCTCTTGACATAAAGGAGAGCGCTCGTCTCACCGCCGCTCCGGCGCTGTCGGCCGCAGCGACTCGAACACGGTGGCCCCCCACGGCACGGCACTGGGAGTCCCACACACATGGCAATCAAGGAAGCCGCCCGTCGCGGCCAACGCCGCATACGCGTGGGGTGCACATACTCGTGGCTGGCTCTGGCAGCCTTGTGGCTGGTCTACGCGATGAACGCGAACATGCGGAACTTCGACTTCGTGGTCCATCCGCCGATCGTCAAGGAGTTCGAGGTCACGCCCGCGCACCTCGGGTTGTTCGCGGGCTTCCTCACCTTCGCGCAAGCGGTCCTGGTCCTGCCGCTGTCGCTCTGGTCCGACCGGGGCGGCCACGGCTGGGCCAGGAAGTTCCGGGAACTGCCTGTGGCCTGCGAGATACCTCGTCTGTACGCGCTGTCGTCCGACTCCAGCGAGAAGGGCGCGATCGCCATCGGCAACGGTCTGCAAATGGTCGGCCAGGGCATCGGCGGGCTGTCCCCCATCCTGCTCGGCTGGCTGATCGAACGCTTCGGCGGCTTCTCCAGCGCCCAGGGCTTCCACCACGGCCTGTATTTCCTGGCGGCTCTGCAACTGATCGCCGCGATCGTCATGACGTTCTTCACCCGCGAGACCATCGGCGTCTTCAAGGACCGGGACCGGGCGCTGGTGTCCCGGAAGGCCTGCAATCTGGAGGCGCCCACTGCTGCCTGACGCCCCCGGCCCCGGCGGCCGGCCGCCGGGCAACCGTACGAAGAAGTGCCCCTACGCGTGAACGGATCCGCCCCGTGCCCGAACCTCGTCCCGTCCGTCCGAATGCCGCACACTGCGCCTCCACCTGCACCGTCGTGCCGTGGCTGTGCCGTGGTCAGAGGCGCACACTGGTCTCACGGAGGCGCGTGCTCCACCGGAGTGGAGTGGTGACATGAGCCGCTACGGCATTCGGCATCCGGCGAAACAGCCTCAGGGAACCCTGCTCGCGATCGATGGACACGGGCACATCAGCGCATGGACGCCGGAAGCGGAGTCCATGCTCGGATACGCTGCCCCTCAGATCCTCGGACAGCACCTGGACCACATTCTCACCGCGCCGTACGCACCTCTCCAGCGATCCGCAGAGATGTCCGGCGAATGGACAGGAATCCTCAGGTTCAAAGCGAAAAGTGGAGAATTCTTGTCGCTTTGGGTGAGCATGCAGCAGGTCGCCATGGTCGCCGGTGAACCGCCCTGGTCGCTTCTCTTCTTCAGGCTCCCGGCGGACGTGGAGAACGAGGAGATCGATCAGGCTGTTCTGCGCTGGCTCTACGAGAGTTCGCCTATGGCACTCACCGTGTACGGAACAGATCTCCGCTGCCTGCGCAAAAATGCTGCCATGGCACTTCTGACCGGGACGCCGGGGTGCGAACGTATCGATGAAAGCACACATCAGGCCCTTACGAAGGATGACGGAGTCGAGTGGGAAGCGGCATTGCGCCGTGCCATCTCCGAAGGTTCTGCAATATCCACTCAGGAAATCCGAGTCGGCGTCCCGGGCTCTGCGGACGGCGAGCGCGTATTCGTCGCCGCAGCCGGCCCGATGTTCGACACCTCCGGCCGTGCCATCGGCCTCTGTTCTACGCTGTCGGACGTGACGGAGCAGCGTCGCGCCAGGCAGCGGCTCATGCTCTTGAGTGAGGCGAGTGAGCGCATCGGTACGACACTCGACGTGTCGGTCACGGCCCGTGAACTCGTCGATCTGCTGTGCCCTCGACTGGTCGACTGGTGTCATCTGGATCTGCTGGACAGCATGCTTCGCGGTGAAGAACCCGGCCCGTTCAGCGATAAAGTGGCCCTCCGGCGCGTGGCACACGCCTCAGTACGCCCCGGTGCCCCGGAAACGACGAGCAATATCGGTGAGGTCGCCTTCTACCCCGCCCATTCGCCCCCTGTCCGAAGTATGATACTGAACCGAACCCTTGTCCTGGCATCGGGCGACCCGGACATGGCGGCCTGGCTCGCCGAGGACTCGAGACGCGCCAAAAGGTTCGGGAAATATGGCTGGCGCTCGGTGATGGTCACCCCGGTGGGAGCACGAGGGGCAATTCTCGGAGTTGTTGTGCTGTTCCGGAACAATCAGGACGCATTCACCGATGACGACCGGCTCCTCATCGAGGAACTCGTCTCAAGGGCAGCGGTGTGCCTGGACAACGCGCGGCGCTACACACGAGAGCGGACCACAGCCCTCGCCCTGCAGCAGAGCCTGCTGCCGCACACCCAGACAGATCAGACCGCGGTGCAGACCGCGAGCCGGTACCGTCCCGCCGATTCTCATCTCGGAGTCGGCGGCGACTGGTTCGACGTGATCCCCCTGTCGGGCAAGCGGGTGGCGTTGGTGGTGGGTGGTGTCGTCGGGCGCGGCATCAACGCCGCGGCGACGATGGGCAGACTGCGTACCGCGGTACGCACTCTCGCCGATGTGGACCTTCCCCCCGATGAACTTCTGACACACCTCGACGACGTACTGACCCGGCTGCGCACGGAGAACCGGCATCCCGAGGCGAGCGGCGACGTGGGTGCGACCTGCGCCTATGCCGTGTACGACCCCATATCCCGGACGTGCTCCTTCGCCTCCGCAGGGCACCCACCTCCCGCCGTTGTCTCTCCGACCGGCGCGACCACGTTCTTGGACGCACCCTGCGGACCGCCCCTCGGAGTCGGAGGACTGCCCTTCGAATGCACAGACCTGGCTCTTCCCGAGGGCACTCTGCTCGCGCTGTATTCCGGCGGGGTGCTCAATGCCCATCATCATGACGTCGACCTCGCGCTCAGCAAGTTCGAGCAGGCACTGCGGACCCCTGGACTCTCCCTCGACGAACTCTGCGAGGAGACGCTGCGGCAACTTCTGCCGTCCCGGCCGCCGGACGACGCGGCGCTCCTCCTGGCACGCACCCGTGCGCTCAGTGCCGAGCAGGTCGCCATACTCGATGTCCCGCCTCGCGACTCGTTCGTCGCCGAAGCCCGTTCCTGGACCGCTCAGCGTCTCGATCACTGGAGGCTCGTCGAATCCGGGTACATCACCGAACTGCTCGTGAGTGAACTCGTCACCAATGCCATCCGCTACGGCCGACCGCCGATCCAGCTGCGTCTGATCCGTGACCAGACCCTCGTCTGCGAGGTGTTCGACGGCAGCAGCACTGCGCCGCACATGCGCCGGGCTCGCCTCTCCGACGAAGGAGGACGAGGGTTGCTGCTGGTCGCACAGCTCACCCAGAGGTGGGGCACACGTCACTCACGACAGGGAAAGACGATTTGGTGCGAGCAGCGGCTCGATCCTCCGCAGGACACCGACCTGTTCGACGCCCTGCCGATCACGTGATGGGCCGGCTGTGCGGCCGGCCGCTCGACCGAGTTGCCCGCGAGCGTCGGCGATCGTCGTCGGTCAGGACGTGACCGGCCCCGCCGAGTACGCGCAAAGCACAACCGACGGCCGGCCGGACCCTGCACAGCCCGCGTCGCCGGGCGTGCACGGGGTCATCTCGGCGTCCGCTCCTTCGGGACGGCCGCCTCGCTGCTGCGTTCGGCGGCGGCCGGGACCGTCCGGCCGCGCGGACCCTGGAGCAGATACGTCAGCCCGAAGCCCGTGCCGACGACGGCCGCGCCGCCCACCGCGTCCAGGACCCAGTGGTTGCCGGTGGCGACGATCGCGGAGACCGTGAAGAGGGGGTGGAGCAGGCCGAGGGCCTTCAGCCACCACTTCGGGGCCACGACCGCGATCACCAGGCCGCACCACAGGGCCCATCCGAAGTGCAGGGACGGCATCGCCGCGTACTGGTTGGTGAGGGCCGTGAGGGTGCCGTAGTCCGGTCGGGAGAAGTCCTGGGTGCCGTGGACGGTGTCGATGATGCCGAGGGCGGGCATCAGGCGCGGCGGTGCCAGCGGGAAGGCCCAGAAGCCGACCAGGGCCAGGAGCGTGGCGAAGCCGAGGGCCGAGCGGGCCCAGCGGTAGTCGACCGGGCGGCGCCAGTACAGGACGCCGAGGACGGTCAGCGGGACCACGAAGTGGAAGGATTCGTAATAGAAGTCGAAGAAGTGCCGCAGCCAGCCGGCCCTGACGACGGCGTGGTTGACCGCGTGCTCGATGTCGATGTGCAGGAACCGCTCCACGGCGAGGATCTCGTGGCCGTGGTGCTCGGCACGGGCCCGCCCGCCGGAGATGGTGCCGCCGGTCGCCGCGAGACGCACCTGCTGGTAGGCGGCGTAGGTCACGCGGATCAGGAGGAGTTCCAGCAGCAGGTTGGGGCGGATGAGGACCCTGCGCAGGAACGGGAGCAGCGGGACGCGTCGCCGGCGGGCCGCTACGGGAGCGGCGTACCGGGCCGGGACGGGTGTCCGGTAGTGCTCCGCGGTGCGGGAGAGGAAGGGGACGGCCGTCGCCGCGGCCAGCGCGGCCAGCAGGACCGTGTTGTCCCGCAGCGGGTACATGACCGGGACGTTCGGCAGCAGCATCTTCGCCGGGAGGGTCGTCACCAGGGCCACGGCGACCGGCCAGACGTAGCGGTCGGAGACGCGACGGCCGACCCGGCCGACGACCGCGAGCAGCATCCACAGCAGCTGGTGCTGCCAGGTGGTGGGTGACACGGCGATCGCGGCGCAGCCGGTGAGGGCGACCGCGAGGAGCAGCTGCCCGTCGCGGGCGTAGCGCACGGCCCGGCGGACGCCGAGGACGGCGACCACCGTGCCCAGCGCGAGGAAGAGACCGATCTCCAGGGGGCCGGTCAGGCCGAGGCGCAGCAGGGCGCCGTGCAGGGACTGGTTGGCGAGGGCGTCGGCGCGCCCGCCGAGGCCGGCGCCCGCCATGTGGTGGACCCAGTAGGTGTACGAGTCCTGCGGCATCACCGCCCAGGCGAGCGCGGTGCAGGCGGCGAACACGGCGCCCGTGGAGGCGGCGGCCTTCCTGCGGTCGGTGCACCACAGCAGGGGCGCGAACAGCAGCATCGTGGGCTGGAGCGCGGCGGCGACGCCGATCAGGGTGCCCGTGGTCCGCTGCCCGCGCACGACGAAGCAGCCGAGCAGCACGAGCAGGACCGGAATGATGCTGGTCTGGCCGAGCCAGAGCGCGTTGCGCACCGGCAGCGACACCATGAGCAGGCTGATCGCGACGGGCGCGGCCAGCAGGGAGGTGCGGCGGCCGACCGGCTGGGGCAGGGCGCGGGCGGCGATCAGGCCGATCGCGACCACCAGCAGCAGGGTGCCGAAGATCCAGCCCCAGCCGAGGGCGTCCTCGGCGGCCTTGGTCAGCGGTTTGAGGACGAGGCCGCTGAACGGCGTCCCGGTGAACCGCGTCGAGTCGTACAGCGATCCCTCGACGTGCAGGACCCCCTCCGGCCCCACCCAGGTCTCCAGGTCGGTGAGTCTCTGCCCGGGCGGAGTGGTCAGGACGGCGGCCACCTGCCGTATCGCGAGGACCCCGGCGATCAGCCACAGGCCCAGGCGGGCCGCGTGCAGGCGCGCTCCGGTCGGGTCACCTGCCGTCGCTCGGAGTGTTCCGGATCCTGTCCCGCTGCGCTCCGCGTCCGCCACGCCTCGTCGGCCTCCCGCCCCTTCGTCCCGGTACGCACCACGAACCCTGGGGGCGCGCGGCCCCGGAGAGGCTCGCGGCTCCCCCTGTGGGAAGACGCGGGCGGCCCCGGGTTCACCTGTCGTCCGCCCGCCTTTTGTCCGGATGACGATAGTCCGCCCCGGATGTGGTCGTGCTCGCCGGGCGCGACAAGGATCACAGTGCGGGCCCGTGCGGGTCGCCCGGCGCAGGGCAGACGTCCCTGCGTATCACGCATTTACGTGCAGTGTGCATCGACTCGCGTACGCCACGTGAGGGGAGCAAGCGGTCGTATGGTCGATTTTCGGCCTGGTTCGTCCCGGCCGGTTCGGTCCCCTCGCCGCAGACGTCGCGTGGGCCGCGTCCTTGTCCCCGACGAGAGGTAGGCGAGCGAAGTCTTGTCGGCTGCCACAGTCACCGCTCCCCGTTCCGTGTCCCTCAGCAAGTCCCCCACCGCCGCCGCATCCCCCACGGTGACCGACCCGGCGCTCGTGAAACGCGCCGTGAAGGCCGCCGCGCTGGGCAACGCGATGGAGTGGTTCGACTTCGGTGTCTACAGCTACATCGCGGTGACCCTGGGCAAGGTCTTCTTCCCCTCCGGCAACCCGACCGCACAGCTGCTCTCCACCTTCGGCGCCTTCGCCGCGGCCTTCCTGGTCCGTCCGCTCGGCGGCATGGTCTTCGGGCCGCTCGGCGACCGCGTCGGCCGCCAGAAGGTGCTGGCCGTCACCATGATCATGATGGCGGCGGGCACCTTCGCGATCGGCCTGATCCCCTCGTACTCGGTGATCGGCGTGGGCGCCCCGCTGCTCCTGCTGGCGGCCCGCCTGGTGCAGGGCTTCTCCACCGGCGGCGAGTACGCCGGCGCGTCGACCTTCATCGCCGAGTACGCCCCCGACAAGCGGCGCGGCTTCCTCGGCAGCTGGCTGGAGTTCGGCACGCTGGTCGGCTACATCGGCGGCGCGGGCCTGGTGACCCTGATGACGGCGCTGCTGTCCTCGGACGAGCTGGTCTCCTGGGGCTGGCGGATCCCGTTCCTGATCGCGGGCCCGATGGGCATCATCGGCCTGTATCTGCGGATGCGGCTGGAGGAGACCCCGGCGTTCGTGGCGGAGGTCGAGAGGGCCGAGGCGGACCGCCCGAAGGTGCCGCTGCGCGAGATGGTCGCGGGCCAGTGGAAGGCGCTGCTGCTGTGCATGGGCCTGGTCCTGGTCTTCAACGTCACCGACTACATGCTGCTGTCGTACATGCCGAGCTATCTGACCAGTGAGCTCCACTACGACGAGACGCACGGCCTGCTCGTGGTGCTGGGCGTGATGGCCCTGATGATGATCGTCCAGCCGTTCGCCGGCGCGCTGACCGACCGGGTCGGCCGCCGCCCGGTGATCGCGGCCGGCTGCGCGGGCTTCCTGTTCCTGTCGATCCCGGCGCTGCTGCTGATCCGGCAGGGCAGCCTGGCGGCGGTGGGCCTGGGCATGGGCGCGCTGGGCCTGCTCCTCGTCTGCTTCACGGCCGCGATGCCGTCCGCCCTGCCGGCCCTGTTCCCGACCCGCTGCCGCTACGGCTCTCTGTCGATCGGCTTCAACGTCTCCGTGTCCCTCTTCGGCGGCACCACCCCGCTGGTGGTCACGGCGCTGATCGGCGCGACCGGCAACATGATGATGCCCGCCTACTACATGATGGCGGCGGCCGTGATCGGCGGCTTCGCGGTCTGGCGCATGGCGGAGTCGGCGGGCCGGCCGCTGCCGGGCTCGGCGCCGTCGCTGGAGTCCTGAGGACGGACGCGGCCGCCGGCGGTCGCACAAAGGCATGGGCAGTCGCGCGGAGGCGCGACTGCCCATGGCCATCTCCACCGCTAGGCTGAAATCTCCGGAGAATCCCCCCAGTCCCCGGCTATATTCGTGAGTGCAGCCAGTTAGGCAATCTAACTAGGTAAACGAAAGGTTTGATGCATGAGCGACCCGCAGCTCTGGGACGAGGTCGACAGCTACTTCTCCACGCTGCTCTCCCCGGAGGACGAAGCCCTCCAGGCCACCCAGCGCGACAGCGACTCGGAGGGCCTCCCGCACATCAACGTCACGCCGAACCAGGGCAAGCTGCTCCAGCTCCTGGCCCGGCTCCAGGGCGCCCGCACGGTCCTGGAGATCGGCACCCTCGGCGGCTACAGCACCATCTGGCTGGCCCGCGCCCTCCCCGAGGACGGCCTGCTGATCACCCTGGAGTACGACGCGCACCACGCCGACGTGGCCCGCCGCAACATCGCGTACGCCGGCCTCGACCGGATCGCGGAGGTGCGGGTCGGCCCGGCTCTGGAGTCGCTGCCCAAGCTCGCCGACGAGAACCCGCCGCCCTTCGACCTGGTCTTCATCGACGCCGACAAGGTCAACAATCCGCATTACGTCGAGTGGGCCCTCCGGCTGACCCGCGCGGGCAGCCTGATCGTCCTGGACAACGTGGTGCGCGGCGGCGAGGTGACCGACCCGTCCAGCACCGACCCGGGCGTGCGCGGCACCCGGGCCGCCCTGGAGCTCATCGCCGGGCATCCGAGGCTGGAGGGCACGGCCATCCAGACGGTCGGCAGCAAGGGCTACGACGGCTTCGCCCTGGCCCGGGTCCTGGCCTGACCGGCGCCCGCGCGCATCTCCGCGCCTCCACGCCCCCGTCGCTCTACACCTCGTGGTAGAAGCCCACGTTGACGCTGCGCGGGCTCGTGCGGTCCTGGACGACGATCTCGCCGGAGCCGCCCCGGGGCAGCCGGACCGTGCCGCCGTAGGCGAGGGCCTGGGTGTGCTCGCCGGACGTCAGCCGGACCTCGGAGGACGGATCCGGATGCGAGCCGCGCAGCCAGGTCAGCTGCCAGACACCGTCGGCCCCGCACAGGAACTCCAGGTGGACCCGGGAGACGAACAGCCAGTCCTCGGGCGTCACCAGGCGGCACACGGACCCGTCCCGGCCCATCCGCAGCACGGCGCCCGGGTCGCTGGGCGCGTCGGCCATCAGCATGCCGGCCGTGGCGCCCGCGTCCGTCCCGGAGACGGAGGCCATGGTGAGTTCGAGCACGTGCGCTCCTCGTGTTCGGGCGCCGGGCCGCTGCCCGCACAGCTGCCTCTGCCTCTGCGCGTGCCCGGCCGCGGGCGCCAATGCCGGTGGCGGAGCGCCTGATTGACGCACCGCGCGGCATGATAAATCGACCGGCCATGGCACGTCCGGCACAATGGGCTCATGACCGAGCGAAAGCCACCGGGTGTTCCGTTCGAGTCCTGGGTCGAGAAGGAGATCCGTGACGCCCAGGGGCGGGGCGACTTCGACCGGTTGCCGGGCGCGGGCAAGCCGCTGCCGGACGACACGACGTACGACGAACTGTGGTGGATCAAGCGGAAGATGGCCCGCGAGGGCCTGTCCGTCCTGCCGCCGACACTGGCCCTGCGCAAGGAGGCCGAGGACGCCCTGGCAGCGGCCTACGCGGCACCCTCGGAACGGATCGTGCGCAAGATCACCGCCGAGATCAACACCAAGATCCTCGACATGATGCTCAAGCCCCCGCCCGGCCCTCCGCTGGGCCTGAAGCGGTACGACGTCGAGGAAGTCGTCCAGGAGTGGCGGCGACGACGCGTGTCCCGGGCAGCGGCCGGGCACGAGTAGCGGACCGCTCACGCGCAGGCGACCGGGTACCAGCAGGCGACCGGACACCAGCAGGCGACCGCGGGGCGGTCACGGATATCCGGTTGCGCGGCCGGTGGACCCGCTCGCGACAATGTCCGGCATGACCTGGACCGTCACCCCGGAGCCGTACGACTCCCCCGCCGCCGTCGCGCTGTGGCGGGCGTACTACACCGAGGTCAGCGACCGCTGGTACCTGCACCACGAGGGACACCGCACCGACCCCGACGAGCTGGAGCGGGAGGTCGCCGCCCGTACCGGCGCCGAACTCGCGCCGCCCACGGGGAGGTTGCTGCTCGCGCGGTACGACGGCCGGCCGGTCGGCACCGCGGGCGTGCGGCTGCTGGACACGACGACCGCCGAGCTCACCCGGGTCTTCCTGCACCAGGAGCTGCGCGGCAGGGGCGGCGCGGCGCTCCTGGTCGGCGCGGCCGAGGACGCGGCCCGCGCGCTCGGCGCCCGGCGCATGGTCCTCGACACCCGCAGCGACCTGGTGGAGGCCCGCACGCTGTACGCGCGCCTGGGCTACGAGGAGACCGCCCCGCACAACGACGCCCTGTACGCCGAGCACTGGTTCGCCAAGCCCCTGGCCTGACCCCGGCGGCCGCCGCCCGGTCCCCGCGCTCACGCCACGCGGGGCACCGGCCGCTCCCCCGGTTCCGCCTGCGGGCGTTCGGCGTCGGAGCCGCACAGCTCCTGGGTCAGTCCCTTCACCAACTGCACCAGATCGGTCTGCCGCTCGGGCCCCCACCAGTCACCGAGCAGTTCGGCGAGCGACTCCTCACGGGCGCGCGCCAGCCGCTCGGCGGCCTCGTGCCCCTGTGCGGTCAGAACGAGGTCAAGGCCCTTGCGTTCGGCCAGGCGCCGCTCCTCGACCTGGCGGGCGGCCTCGATGATGACGTTCAGCGGGACGGGGCTGCGCTCGGCCAGTACGGCGGGCTCCACCCAGCCGTACTTCTTGATCCGCAGCACCAGCCAGCTCGCCGCGGGTTTCAGGTCGTAGCCGGCCCGCTCGGTGATCCTCCGGTAGACCTCCCGCCGCCCCTCTCTGGTGCCCAGCACGGACAGCGCGCGGCACACCTCGTCGTAGGAGGACCGCTCGACGGGGTTCGTGGCATAGGTCTCCGTGCCGTCGGGGGCCGTGACCGAGCCGCGCAGCCTGTCCTCCTTCAGGAACCAGGCCAGGACGAAGCCGAGCAGGGCGACCGGGGCGGCGTAGAGGAAGACGTCGGTGATGGCGGAGGCGTAGGCGTGCAGGGCGGCCGGGCGCAACCCGGCCGGCAGGGCGGCGATGCCGCGCGGGTCGGACTTCAGAGAGTCCACCGAGACCCCCGGGGGCAGTGCGGTGCCCCGGAAGGCGTCGGCGAGCTTGTCGCCGAGGCGGCCGGCGAAGACCGTGCCGAAGATGGCCACGCCGAAGGAGGCACCGATGGAGCGGAAGAAGGTGGCACCGGAGGTCGCCACACCCAGGTCCTCGTAGCCGACGGCGTTCTGCACGATCAGCACCAGCACCTGCATCACCAGGCCGAGACCGAGCCCGAAGACGAAGAAGTAGCCGCTCGTCTCGGCGGTGCCGCTGTGCTCGTCGAGCCGGTGCAGCAGGAGCAGTCCGAGGGTGGTGACGGCGGTGCCCAGGACCGGGAACACCTTCCAGCGGCCGGTGCGGCTGACGATCTGCCCGGAACCGGTGGAGGCCAGCAGCATGCCGAGCACCATCGGCAGCATGTGCACACCCGACAGGGTCGGGGAGATGCCCTGCACGACCTGGAGGAACGTCGGCAGGTAGGTCAGCGCGCCGAACATGGCGAAGCCGACGATGAAGCTGATGACGGCGGACAGGGTGAAGGTGCGGACGCGGAAGAGCTTGAGCGGCAGGACCGGTTCCGCAGCCCGGCGCTCCACGGCCACGAACACCGTCGCGAGGACGACGCCCAGCACGGCCAGCCCGATGACCTGCGGCGAACCCCAGCTCCAGGTGGTGCCGCCGAGCGAGGCCACCAGGACCAGGCAGGTGGCGACCGAGGCGATGAGCACGGTGCCCGGGTAGTCGATCTCATGCTGCTGCGACTTGCGCGGGATGCGCAGGGCCGCGGCGATCACGGCCAGGGCGACGATGCCGACGGGCAGGTTCACGTAGAAGACCCAGCGCCAGCTCAGATGCTGGGTGAACAGTCCGCCGAGCAGCGGCCCGAGCACGCTGGTCGCGCCGAAGACGGCACCGAACAGACCCTGGTAGCGACCGCGGTCGCGGGGTGGGACGACATCGCCGACGATCGCCATGGACAGCACGATGAGGCCGCCGCCGCCCAGGCCCTGGAGCGCCCGGAACGCGATCAGTTCGGGCATGTTCCGCGCCATCCCGCACAGCGCCGAGCCGATCAGGAAGATCACGATCGCGGTCTGGAAGAGCCTCTTGCGGCCGTACTGGTCGCCGAGCTTGCCCCACAGCGGAGTCGCGGCGGTCGAGGCCAGCAGATAGGCGGTGACCACCCAGGACAGGTGCTCCAGGCCGCCGAGGTCGCTGACGATGGTGGGCAGCGCGGTCGACACGATCGTCTGGTCCAGCGCGGCCAGCAGCAGGCCGAGGAGCAGCGCGCCGATCGAGACCAGGACGTTCCCGGGGACGTGCTCGTCCGGCCGGAGCGGGGCACCGGCGTGCGCGGACCGGGCGCCGTCACCGTCCGGCACGTCGCCCGTGGTGCCCGTTGCCCCCGTCCTGCCGTGCCCGTCCCCGCCCATGGAGACCTCCCGACGCTCGCGTGCCTTGTTCCATCCTCATCGGTGTGTCCCGCTATGGCCTGTCGAGTCCTGTGCGGAGGCCGCCATTCCGGGGGCTTCGGGGAGACGGTGTGGAGAGAATCTGCATAATCCTTGGAGTTCTCAAGGGGAGGGGCCGACGCGTGGAACAGCCGAACGGGCACGTCTGCCCGGAGTGCGGAGCACCCCGGGCCACGGACAAGTCCCCGTCGTGCGCCTGCGGCCGACGGGCGGCCGACGCCCTGCGCGACAACCGCACGGCCGAGGCGGCCGCGGCGGAGGACTTCGACCCGCTGCGCATACGGCCATACGTGGACGTGGACAGGACGCCGGGGGCGACGGGGACCGCGGACACCGTGGACGCTGCGGACACCGTGGCGGCTACGGGCGCCACGGGGGTCACGGGCGCCGTCGGAGCAGGGTCCACCGCGGACGGCACGGACCCCGGCACCGGTGAGGGCGGTACCGTCCGCGTCGCCTCCGGCGAGGGCGAGGGCGAGGGCGAGGGCGAGACCATGCGTATCCCACGCGTGGACGCCGGCACGTGGGGAGCCGGCGCGGACGGCACCCCACGCGTCTTTGATGCCTCCGGCGCCTCCGCCGAGGACGGCGCCGTGCCCACTCCCGGCAGTTCGCACGTCACCGGACCCGCCGAGGCGGAGACACGGGCCGTGCCCGCCGTCGAGGCGACGATGCGGCTGCGGCCGGCCGCGCTGCCCACTCCGCTGGCGCCGCGGGCGGGCCGGCCGAGCGCCTCGGACCTCAGCCTGTTCGACTCCGGCGGTGACGGTCCGGCGGGCACGCCGGGTCGAGCGGGCGCGGGCGCGGACGGTGCGCGGGGGCGGGCCGCGCGCGGCCGGCGCCGGCCCGGCGCCCTGCTCGCGGTGTCCGGAGCCGTGGTCGCGGTCGTGGCGGCGGCCGGATACGCGAGCGGGCTGTTCTCGTACGAGTCCCCGGCTCGGGACGGGGCCGCTGCCCAGGATGTACGGGAGAGCATCCCGGACGGCCCGACGCACACGGCCCGGCCGTCCTCGCCGCCGGCCACCGCTTCATCGTCCTTGCCGCCGGAGTCCGCGGCGGCCGGCGCGTCGCCGTCCCGCAGCGCGAGTCCGTCGCCGTCCCCCTCGCCCTCGGTGACGGGCGCCTCGCCGACGGCGTCCCCAACGGATTCCGGGTCCGGTACCGGGCCGGGCTCGGAGCCGCCCGCGCCGACACAGACCGCGGCGACCGTCCAGGCCACGGCGACCCCGCAGCCCGCCGCCGTCCTGCGCCGGGGCGACCAGGGCCCCGAGGTGGCCGAACTCCAGCAGCGACTGGCCCGGATACACCTGTACACCGGCCGGATCGACGGCGTCTTCGGCCAACGACTGGAGAAGTCCGTACGCACCTATCAGTGGGCCCGCGGCATCACCTCGGACGGCCTCGGGGTCTACGGCCCGGCGACACGGGCCCGCCTGGAGTCGGAGCCGTCGTTCTCCTGACGTCGACCGATGTGCGGGCGAGAGATCAGCCGGGGCCGTCGGCCCGGGGCGTCAGCCCAAGGCGCCCGGCAGAGACTCCGGGCCAAGACGTCAGCCCGCGCCGTCAACCAGAGCGATCAGCCTCAGACGTCAGCCGATGTGCAGACGGACGGCGCCGGACTCCGCCGGCTCGACGCGGACCTGGGTGAGGTCCGCGACCACCGCGTCCGGGCCGTGGAGGGCCGCGCGGGGGCCGACGCCGACCACGCGCATCCCGGCGGCGCGCCCGGCCGCGATGCCCGCCCCGGAGTCCTCGAAGGCGACGCAGTCGGCGGGGGCGACGCCCAGTTCGGCGGCGCCCTTCAGGAACCCCTCGGGGTCGGGCTTGCTCGCGCCGACGGACTCGGCGGTGACGCGCACGTCGGGCAGCGCGAGGCCGGCGGCGGCCATCCGGGCGGTGGACAGGGCCACGTCGGCGGAGGTCACGAGCGCGTGCGGCACCCCGCGCAGGGCGGCGAGGAACTCCGGCGCGCCGGGCACCGGGACCACGCCGTCCATGTCCGCGGTCTCCTCGGCGAGCATGCGGGCGTTGTCGGCGAGGTTCTGCTCCAGGGACCGGTGCGGCAGCAGCACCGCCATCGAGGCGTGGCCCTGACGGCCGTGGACGACCTTCAGCACCTCGTCACCGTCCAGTCCGTGCCGGCCGGCCCAGCGCCGCCAGATCCGTTCCACGACGGCGTCGGAATTGACCAGGGTGCCGTCCATGTCCAGCAGAAGCGCGTGGGCGGTGAGCACGGCGGTGGCCGTCATCGGCAACTCCAAGGCAGGCGAAGAGGGCGTACGGAGGGGGCGCACGGACGGGCCGGGGGTGACCCCCGGAGATCCCGTGGGGACAAGGCGGCCCCGCCCGCCGGTCAGGGGAAACGGGCGGGAACCACTTTGTTTCTCTACGGTACAAAATCGAACCGCTTCCCGCCACCGCCCCCCACCGGCCGCACGCCCCGAGGGCGGCTCCGGCGCCTCCCGCTCAGGCCACCGCCTCCCACAGGCTCCACACGCCGAGCGCCGCCATCAGCATGGCCGCGATCTTGGTGATGAGGGCCAGCGGGACCCGCTTCATCAGCGCCTTCCCGCCCACGATGCCCAGGCCCGCCACCGCCCACAGGGCCAGTACCGCGCCCACGCCGACGGAGACCGAGTCGTCGTAGCGGGCCGCGAGGTTCGCCGTCATGATCTGGGTGAGGTCACCGAACTCGGCGACGAGAATGAGCATGAAGCCGGTCCCGGCGACCTTCCAGAAGGACTGGTCCTCGGGACGGCGGATCTCCTCCTCGCCGTCGTCCTTCTTCAGCAGCAGCATCGCCGCGCCGCCGAGGAAGAGCACGCCGGTGAGCGCGTGCACGATCCGCTGCGGCAGCAGGGTCAGCGCGCTGCCCGCCGCCACGGCGAGGGCCACGTGGAGCAGGAACGCGGCGGCGACGCCGGCGAAGACGTACGAGGCGCGGTAGCGGGTGCCGAGGACGAGTCCCGCCAGGGCCGTCTTGTCCGGCAGTTCGGCGAGGAAGACGACGCCGAAGACGAGCGCCAGGACGCTGAGACTGATCATTCCTTCTCAATCGGTCGGGCCACCCGGCCGAGAGTGTGACGTTCGCGATCAGACGCCTCGGCAGGGCAGCACATGGATCCACCCGTGGCGACGCACGGGCGTGCACTGCTTGCCGAGGGTCTCGCCGGCCGACCCGACCACACCTGCGGTGCGAGGTCCGCCTCCGGGCGCCGGCTCAGGCGGGCTGAGCAGT
The DNA here is from genome assembly GCF_053589015.1 of Streptomyces sp. NPDC003393. Lineage (NCBI taxonomy): Bacteria > Bacillati > Actinomycetota > Actinomycetes > Kitasatosporales > Streptomycetaceae > Streptomyces > Streptomyces sp. NPDC003393. The sequence continues at coordinate 194,992 of NZ_JBSFRB010000005.1, read as the reverse complement.
ATGTCGACGGTCCGGCGAAGGGCTACTCCCCCTCTGCGCCGTCCATGGTACGGGATCCGAAAAGTTCAGCCGCGAACCTTGTCGTGTCATGAACGCGTCACTAGCTTCTTCCCGGACACACACCTCCCCGCAAGGCGGCGCCGCGAGCATCCCCTCGCCCGCCCCGACACCCCACCCCCAAAAGGGAGTTCACGTGACTCGTTCCGCCAAGGTCTACGCGCGTCGACGGCTGAGCATACTCGCGGCCCTCACCGGACTCATAGCCTCCGTCGCCCTCTTCAACTCCCCGGCCGCCTCCGCCGCCCTCCCCACGCCGGTCAGCGCCTCGACCGCCCGCAGCTACCTCTCCAGCCTCACCGTGGCCGCCGAGAACCGCACCGGCTACGACCGCGACCTGTTCCCGACCTGGATCACCATCTCCGGCACCTGCAACACCCGCGAGTGGATCCTCAAGCGGGACGGCACCAACGTCGTCACCAACTCCTCCTGCACCGCCACCAGCGGCAGCTGGTACTCCCCCTACGACGGCGCGACCTGGAGCGCCGCCTCCGACGTGGACATCGACCACCTCGTATCCGTAGCCGCGACGATCTGAATCGGTAGCTTTGCAGTTCAGAACGTCAGCGCCATACTGCTGACAAGTGGCGGCTGCGAGATGATCAGCGCATGAGTTTCCGCGTGTAGGTCAGGCACGTTCGTGACCGTGATCTCCTGTGAACGCGCCCTTGCCGGCCGCGGTCCCCGTCGTGGCTGTGGGACGCCGGTGGAGTGGGGACCTGTGTCGGTGCGGCTGTCGCGGTTTCCTATGAAATCAGGTGGAGTCTCAGCGGCCGGAAGTGGTTGGGTCCTGCTCAAGGCTTCGCTGACACGGCCCGGCACAGTGCGAGACGCAAGGTCCGAATCGCACGCGCGGTCCAGCCGGCGTGTCGTCGAGTAATGGAGGTTATCGCGGTGGCTGGTTATGGGGCGCTTTCCGACGTGTACGAGTGGCTTATCGGGGACGACAGGTTGACCCCCGCCAAGGCAGCCGCGGTTTACTGCAGCGATGTCGTGGGCTCTCTGCCGCCCAACGCACGCGTCCTCGACTGCGCGTGTGGAACCGGCCAGCTCGCCGTCGGTCTCGCGAGTCTTGGCCTTGACGTGGTCGCCGCAGACGCCAGTGATGGGATGGTTCGCCGGACCAAGAACGCCGCCGACGAGCAGAATGTCTCGCTTCGAGCCCTCCACGCGAGCTGGGACGAGTTGCCCGACCACCTGGAAGACTCCACGTTCGATCTGGTGTTCTGCGTCGGCAACTCACTCGGGCACGCCGAGGGCGCAGCCGGGCGCCTGACCGCACTGGAAGCGATGTCGCGGCTACTGAATCCGGGCGGACGCCTCGTGCTCACGTCACGCAACTGGGAGCTCGTGCGCTCCGCCGGTTCACGGGTAGACGTCCGTGATCGACTCATCCGCCGCAACGACCGCGATGCGGTCGTCAGCTACTACTGGCAGATCGAGCAGCGCTGGGAGCAGGAACACTTCCTCGAGATCGTGGTCGCCCAGATCGAGCCGGATGGGGCAGTGCGAGCCTGCTCGGAGCGGTTGTCCATCTGGCCCTACCGATACGAGGACCTCGTGGGGCAGTTGCGAAGCGTTGGGCTCACGGTGCAGTCCACCACCTTCGCCCCCGAGAGCGATGGCTACGTGGTGGTCGCCAGCCGGGACTAGGCGCGAGGCACGTCTGAGCCGCTACGCTGATCCGCTTTGCGTCGTTGTCGTTGCACCGATCTCCTCGCCAAGCTCAACATCCCGACCCGAAGCAGATCGTCACACTCGAGCCCACACCCCGCTGACCAGCACGACACCAGCGCCTGGAGAACCGCCTCTCAGGCGCCCTCGCTCATACCCACGCAGGTCAGACCCTAGATTCGTGACTCCAGGCCGCTGAATTGAGCGGACGCAGGTCAGTCGGCCTCGTAGCGGGCCAGGCGCCTGCGCAGGTCGAGGTTCTCACCTTGCGCGATCTCGAGCGCCTGGCGGAGTCTCGTCACCTCCTCTCGGTGAGTCTCCTGCTGCCGCGTGAGGCGGGCGCTCAGTGCCCTCACCGCGGCGGAGGTCGAGGGGTCGCCCGGTGGATCTGCAGGCGCTGCCGGAACGGGCCCGCTCTTGGCGCGGTGGCGTTCGATCCGGGTACGCAGTTCCGGGCTCCGGTAGAGGAAGTCGGTGCTCACCCCGGCCTGGCGGGCCACTGCGGTGAAGCTGATGGGCTTTCCCGCCTTGGCCAGCCCGGCAAGCGCGGCGCGGGCCCGCTTCTCGGCTTCCTCGGTGCGGGCGCGGGTGGCCTGGCGGAGATGCTCCGGCATGGGCGTCATGCGGTCGGCTCCTGTCGTTGGACGGTGGACTGTGATTCGGGGCGGTCGGTCGCGCCTGCCCCGCGCACCGCCCTCAGTTGTCCGTCCTCACGGACACTGACCTCGTCCAAGGCGACGAGCACCTTGTTCAGAGCGCGGGTCTCGGCGAGGCGGCCGGCGAGCCAGATGTTGTCCTCGCCCATCGGCTCACCGTGACGGGCGGTGAACTGCGCCTGGCGGCGTGCGATCAGTGCTTCGGTCTGGCCGAGTTGGTGCTGTAGTTCGTCGCGGTGGCTGGCATCGGTGACGAACTTGTCGCAGGTGAGGCAGGCGTTGCCCTTGGAGCAGACCTGTCTGGGCGGGAGCATGCACCAGCCGTTGGGCAGTACGCGGTCGGCGCGTTGGTCCAGGTGAAGGAGGTCATAGAGGTCGCTCGGGTTCACCTCGGCGGTCCGGCCGTCGGCCGTCACCTTCTTGTAGCGGAGGAACTCGCGCTCGGCCGTCACGGCCAGGGTCTTGGCGTAGTGCATGGTCATGGCCGGGGTGACGTGTCCCAGGTAGCGCATGACGACGTGGATCGGGACCCCGGCATTGATCAGGTCGGTTGCTCGCGTGTGCCGAAAGGTGTGGGTCTTGGAGACCTTGACCGAGCGGCCGACGCTGTCAGTGATCGCGAGTTTCTCCGTCAGTGAGCCGAGTCGGCTGTGGAAGGTCGCCGAGGCATAGGGCCTTCTGCCGAGCGGGTTGTTCCTGGTCTGCAGGAAGAGGTATCGCGGGTCCATTCCCTCTGAGGCGCCCTGGGCTGCGATGAACTCGCGGGCCCACTCCTGCTGAAGGCGGATGATGTCGACGATCTCCTGGTCGACCGGGATCGTCGGCGGATCGCCACCGGCGATCTTCGTCTGCTGGTAGGCGAGCCGGGCAACGAAGCCGTCCGGCTCGTTGTCCTGCTGCTTGCTTGTCGTCAGCAGTGGCAGTAGCGGTTCGAAATCCATCATCAGGACCTCGTTCATACGTCGACCCGTCCGGATCAACAGCATGAGCGCGTGGAATGCCTGCCGGTCGTCGAGCCCGCCCTCGGACTTGGGAGCCGCAAGCACTCCCGAGCCTGCGGCGATCTTGCTGATGACCTCGTCCTCCAGTGCCATGTCGTCCGGAGGTCGGTTGGTGAGCCGCGGCTTGTCCTCCAGCCGGAACAGCACGGAGTGATGCGCGCCCAGCGCACCCCAGCGTCGGTCCCCGAGCACCCTGACGGCCTCGGCGCGGTTGTCGTACATCCAGCGATAGAACGCCTCGACGGTCACCAGCGTGCTGCGGCGGCTGTTCTTGGAGAGCCGGCCGCCCTTATTCGGGCCGGTCATCGTGATGTGGCTGTTGAGGGACTCCACGAATCCGCGCAACCAGGTCCGGAGCTGATCGGGGGATCCGACGAGCTGAGGGCCTGAGCAGCCGACCTGGTCGATGTACCACTGGAACCACTTCAGGTGGTCGAGACGGCTCTTCACCGACGACCACACGTACCGCTCCGTCGACAGCTGCACCGACAGCCACCACTTCGCGGCCTCCCGGAACCAGTCCGTCGTAAGCTGGCTGAAGTTGGCCACGGACCGACCCCAGGGCTCGTGCTCGCGCTGCGGGATGCGCCGATCCAGACTGGGGTTCCACACGTCCAGTCGCCACCATTCTCCGTCGTGGTAGGCGTGGGCCAAGCGGTCCTGGAGATGCTTGACGCTGTTCAGCACGTGCGTGACGAGCCTCGCGTTCCGCGACGCGTCAGTTCGCATGACCGCACGCTGCACTTCGCGCGCCCATTCCTCGTGGGAGAGCGCCGTCAGCGACCTCGCGGAACGTGCCTGCGGTCCGCCGTGCTCGATCGCGAGGACCAAGCCCCGCCTGAGTTCCTGGAACCGCACTGTGGTGATGGCGTATCCCTCGGCGACTTGCTGATGGACGCACCAGGCCAGTTCCCAGATCATGGGCTCGGGCAGACCCCGGAAGCTGATCGCCTGGGAATACCAGCCCTTCTCCCGGTCAATGGTCTGCTTGGTGAAAGCCCTGCCGTAGTCCTCCGGCATGTTGGCCGAGTCGAAATGGTCCTGCCGGTGCTCCTCCGGCAGACTGTCCCACAGTCGCCGCGCCTTCTCCTCGCTGAAGAACCGGGCCACGGACAGGCGCGGGTCTCGCTTGTCCTGCCGCTTGCGCTCCGGAGTACGCGGCGAGGGAACGGCCGCCGTCTCTGCTTGCGGGTGGACGATCGGCTCAGTTTTCATGACGGCGTCCCCAGGCTTGTGTCATCTCCTGCCAGTCCGCACACGCGCGCAGCTCGGCGTCCTCGGTCACATGGGCGTACGTGTTGATCGTGGTCTGGATGTCGGCGTGGCCGAGCCTCCGGCTGACCACGTGCATGGGCACGCCCGACAGCAGCAGGGCTGTGGCATGGGTGTGCCGGTACCAGTGCGGTGTCATATCCGGCGGTAGACCAGGGACGTGCTGTTTCCTCGTGGCCAGGTGCTTGTAGACGCTCTCCGCCCTGAGCGGAGCGAACCGGCGTCCACGGTGCAGGTTGCAGAAGATGTACGCGTCGTCCCAGTCGTCCAGCTCGACATCGGCGCCGGCCTCGCACAGGGCCCAGACCCAGTCGCCGTACAGGCGGTCCAGGGCGGAGCCGATGAAGACGCGGCGGTGGCCGCTCTTGGCCCGCAGGCCGTGCGGGTGGTCCTCGCGATGGACGACCTCGACCTGCGCGGTCGTACCCGTGCCGGTCTTCCAGTCGCGGTGCCGCAGGCCGAGCGCCTCGCCGAGCCTCAGCCCGGTCTCCTCCAGCAGGGTCCACAGCAGGCGGTATCGAAGTTCGCCCGACCAGACCGCGCCCGCCGAGTTCCAGGTCGCCTCCACCTCGCGGAGCGCTGACATCTGGTCGGGCAGCAGCACTGGCACCGGTTTCGCACGTACACGGATCTTGACCACGCTCGAACGCCGTCCGGTTCTGCGCGCCACGTGCTCCAGGAACGGCAGGTAGCTTCCCGGCCGGGCCTTCACCGTCTCGTACAGCCGTCCCGCGACCTCGACCCCGCGAGCCGCGTGATAGCGGTAGAAGCCCATGACCGCGCGAGCCCGGCTCGCCACGGTCGCGTCTGCCGCCTTCGTGCCCTCATGGAGCGGCACCACGTCCCCAGACACGCTCCCGCGACGCAACTGTCCGACGAAGGTACCGAGTTCAGTAACCCCGATCGCGTCCCACGCCTGCGCCCGCCGCTCCAGAAACGTCCACCACAGGGCGAGGCCTCGCGCGTAGCTCTTGAGGGTGTTGGGTGAGCAGTCCCTCGATCTCAGGTACTCCAGGTACTGCTCGACCGGCTCCGCGACACGGTAGTCCTCGCCGATGACCGTCCACGTCACGCCTTCACTCATGAGCACCCGTTGCGTACTCGCCACCGCACCCCCTCCGTTACCGCTGTCAACGGCATCACACCGCTGTACCGGATAACGCACCGCTCACAAGAAGGACACGGCTCACCCACGCCATGTCGCAGACGTCAGCGGCGTCACAATCAGGGTGCGGATAACACCTCGTGCCGCTGGCCGAGGCCTGGGACTCCGGCGCGAGCAAGTGGACCACCTCGCAGCGCCAGGCCTTCGCCAACGACGTCACCCGGCCCCAGCTCCTCGCCGTCACCGACAACGTCAACCAGTCCAAGGGCGACCAGGACCCGGCGACCTGGATGCCGTCCCGGACCGCGTACCGCTGCACCTACGTCCGCGCATGGGTGCAGGTGAAGCACTACTACCACCTCTCGGTCGACTCGGCGGAGAAGAGCGCCCTCCAGAACTACCTCGCCGGCTGCTGATCGCACGGGTCTGTCCGCCCTGCGCCGTCGTTCAATACCGTACGGATCGACGAGCAGGGCGAGCCGGTGCCGGGGGTCGGCGATCGCGCGGGGGCCCGGAGGGCCGAGCAGCGTCGCCGCCCCCGGCACCGGCCGAGTCGCCCCGGGAGGCGACCGTGGAAGGGGGCGGGCGAGCGCCGTGGCCGGACTGCGCCTGGGACCACTGCTGAGGTACGTCGACGACTCGTCCGCGACCGTGTGGGTCGAGGCGAGCCGCCCGTGCACCGCCGAGGTCCGCTGCCCGGGCGGTGCGGGCGGCACCGCCCGCACCTTCCAGATCGAGGGGCATCACTACGCCGTCGTCCCGGTGACCGGTCTCACACCCGGCACGTCGGTGCCGTACGAGGTACTGCTCGACGGCGCCCGAGTGTGGCCGCTGCCGGGCTCGCCCTTCCCGCCCTCCGTCATCCGCGTGCCCGGCCCGGGCGACGGCCTCCGCGTCGCCTTCGGGTCGTGCCGCTGGGCGGCGCCCCCGGAGGACGGCAGGGACCCGGCCGGGCCGGACGCGCTGGACGCCCTGGCGGCGCGGATCGCCGCCGACCCCGAGGGCGAGCGCCCCGACGTGCTGCTGCTCCTGGGCGACCAGGTCTACGCGGACGAGACCTCGGAGGCGACCCGGCGCCGGCTCGCCGCCCGCCGCGACCCCGCCGACCCTCCGGGCAGCGAGGTGGCGGACTACGAGGAGTACACCGGGCTCTACCACGAGTCCTGGCGCGACCCGGAGGTGCGCTGGCTGCTGTCCACCGTGCCGAGCTGCATGATCTTCGACGATCACGATGTCGTGGACGACTGGAACACCTCCGCCGCCTGGCTCGCCGACATGCGCGCCACCCCCTGGTGGCGGGAACGGTTGCTGAGCGGCCTGATGTCGTACTGGGTGCACCAGCATCTGGGCAACCTCTCCCCCGCCGAGCTGGCCGCCGACCCGATCTACGCCGTCGTACGGGCGACCCCCGACGGCACCGACGCGCTGCGGACCTTCACCGCCCGTGCGGACGCCGACCCGGCCTCGGTGCGCTGGAGCTACCGCCGGGACTTCGGCCGGGTCCGGGTGCTGATGGTGGACACCCGGGCGGCCCGGATCCTGGACGAGGACGGCCGGGCGATGCTCGACGCCGGGGAGACGCGGTGGCTGCGGGAGCAGGCGCTCGCGGAACCCGGCTCCTGCGACCACCTCCTGATCGGCACCTCTCTGCCCTGGCTGCTGCCCCACCTCGTGCATGAGGCAGAGGCGTGGGACGCGGCGCTGTGCCGGGGCGGGCGGGGTCCGCGCTGGGCGCGGTTCGGTGAGTGGCTGCGGCGGCGCGCGGACCTGGAGCACTGGGCGGCGTTCCCGGCGTCCTTCGAGGCGCTGGCCGACCTGCTCGCCGAGGCGGGGTCGGCCCCCGGGGCGCCCGCGACGGTCTGCGTGCTCTCCGGTGACGTCCATCACGCCTACGTCGCCGAGCCCGCGTGGCGCTCGCGGCCGGTGGGCTCCCGGGTGGTGCAGCTCACCTGTTCGCCGGTGCACAACTCCGTGCCGCTGTCGATGCGGCTGGGCTTCCGTTTCGGCTGGAGCGCGCCGGCGCGGGCCCTGGGCCGGCTCCTGGCCCGGCACGGGGACCGTGTCGAGCGATCCGTGACCTGGCGGCGCACGGGTGGCCCCTGGTTCGGCAACCAGCTGATGACCCTCATACTGCACGGTCGTTCGGCGCGGCTGCGACTGGAGCGGGCACGGGCGCAGGCCGCGGCGGGTGGGCGGGCCCGGCTCGAGACGACGGCCGAGCGCGAACTCGCACGGTAGGGCACGGGTGCGCCGCTCGGCGGCACGTTCCGCTGTCCCGCATTGTCCGCGGCACCACCCGCTCGGGCACTCCCCGCCATTCCGCGCCGTACCACCGCAGACGAAGCGGCCGACGGCAGCTTCGGCACGGCCCGGATGGGCTGGACACGCTGCTCGCCCGGCGCTGGGCGCAGCAGCGGCCCACGGCCGAGCGGACGCCGGTCGCGGCCTGACGTCGAGGCCCGGCGACCGGCCGCAGCCACCGACCGGTCGCCGGGCCTCGCCATCACCGTCCGGCGGGCCAAGGGGCCCAGTGGCCCGAGGACCCGGCGGCCCGAGCCCTGTCGTTCCGCCACCCGGACGGGCGTCGGCCGGCAGGGCTCGGGCGGCCGTCTCGTCACTCTTCGGCGCTGTTCCCGGAGGCGTCTTCGGCGCCGGCGTCGGAGACTGCTCGGGAGGCGGCTTCGAAGGCGTTCCACCGTCGCTCCGCCCCCTTTTCGGGGCAACAGCGAACACATTTGCCCCCGAGGCACCACCTGTCACATCCGCGGCGTACGCTGTATGGCTGTTCACAGGCCGCCCCTGCCGCTCCCCCGCGACGTCGCGGCACGGTCCGGTCCACGGGGGAGTTCAGGAGTCGTCGTTGCTGGAGAGTCTGGCGAGGGTCGGGTCGCTCACCGGCGCACCATGGATCTACGTCGTGGTCGCGCTGTCGGTGCTGCTCGACGTCTTCCTGCCCGTACTGCCCAGCGGGGTGCTGGTCGTCACCGCGGCCACCGCGGCCGCCGCCGGTTCGGGTGCCGCGACGGGGCAGGTCCCGGGGAACGTGCCCGACATCATGGCGCTGATCCTGTGCGCGGCGACGGCGTCGGTGCTGGGCGATCTCGTCGCCTACCGGCTGGCCTGGAGCGGCGGCGCACGGCTGGACCGTGCGATCGCGCGTTCCCGCAGGCTCAGCTCGGCGCAGGAACGACTCGGCGTGGCCCTGTCCCGGGGCGGCGGCGCGCTGGTGGTGATCGCCCGCTTCGCCCCGGCCGGCCGCTCGGTCGTCTCCTTCAGCGCCGGCGCGATGCATCGCCGCGTCCGGGAGTTCCTCCCCTGGTCCGCCCTCGCCGGTCTGTCCTGGGCCGGCTACAGCGTCGCCCTCGGCTACTTCGGCACACGGTGGCTGGGCGCCGCCTGGCTGGCGACGGTCGTGTCGGTGGCGGCCCTGTTCGCGGCGGGCGCGGCGGCGGCGTATCTGATGCGCAGGGCCCCGGTGGCCTCCGAGGCGTCGCCCTGAGGGCTGTCCCGTGATCCGCGGTGGATCAGCGCGCGGCGTCGGATGCCGGGGGCACCTCCCACGCCGTTCAGGCAGTGGGAGAGCATCACACGGCGGAGGGATGTCCGTCTACTGGGCGTATGCGGACGTTCCGACAACGCGGCGAGGTGCCGTAGCCGACGTCCCGCGCCCGCCGGGGATGGCGGGACAGCCCTCAGGGGTCCAGGAAGTCTGTCCGCGTCGCGGCCGTGTCAGCCGGCCTTGCGCGCCGCCGCCTGCCCCCGGACCTCCAGGCCCGCCAGCAGTTCCTCCGTCGCCGCAGCGATCGCCTCGACCGCGTGGTCGAAGACCTCCCGGTTGTGCGCGGCGGGGGCCCGGAAGCCCGAGACCTTCCGCACGAACTGGAGCGCGGCGGCCCGGATCTCCTCCTGGGTCGCCTCCTCGGGCAACGCGGGCGGACGCAGTGTCTTGATACTCCGGCACATGGGTCCAGTCTCCCCCGTCCGCCGTTCGGTGTCCGGCATTCGGAGTCGGCTGTTCCGTCCGCCGCTGCGCGCTCCGCGCCGTACGTCCTGCGCCGCAAGGCTTGCCCCGCCCGGCGGAAGGAATACCTCCGGTCCGCCTCCGATTGCACCGGACATGACGACCGTGGAGATCACCTACATCGGCGGCCCGACCGCCGTCATCGAACTCGCCGGCCTGCGCCTGCTCACCGACCCCACCTTCGACGCCCCCGGCGCCCATCCGATCGGCTCACGTGAGCTGACCAAGACGACCGGCCCGGCCCGCAGGCCCGACGACATCGGCACGATCGACGCGGTGCTGCTCTCCCACGACCAGCACCCGGACAACCTCGACACCTCAGGCCGCGCGCACCTCACGGCCGCTCCGCTGGCCCTGTCCACACCGTCGGCCGAGTCCCGCCTGGGCGCGCCCGTGCGGGCGCTCGCCCCCTGGGAGCGCGTCGAACTGCCGCTGCCCGGCGACGGGGCCCTCCACGTCACCGCCGTCCCCGCCCTGCACGGCCCCGTGGGCGCCGAAGCCCTCGTCGGCGAGGTGACCGGCTTCGTCCTCTCCGGCGACGACCTGCCCAAGGTCTACGTCAGCGGCGACAACGCCTCCCTGGACCTGGTCCGCGAGATCGCCCGCCGCGAGGGCCCCTTCGACATCGCCGTGCTCTTCGCGGGCGCCGCGCGGACCCCCCTCGTCCCGGACGCCCCACTGACCCTGACCAGCGCGCAGGCGGCCGAGGCCGCCCGGATCCTCGGTGCCCGTCATGTCGTGCCGCTGCACTTCGAGCACTGGGCGCACTTCACCGAGGACGGCCCCACTCTGACGAAGGCCTTCGCCGAGGCGGGACTCACCGAGCGGCTGCACCTGCTCGCCCCCGGCGCCTCCGTCCGGATGTCCGTGGTGGACGCGCTCTGACGTGGGAGCCGGTGCCGCGGGGCATCGCGCGCGGGCGGTGATCCGCCGCTCAGGCGGTGACCCGGCCCAGGGCGAGGATCGCGCGGAACAGCACTCCGAGGAGCCCCAGCCCGATCCCGCCGGCCCGGGCGCCCCAGCGCGGGTGGAACACACCGGCGAGGGTCCCCAGGGTGACCAGCGGTACGCCGAACCGCGCCAGGGCGGTCAGCGCACCCCCGAAGCGCAGGGGGCCGCGAACCCCGTCCTGGCAGGTGGCGCAGGCGATCCCGAGCAGCGGCCCGACCACCCCCACGACGGCGTCGGCGAGCAGCACGAACAGCGCGAGGACGACGAGCCCGAACCACTCGACGGCGGTGCGGGACGCGGTTGCCTGGGAGTTGCGGGACGGCGTTCCCGGGGCGTTGTGCGCGGTGTTCTCCATGGCCCGGACGCTACGGATCACGACGGCGGGCCGGCATCCGTGCCGCTACTCAGAGCGGCCGCGACGATACTCAGCCGGGGACGGGGCCAGGGCGTGGGTCCGACGACGGATCGTCCACGCCGGGGGCGCATCGAACACACGAGCCCATCGAAGCGAGTCGCGACGCGAAATCGAACAGGCGTAGCATTGCGCCGTGGCTACGCCCTATGACTTCCCGAGTGACCTCCTGGCCGGCCAGGAGGAACTGCATCAGGTCCGGGCCGAGCTCGCGGCCCTGCTCAAACGACTGCCCTGGTCGGTGGAACCGCTGGACGGTTTCAGCGACGCGGGCGGCTGGCGCAAGGTGGAGCGCCCGGCCTCCCCCGGCTGGACCGCCGACGAGCAGGCCGAGGTCGAGAAGCTCCGCCGCCGGGAGCACGAGCTCGCCGTGTTCGTCACCACCCACCGGTACTGGTCCGAGTTCACCGGCCCCGACCGTGTCGACGCCCGCAGCCGGCTCAAGCACGCCCACGAGAACCCGGAGGACGAGGAGGCGAGCGCGTGAGGCGGCCGCGCCCCACCGCTCCCCCTGCCCGAGCCGCACACAACCGGTTTGCGAGACGGTCCCCCTGGCAGGGTAGGCTGACCACTCGTCCCGGGTGCGTAGCTCAGGGGTAGAGCGCCTGCCTTACAAGCAGGATGTCGGCGGTTCGAAACCGTCCGCGCCCACCAAAACGTGTCCTGACCAGGGAAGACAGACCAGGACATGACCAGAAGGCAGTAGGTCACACCAACCAGAGACGGTTAGGTGAGGTGACTGCCTGACAACACCTTGCCTAGCCGATGACAGGCTAGGAGACCTGGTGTCCACCGTGACAGCACTGCCGACACTGGCAGATGAGTACGTCATCCACCTGAGGGCAACCAACAACAAGCACGGCCGGCCCTACCAAGAGAAGACAGTACGGACGTACGCCGAGGCAGTGCGCACCCTCGGTCAGTGGATGAGCCGGCAGAGGCTCGAAGACTTCCGGCTCGACACAGACACCCTGAACACGTTCTTCCGGGACTACTACGCCACGCATGACCGTGGCGGAACCAACTCCGTACAGAGGAACCTCAGGACGTTCTTCCTCTTCCTCGAAGACGAGTACGACCACCCGAACCCCTACCGGGACAGGAAGCTTCAGCGCTACTCCGCTCCTACCGGAGCACGTCCCAAGACACTGGCACCTGAGTTTGTCCGGGACCTTCTCAAGGCCACTGGCAACGGACACCCGCGGGTGAGGGAGTTCGAGAAGGTCAGGGATCACGCCATGATCCGGGTCCTGACCGAGGGACTGAGGGCAGAGGAATTGCTGTCCCTCAGAGTCTCGGATCTCCACCTGTCCCAGGGCCTTCTACAGGTTGTCCCGCTCAAGGATGCCAGGGCAGCAGGAGAGGGCAGGATCATCCCCTTGCAGCCCAGGACAGTCATTGCCCTGACCCGGTACCTCAGGGCCAGGGAAGGACACAAGCTGTCTGACAGTGACTGGCTATGGCTTGGCACGAGGAACCGAGGCCACATGAAATATTCAGGTCTCTACCGCATGGTGAACCGTAGGGCCAAGGAAGCCGGACATGCCTCGGTCAGTCCACATCAGTTCCGCCACACGTTCGCCCATGACCTTCTGTCGGCAGGAGTGGCAGAGGGAGACGTAATGACCGTGGCCGGCTGGAAGTCCCGGAGCATGGTGGACAGGTACGCCGCGGACATGGCCACTTCTCGGGCAGTCAAGGCGGTCAAGCGTATGGGTGACCGGTACTAGCGGAGCGACAGCGGCGCAGCAGTGGCACACACCAGACCAAACGAACCGTCAGGGAATAACCGAGGCACGCCCGTTGTTGGGCGTGTTGGGAGGGGAAACCATGCTGGAGATCACGCAGAGCGAGGCGGACCGCAGCAAGGCACTTGAGCTGATCTACGGAGCAGAGATCAGCACCACCCGTACGTGGGTGGAGACGGACTCACTTCTCGTAACGGAGGTGCTGGGGGGACCGTTCGGCAAGTACTACGCGGTGGTCATCACCAATCATGCCGGGGAAGGCGAGACCGAGGAACTGACCCGACTTGAGGGGGAGCTTGGGAAGCCCCTCGGAGAATGCATCATCGAGAAGGAACACCACGCCAAGGAGCACCCTTGGTTCCCCGGAAGCAAGAGCTTTGACCTTCTGACGCTGTACGCCGGATAGCCGTACCGGTGACAACTGAATAAGTAACACCCCCGACAGGGCCCATGGCAACCGTCATGGGCCTTTGTCGTTCCAATTAAATACGAGACATCAGCAAGGCCCCGGTAATCCTGCCGGGGCCTTTTCTTTTGCCCAGGGGAGATAGCATGAGCTTTCTTGAAGAGTACGTTTACGAGATTGATACCCACATACTGAAGCTGCGGAAGAGACGCTATGCCTTGGCCGCGGAAACCGTACCTCCGACAGGACAGGCCGGCATGTGGTACTCAGACGTAATCCAGTGCGTACCAAGGAGTGGTCAAGCCGTGGCGAGACAGATAGCCCGACTCTGCGGCGACGACTCCCAGGTAACCATTCCGTGGCGCTCCCTGGCAGATGCAGTTGGCGTCAGGGACTCCGCGGGTCGACACATGGCCTACACGCAACGCGGCGTAGAGGCTCTGACCAAGGCCGGATGGCTGGAAGTCGAGACTACCGGGGCCAAGAGGGGAGCCAAGACAACGTTTCGACTGTTGGTCGGTGATCCTGGTGTTGAGTGGCTCGGTTGGATGGATGATGAGGATTGGTACGAGGAAGTAGCCTGACCTGTAACGGAACTTATGTACAGAGTAAGAGCTTGCCGGGGTGAGGCAAGCGACAACCTAGTAAGAGGTCACGGAATCAAAGGGAGTGACCTCGTTACAGTACTGAGTAAGATCACTAGGCCAGGGCTCCTAAGGCCCTGGCTCTCAGAAGGTTTACATGTTAGGTGCCCTGGTTTAGAGCCAGGGCACTACTGGTGTCGCCGTGGTCTCAACCCGACCATGGCTCTTACTAAGGCCATAAGTCTGTCTTCGATCTTTAGGGATCACAGACAGCCCAGGAAGAGGGAGGAACGGAGAGACGACCGACAGTCGAATTAGCCAGGGCTTCAAGGCCCTGGCAGTGAGACGGGAGAAGTTACTTCGACCTAGGAGAGTTACTCGACTAGAGATTGTCCCGCCCCGCCCAAGCCTCTGTACGGCTCTGTACGGGCCTCTGGGAGTCTTCCTGGTGCATTGCCAGAAAGCCTCCCCCAGAGGCTCCTAGGCCCCTTAGAAGGCTTTCTAGGGCTATGTGTGCTCCTGCTCCCTGGTTCAAGTTGTTCTGGCCGGCCAGAGGCAATACCCCACGAGGGGGGTATTCAGGCTGAGCCAGCCAAGGGTACTCACTGAACGAGTGCCCCTAACCAGGACACTAATCCTGACTCTCAGTTTACTGTCGCGGATCGCGACACTTACCCGGACCTAGCTGTAACTAATCTTTACACCTATCTGACCTGGGGTTTTGTAGACGTTATCAATCTGTGACCCCACTTCCTGTCACAGACCCCCCTTGAGTGACACCTACGTCATAGGTAGAAGAAGAAAACAGAGCCGGATCATCTGTCTCTGGTCATCTTCCTAGGCTGCTCTCCTAGTGCTCTCCTAGCCGACACCAACGGTGTTGGTGCCTCTCTCCGGGTCTGGCCCTGGGTTACCCGGTATGGCCTCGGTTCTCACGTCCTGCTGCGTGGCGTGAGAGCCGGGGCCTTTTTCTTTGCCCAGCAAACCCACAACTCCTCCCACGCAGCTTTAAGGACGTGATCTCAATGAGCGAGGTAAGCATCTGGGACAGGCGCACATGGCGTGTCACCAGAGAGGCCAAGGGCGTGACGTACGGACAACTGGCCGAGGCGTGCCAGGTGTACCACGCAACCCCTGAGAAATGGTTCCGAGGCGAGAGGGAGCCACGGCTCAGCCACCAAATCAAGATGGCCAAGGCTCTTGGCCTTCCTCTGGACTCCATTCTCTCTCAAATCAATGATCCTGCGGTCCGGGATGCTATCCGGGACGCCTACAACAACTAGCGATTGGAACACGCAGCATATGAACACGACACCTTTCTACGCCAGAGCCGCGGCCATTGTGGGCCGGCCTCTGGTCCTACTGGCTTCCCTGGTTATGTCTGCGCCGGCAGAGATTGAACTTGCTCGCTCTGCCGGCTTCCATTCTGGGTTTGAGTTCTTCTCACCCCTTGTGCTCTCCCTCTATGCATGCTGCGCCGCGGTGATCGCTGCTACTCGCCCCAAGGGAGTCCGTGGCCGAACCTCTGCCATTGTGGGTTCTGCCATGGCCCTGATCCTGGCCATGGCGAGTCAGGTTGTGGCTCATCTGATCTCCAGTGGATACGCCCACTCCGGCCCATTGCTTGTGGCTGCTGTCTCCTCTGTACCGGCTCTCTCCGCGGCTCATATGCTTCATTTGTGCGCTACGCCCAAGACAGACACAGTAGGTGTCATTTCCGAGGATCCGGGACAGGATGAGCCTGGAAAGCTTGTAAACGACTCTGAGAGCGTCTCTAAGGACACAGAGGCCCCTACTCCTGCTACGCCCCGTAAGAAGGCTCAGAAGGGGCGCACAAAGCCTTCTCTGGCCCTTATTCGGGATGCTGCCCTGAACCTTGATGCCACGGGACACAAGGTTACCGGTGCCACTCTGGCAGAGGCCATGGGCGTCAGTACCCGGACCGGTGCCCGGTACCTGAACCTTCTTACTGCCTGAGAGGAATCGACTATGGACAACAACCTTACTTCCGCGGATATCGCCAATCTCGTTGAAATCGAGGTGCAACGCCGTATGACAGAGGCCAAGGAACACAAGGCAAAGCAGCTTGGCCGAGAAGACTTGAACAACATGAGTTGGCAGGAAGTCAACAAGGCCCGAGCAGAGGGCCGTTTGGATAATGTTCTCTATGGCAAGGGAGAGTGACCATGACTGTCTTCTCTTTCGTTGCGAATATCTTCTACCTTCTCGCTGCTCTCTACTACTGTGTCAAGGAGTACCGTTATGTCTGATCGTATTGTTGCTGGTGTTCCCCTGAGTGGTGTGAAGCTGTCCTCTTCCCTGTCCAAGAAGGTCAAGGCTTATGAGGAAGCACACAAGAAGTACGTCACGTACACCAATGCCAATCGGGACTGTGCTACGCCCAAGGCTTATTCTCCGTTCCGCGGTGACCAGGCACCTAAGCCGGCTGCACTGGTGAAGGCAGAGGCTGAACTTAGGAAGCTTGATGAGGAAGCCCTGGCAAAGGGTGAGTCTCTTACTGACCGGGACTCCTTCCTCGCTCCCGTCCTTGCTCGTATTGACGAGTACAGGCGGACAGAGCCTCTGCTCAAGAAGGCCATGGAAGAGGCGGACAACGCCGCAAGGGCCGCTCTGGAGGCTGAACTTCCGTCCCTGGCACGACAGGCCATGGACCGGGCGACGGAAGCTAAGAAGGCGTATGAGGAGGCTCTGGAGAAGGTACAAGATGCCGAGGCTCAGTTCCTCGGCCAGATGAACCGCTTCATTCAGTACGCCACCGGTGGACAGGTTCAGAGGGGACGGTATCGCGGACTGTACGTCAACGAGGCAGACAAGTACCTGAATGCTTGGGACGTCTCCGAGAATGGCCGGCTGTCCTATGAAGGTGCTTGGTCCCTTGGTCTGGTCGGTGCGGGTGCATTCAATGTGGACACTGTAGACCTTACGGATTTCGTGAATCCCAAGGATGAAAGCGAGAAGACTCCCTGGGTTACCAAGCATGAGAATTCCACGCTGAATGGTAATTCAACCTCGGTTGTCTGGAATCCTGCTAACTATAACTGATCTTCCCAGGTAAGTTCTGGGATTAGCAGCGCTTAGCCGGCGCTGTGCCTCACAATGGATAGGACCCCTGGCGCTTTTACCGGCGTCAGGGGTTCTTTTTTGTGTTTTTGGCCTGAGATTGTGAAATTGTGAAACCCGTACATGGTCGAAGAACCCGAGTCATTACGGGGTGTCTGGCGATCAGGACAAGTTGGCAACCCGTACGTAAATCCGAGAAGGCGCTCCCGGCGGGTTCACAGACCTAAAACGCAGACATTACCCCCATATTACTCAGAGGCAAAGATTCTGGGAGCAGAGACCAAAGCCGGCATACCAAAAATGGATGGCATTGGAAACTAATTGAATAAGCCAGGGAGCCTCAGACGACGAACGTTCCCCAACCAGGGGAGGCAGTGACCAGCCCACGGCGCTTCAGGTCTGCAACGGCCTTGGCCACGGTCGAAGGTGCCACTCCGAACTCAGCACTGAGAGGCACGGTCCCTGGGAGGCGTGACCCTGGGGCGTAGGTGCCATCGGCTATCCGCTGCTCAAGCGCAGCAGCGACACGTCTCCATGGTGGCTGGGCTACGTCCATACGGATCATGCTCGGCTACTGCGTCTGCCACTGCATCCGCGCTATCCTCGGTATGCGCGAATAGCTTGCTACAAAGCAGTAGACAACAGGGGGCGAGACAGTGCAGCTCCACCGCATGCCGGCCACAGACGAGACAGGGCGTACCGCTTACTACCAACCAGGGGGACTCATGGAAGCTCTCGCAGTACAGGCGGAAGAGAACGTGCTCAAGGTGGCCAGAGACGACGTAGACCGGGCCCTGTCCCTGGCGGAGCAGGAGCAGGTGACCAAGGCAGAGCTGATCAGAGCCCTGTACTTCCTCGGGCAGAGCTGCAAGGCGGCTGTAGATGTTGCTCAGTGCCGAGGGGAGCGGCTGGACACTCCGGAGTGTGGGTCCGTGGCCGATGTTCCGGAGGATTCCTGGCGGTACGGCCCTTGCAACCTTCCGGCGGGTCACCGTGGGTCACACGTCAATGACTCCTGCCACTCCTGGGAGTCCGACTGACAGCCGACCCCACATCAGAGACTGACCCCCTGGCTCCGCCGATGGCCAGGGGGTCTACTCATGTCTTGATGTTGTTCAGGCATCTTCAGGTCTGGTTCCTGGACAAGTTGCCTTGGTTCCCTAACCAGCTTGTGATCTTGTGTCTTCCCTGGTTAGAGTCCTTCCTAAGCTTACTGCCTTACAAGCAGGATGTCGGCGGTTCGAAACCGTCCGCGCCCACCGTCGCAGGAACACGCAAGGCCCAGGTCCCTCGGGTGACACCCGTCGGCCTGGGCCTTCGTCGTGTCCGCGGGCGGTGCCTCCCCACCGACCCTGTCGGCGAGCCTCCCGCCCCGGGCTCTACGGGGGTTGTCCCCACCTCGAACCCGGCGGCTCTCCGGATTCTCCGGCCGGGCGGCGGTTCCTACGCTCGAAGCGATCGACCTGCTCGTCGTCCGCACCAGGACCCGTCGTCCGCACCACGGGGAGAACCGTCATGTCCCGCACCGTTTCCGTCCGTGCCGTCGCCGTCACCGGCGTCGTCGCCGCCCTTCTCACCACGGCCACGGCCTGCGGCGGTGACGCCTCGGACGACAAACATCCCGACCACCGCAGTTTCGCGCTGCACGGCCGCACCCTGACCGTCGACTCCGACGACTCGGCGCTGGAGATCGTCGCCGCCGACACGGCCGAGGCGGGGACCGTGGACGTGACGCGATGGTTCACGGGAAGGGTGTTCATCGGGAACGACCCCCACGCGACCTGGTCCATGAAGGACGACCGGCTCGTGCTGCGGATCAAGTGTGCCGGGATCGCCACCAACTGCGCCGCCAGGCACCGCATCGAGGTCCCGCGCGGGATCACCGTGAAGGTCGAGGACCACAACGGCAGCGTGCGGGCGCGTGGTTTCACCGACTCGCTGGAGGTGCGCAGCTCCAACGGGTCCGTGCAGGTCACCGACTCCACCGGGCCGTTGGCGCTGCACTCCCACAACGGCTCGGTGAGTGCGGAGGTCTCCTCGCGACGCGTGCGTGTGGACACGCACAACGGCAAGGTGAGCCTGCGGCTGGCCGCCGCCCCCGACCTGCTGGACGCCCGCTCCCACAACGGCTCGCTCACCCTGACGCTGCCTCGCGCCACGTACCGGGTGACGACCGCGTCCGGCAACGGCGGCGTCCATGTCTCGGTCCCCCGTGACGACTCCAGCCGCCACGCGGTCTCCGCACGGACGCACAACGGATCGATCACCGTGCGTACGGCGAACTGATCGGCCCGTGTGTTCGTCCTGTACAGGTGGGAGAATGAATCCACGCAGGGCGAACCACAACGCGGGAGAGGGATGTGACGGCCACACCGGCGCGCGGGGGGACATCGGCGGCGCGTGACGTCCTCGTCCTGCTCGGCCTGCCCCTGTTCGCCGCGCTCGCACTGCCCGGCGCCTTCGCCGGCGGCGGCACCAGGCGCTGGTTCGGCGGGCGTGCCGAGGGCCAGCGGGCCGAGGCGCAGGCGGCGAAGGACGCGGCGGCCGCCGCGTTCTACGAACTGGACACCGCCCAGCGCGACCTGCGGATCTCCATGGAGACGATCACTGCGGTCGACGACTCCCCCGCCGCCCGCCGGGCCGTCGCCGACTTCCAGGCGCTCGGCCGGCGGATCGACGAGGTCAGCCGGAACTACATCCAGGCCGTGGACGCACAGGATCTCGACCGGGACGACCTGGAGGCCTCCGCCGCCGCCCGGGCACGCGCCGGCCTGGTCGCCGCCAAGGACGAACTGCAGAACACCAAACGGGAGCTGGACCGTTTCGCCAGTGGTCTCGGGCCGCTGCTCGGCAAGGCCGAGACCCGGCTGGCCCGGCTGGCACCCGCCGTGGAGCGGGCCCGGCAGGCGCTGCGGGGCGCCGGCGACGCCCTGGACGCCGTGCGCGGCTCGGGCCTCCGGGCGGACGACCTGGCCGCCCGGCTCGCGGCGCTCGCCCCCGAGCTGACCAAGCTGAACCAGGGCGCGGGGCAGCACGGTGTGGAGCGGACACTGGAGCGTGCCGAGCGGGTGACGCGGGAGGCGGAGGCGATCCGGGCCGAGGCCGGCCGGCTGCCGGAGAAGGCCGCCGAGATCGACCACCGGCTGGTGTCGCTGCGTACCCGGGCCGAAGCGCTGACCACCCGGTCCGGGCAGGTGGAGCCGGTCCTGAGCGAGCTGCGGCGCCGGTTCACGGCGTCGTGCTGGCAGGACCTTCAGCACGTGCCGGAGCAGGCCGCCCACAATGTGCGGCAGGCCGAGCTGAAGCTGACGGAGGCGCGGGCCGCGCGGGACGCGCAGCGCTGGCCGGACGCGACCGCGCTGCTGTCGACGGTGCGGGCGCTGCTGAACACCACCGACGAGTCGATCTCGGCCGCCGGGGACCGGCTGGCCCGGCTGAACGAGGTGCAGAAGGACCCTCAGGCGGAGATCGAGCGGACCCGGTTCGCGGTCCGGGACGCGCAGCGGCTGGCCATGGCGGGCCGTACGACGCCGGATCCGCGGCACGCCGGTCCGCTGGACGAGGCCGTCGCCCGGCTGGAGCGGGCGGTGGCCGGCCTGGAGGGCCGCCATCCCGACTACTGGCACTTCCTCACGGAGACCGAGGCGGTCAGGGGGACGGCGGCCCAGGTGGTCGCGCGGATCCGCGAGGAACGGGGATCCGGCCACTGAGGCGGGGAGCCGGCCGCCGAGGCGAGGCCTCGCGACGGCCCGGCTCCCGCACCCGGGGGTTACCGCTCAGGTGCGGTAGGCGTAGTAGTACGCGTTCGGGTAGGACGCGATGAGGCTCGCCACCGACCGGTTGTAGGTGTTGGTGGAGTGGTACGACACGTACGGCACGCCCGAGACGCGCGACGTGACGATCATGGAGTGGTCCTTGGACCCGTCCCGGTTGAAGTCCATCTGCAGCACGTCACCGACGTCCATCTGGTAGACGTACGGCAGGCTGGTCACCCGCTTCGAGGACAGGGCGAACCACGAGAACTCGTTGACGCCGACGAACGAGTCGGACTGGATCTCGGAGTTGCCGAACCACTTGTGGAAGTCGTTCGTGTAGCCCGGAACGTGCTTCCAGCCACCGGCCTTGAGGGCCTGGCTGACGAAGTTGGTGCAGTCGCCGCCGGCGCCCTGCCCGTTGAAGTTCGGGTAGTCCGGGTTGTAGTTGCTCCAGTACTTCTTCGCGTACGCGGCCATCGCCTTGTAGTCGTACGTACCGGAGGTCAGGTTCTTCGTCTTGGCCGGCGCGCTCTTCGCGGTGGACGAGCGCGGCGCGTCCGGCGGGTTGTCGTCGTCGGCCGTGGCCGGCGCGGCGACCTCCGGGGTGGCCGGCTGGTTCACCGCGACACCGTCGTCGGTGTCCTTGATGCCCGTCAGCTGCCAGTGGCCGTGCTTGTCGGCCTGGAACGTCAGCTCGTGGTGGGCCTGGAAGCCGGTGGTCTTCGGCTCGTTGCCCCGCACCTTCTCGTACGTCAGGGTCGTGGTCTCGGTGACCGCGACCTTGGCGTGCCGGCCCTTCACCTGCGTGGCGTCCAGGGTGACGCTGGTGCTGGCAGCGCTGTACTTCTCGCCCAGCCGCGCCAGACGGTCCTTGCGGTCCTGCAACTGGGACAGCGCCGAGTCCTCGTGGCGGGACTGCGTGCCGGACACGCGGACCTTGCCGGAGAAGCGCGAGGACAGCCGGTCGTGCCGGTGCTTCTTCCCGTGCCCGCCGCTCTTGGCGTCGTCCACCAGGGCCTGGGTGCGGTCGGTGAAGACCGCGTCGGCCAGCTTCTGGAAGGTGGCCTTCGTGGCCGCGTCCACCGTCGGGTCGTCGGTGACCGCCGCTCCCGCGCTCCAGTTGGGCACCAGAGCCACGCCGGCGACCACCGCGGCGGCCGACGCCCCGACTATGGTGGCGCGGCGCCGCTTACGGCTCAGTTTTCTTGATTTCAATGATGTTCCCCTCTACGCCGGTACACCTACCGGGCGGTCGCATCTTCGCATGACGCGCGTGACGGGTGTGAAGAGGGTGTGCACA
Source organism: Streptomyces sp. NPDC003393 (assembly GCF_053589015.1). Taxonomy (NCBI): domain Bacteria; kingdom Bacillati; phylum Actinomycetota; class Actinomycetes; order Kitasatosporales; family Streptomycetaceae; genus Streptomyces; species Streptomyces sp. NPDC003393. The sequence continues at coordinate 172,969 of NZ_JBSFRB010000005.1, read as the reverse complement.
AGTGGAACCAAGGGGTTACAGGGACCACTTGACGTCACCGGACCACCTGTGACCAGTCGGGCGACTGCGCGGGGTCGAGGCCGCGCAGCCGTTGCAGCGTCGCCGGCTTCTGAACGTCGAGCCAGTCCGCCAGCTCCCTGAAGGACACGCACTTGACGTCCTTCTTGGTGCAGATGTTCTTGACGACCTGGTCGATGGACTTCATGTAGATGCCGCCGTTCCAGTCCTCGAAGTGGTTGCCGACGAACAGCGGGGCGCGGCTGCCGTAGTAGACGCGGTTGAAGCCGGCCATGTAGGAGTCGACGGTCTGCTGCTCCCACTGCGGGTACTTGGCCGGGTCGCCCTTGGTCTCGCCGTCGGACTGGTTGTAGAGGAAGTTGAAGTCCATGGACAGGCCCTGGTACTTGCCGTTCTCGTACGGCAGCATCTGCAGCGGGAAGTCCCAGATGCCGTCCTTCTTCGCCGGCCAGATCTGGAAGTCGCCGGGCGAGGAGGCGTCGTAGCGCCACCCGTAGTCCTTGATGGCCTTCAGCAGGTTGGGCTGTCCCTCCAGGCAGGGCGCGCGGCCGCCGGTGACCTCCTTGCGGAAGTCGAAGGGCAGCGGGTCGATGTCGGTGAAGCCGGTGTTGGTCTTCCACTTCTCCACGAAGGAGTAGAACTGGTCGATCTCGCTCTTCCACTCCTGCACGCTCCAGTCCCCGCCGCCCTTGGCGCCGCAGAAGTGGCCGTTGAAGTGGGTGCCGATCTCGTTGCCCTGGTCGTAGGCGAGGCGCAGCTGCTCCAGGGTCTCCCGTATGTGCTCGTCGGTGGCGTAGTCGATGGCGGCGTCGCCCTTGGAGTGCTGCGGGCCGTGGTAGAGGGCCTTCTTGCTCTTGGGCAGCAGGTAGATGCCCGTGAGGAAGAAGGTCATGTGGGCGTTGTACTCCTGGGCCAGCTCCCGGTAGTGCGAGAACAGGTGGTCGCTGCCCTCCAGGGCGCCGTCCCAGGAGAACACCACGAACTGCGGGGGCTTCTCACCCGGTTTGAGCGGTTCGGGCTTCCACTCGCCTTTCTGCGGGCCCGTGTACGAGGTGGAGCCGTCACCGAGCACATGGGTCCTGCCGTCCCACTTCGGTTCCTTGCTCGCCGTCGGGGAGGGGCTCTTGGCCCCGTCCTTGGAGCCGGCGGAGGCGGTCGGCGCGGTGGTGTCGGGGCGGGTCAGCGCCAGGAAGCCCGCCACCACGGAGGCGACGACCAGGAGGGCCGCCAGGGTGAGGAACTGCGGGTGGGTGGGGCGGCGGCGCGCGCGGGCCCTGCGGCGGCGGCCGGGTGTCGGCTTCATGGGCGGCTCGAATCTGCGGGAGGGTCTGCGGTCCGCGTGGTCTGCGCGGTCCGCCGGGGTCTTCGGTGCGGGACGGGCGGGCCGGTGCCGGTGCGGCGGCCCGCCCGGGGTCAGCCGAGCGGTGCCATGGCGCCCGCCCATATGGAGTACGGAACGCTGTCGGCGGTGGTTCCCGCGAGTCCTTCCAACGGCAGTGGTTCGAGGCTTTTCGCCAGATCCATCCGGTAGACGACCACCGCCGTGGACACCGACCCGGCGGTGCCGACGTACCAGGCGGCCTTGTCGTCCTCGGTGGTGCCGGCCTTGCCGGCCACCACCGTGGTCGCGGGCGTCGAGCCCGAGACGGTCGCCTCGGTGGGATGGGCGGTGCGGAAGGCGTCGGCGAGCGCGTCGGTGACCTGCTCGGCGACCTGGGCGCCGACCGCGCGGTTCGCGGCCGGGGTCTCGAGCCGTACCGTCGAGCCGTTGCGGGTGATCCGCCGCACCGAGTACGGCTCGGTGTGCGTTCCCCCGGCGGCGAAGGTGGCGTAGCCGTCGGCCATGCGGATCGCGCTCGGCGTGGAGCTGCCCTGGGACAGGGCGGGCACCTGCGGGCCGATGCTGGAGGGCAGCAGCCCCGCCGCCACGGCGGTCTGCCTGACCCGGTCCAGGCCGGTGTCCATGCCGAGCTGCATGAACGGCGTGTTCACCGACTGGGCGAGCGCCTTGCGCAGGCTGATCGGGCCGTAGGACTTCTTGCCGTCGTTGTGCGCGGCGACCTTGCGGCCGCTGCGGTCCCAGTAGGGGCCCTCCGGGGTGGTGACGGGCACGGCGTCGTCCCCGTCGTAGACGGTGTCCGGGGTGATCTGCTCGCGGGGCGCGTCGCGCCGTTTGACGACCCCGTGCTCCAGGCCGGCCGCGTACACGAACGGCTGGAAGGCCGAACCGGCCGGGACCGTGGTGGCGTTGGACTCGTTGAAGCCCTGCTTGCGGTGGTCGGGGCCGCCGTAGACGGCGAGGATGCGGCCGTCGGCGGCCACCGAGGCGGCCCCGTAGTGGGCGGTCTTCGCCGCCTTCGGGTCCTTCGCCTTCGCGTCCTTGCGGGCCTTGGTGACGACGTCGGTGAGCGTGGCCTCCCGCTTGCGGTCGAAGGTGGTGTAGATCTGGTAGCCGCCCAGGTCGAAGTCCTTGTCGGACAGGTGCGCGGCCTTCTTCGCGTACTGTGCGGCCAGTTCGACCAGGTAGTCGCTCTGCTGGCCGGTGTCGTACAGGGGGTTGCTCTTGAGCGGCTCCGGGAACGTCCGATACCGGGCCCGCTCGGCCGGCGACAGCTTGCCTATCTTGACCATGCGGTCGAGGATCCACCCCCAGCGCTCCACGGCGCGGTCGTGGTTCTTCGGGTTGAGGGTGGGGTCGTAGAGACCGGCGCCCTTGAGCAGGGAGGCGAGGAAGGCGGCCTCGCTGACGTCGAGTTCGCTCACGTCCTTGCCGTAGTAGGCCTGGGCGGCGCGCTGGATGCCGTAGGTGCCCCGGCCGAACCAGCTGGTGTTGAGATAGCCCTCGAGGATCTTGTCCTTGCTCATCCTGTTGTCGAGCTTGAGGGAGATCATCGCCTCGGTGAACTTGCGGCTGACGGTCTGGTTCTGGGTCAGGTAGACGTTCTTGACGTACTGCTGGGTGATGGTGGAGCCGCCCTCGGTGTCGCCCTTGCCGACCGTGCGCCACAGGGCGCGGGTGAGGCCCTTGAAGGAGATGCCGGGGTCGCTGTAGAAGCTCTCGTTCTCGGCGGCGAGCACGGCCCAGCGGACGTCCTCGGGTATGTCCTTCAGCGGCATCGCCTGCCGCTGCACCCAGCCGGTGCGGGCCATCGGGGTGCCGTCGGACCAGAAGTAGACGTTGTCCTGCTGGGTGGCGTAGGTGTTGAGGTTCTCGGGTATGTCCGTGGCGGCGTAGGCGACGACCAGGAACAGGCCGGTCAGGCCGATGGTGGAGAAGACGACGCCGATCCACTGCCGCCAGGAGGGCAGCCAGCGGCGCCAGCCGCTGCGGCCGGGGCGCGGATAGACCGGTTTGAGCTTCCGGGCGTAGGGGGCCACCACCGCGGCCACGGGCGCCAGTCGGCGGGTTACCGGGGCGAGGCGCCGGCCGGCCTCGGCGGTCAGCCGGGCGAGGGACGGGGGCAGGGCGGGCTTCGCGCGGCGCGGCTTGCGGCGGTCGACCTTCGGGCCGGTGCCCGAACCGGCCCGGCCGGCCGTCCGGTCGGCTGCCCGGCCGGTGCTCCCCTCCGGCATCCGCTGCCGGACGATGTGCAACTGCATGGTCTCGTGCGGCCGTTTACGCAGAGTGTCGACCTTGAGCTGCATGGTCTCGTCCGGCCGGGGCGGCCCGGCCTCGGCCTTCGCCTGCGCCGGTTGCTTCCGCTCTGCGCGGGGGGCGTCCTTGCGCAGGGCCTCGACCTTCAGCTGCATGGTCTCGTCCGGCCGGGGCGGCCCGGCCTCGGCCTTCGCCTGCGCCGGTTGCTTCCGCTCTGCGCGGGGGGCGTCCTTGCGCAGGGCCTCGACCTTCAGCTGCATGGTCTCGTCCGGCCGGGGCGGCGCGGACTCGGCCCGCGGTTGCACCGGTTGGGCTGGTTCTTCTTGCTTCTCCTGCTTTTCCTGTGTGCCCGGGGTGTCTTTGCGCAGAGCGCCTTTGCGCAGAGCGTCGACGTTCAGCTGCATCGTCGCGTCCGCCGGCGGCGGCGCGCCGTCGTCGGGTGCTCGAGGGGGCGCGACGCGGCGCTCACCGGACCGGCGGCCTTCCTCCGGAAGGCCCTCCCCCTGCCCTGCCTCGGTCACGACTGCGTCTCCCTCCGCACTCCGTGTTGCTCGCGCGGGTCGACACAGCTGCCGCACACGCGGCCGCCAGCCCCCATCACTCCCAGCCGTCTCACGGCTCTCGCGGCCGTACAAAATTATCAGCCGTCTTTTCAATATCTCCGCATGAGAACGGGACAGAAACGAACACACGAGAAACACAAATCTCTGTGCGTCTCGTCACGCTCGCGCGGGCCTGTCCTAACCTGGGGCCATGCCTCGCTACGAATACCGCTGCCGGAGCTGCGGCGACACCTTCGAACTGAGCCGTCCCATGGCGGAGTCCGCCGCTCCCGCGGTCTGCCCGGCCGGCCACGACGACACCGTCAAACTGCTGTCCACGGTCGCGGTGGGCGGCTCGGCGACGGCCCCGTCCGCCACGCCCCGCTCCGGCGGCGCGGGTGGCGGCGGAGGATGCTGCGGAGGGGGCTGCTGCGGCGGCTGACGGCCGGTTCGGCCGTACGGCTCGGCGGGACCGGTCGCGTCCCGCCTACCGCGGCGCCCGGGCCGCCTTGAGGAACTCCCGTACGATCCGCTCCCCGGCCAGGACTCCGCGCTCGGGCAGCGCGCCGATGCCGGGGGCGGTCCAGCCCGTGTCGGCCAGTTCGCCGTGGCCGGGGCGCCAGCCGCGGTCCACGGCCAGCAGCAGATCGGCGTCCAGCAGCGAGTCGCCCGCCCCGAGCACCAGATCGGTGCCGGTGCGGCGGGCGACCTCGCGGACGGCGGCGCTCTTGGTGAGCGGCTTGGGGACGGCGTAGATCTTCCGGCCTTGCAGGGAGACCGTCCAGCCGAGGTTCTCCGCCCAGGCACCGAGCTCCTTCACCCAGTCCTCGGGGAGCAGTTCACGCTCCACGACGAGGTAGGCGAACAGGTCCTCGGCGACCCGGTGCTTGCGCACCCACACCGGGTCGGCGGTGCGCAGCAGATGCTCGCGCACCTCGGCGAGCGGCGCGCACTCGCCGGCCAGCCGCTCGGTGACCCGCCGGTGCCAGTCGGCGTCCGACACCCCGTCCACCAGCAGATGGCCGCCGTTGGCGCAGATCGCGTACGTCGGGGCCGGACCCGGCAGATTGATGCGCTGGTACTGCTTGCGGGTGCGGGTCGTGGTCGGCACGAACACCGCCGTGTCGCCGAGGTCGGTCAGCAACTGGGCGGCCGTCTCCGTCATGTACGACAGCGGCCTGCTCTCGTGCACCTCCACGCACAGCAGCCGTGGAGCCCGCGCGTCCGGCATGGTCAGCGCCAGCGCCGACGACGAGTAGATGAGCGTACGGTCGAGGTCGCTCGCCACCACCACGGGCATCAGCCGTTCACCGCCTTGCCGTCGGCGCCGGTCGCGCCGCGCGTGAAGCGGGGGTGGATCAGGCCCACGCAGGTGTACGGCAGTTCGTCCACCTCCTCGACCGGGACCCCTCTCTGCTCGGCCAGCAGGCGTACGTGGTCCAGGTCGGCGCCCGCCCCGGACCGCGCCAGGATCTTCCACGGCACCCGGCGCAGCAGCACCCGCGTGGTCTCGCCGACGCCCGGCTTGACCAGGTTCACGTCGTGGATGCCGTACTCCTCGCTGATCCGCTCGACCGCCGCCCAGCCCTCCCAGGTGGGAGTGCGCTCGGCGGACAGCAGCTCCTTGGCGGCCTGTTCGACGGCGTCGGCCACCTGCGGGAAGCGGGCGGCCACGGTGTCGAGGAAGACGTTCGAGACGTCGGCGCCGGCGAGTTCGCGGTAGAACTTCGCGCCGTGGAAGTCGTCGGGTCCGACCAGGTCCGCGCGCAGGACGGTGCGCGAGATGAGCCCGGAGACGGTGGAGTTCAGGCAGGCGGAGGGCACGAGGAAGTCATCCCGGGTGCCGTAGGTGCGCACGCACGAGCCGGGGTCGGCCAGCACGGCGATCTCCGCGTCGAAGCCGGTGATCCCTTCCTTCTCCTCGAACTCGCGTATCGCCTGGGCCAGTTCCCGGGTGATGGCGCCCTTGCCGGTCCAGCCGTCGACGAAGACCACGTCCGCGGGGTCGTGCCGGCCGGCCAGCCAGCGCAGCGCGTTGGCGTCGATGCCCCGGCCGCGCACGATCGAGACCGCGTAGTGCGGCAGGTCCAGACCGTGCCGGAACCGGGCCCAGCGGCGCATCAGCACACCGACCGGGGTGCCGGCCCGGGCGAGCGAGACCAGGACGGGACGGGGCGACCGTTCGGCGAGGACGGTCTCGGTGACCGCGCCGACGGCCCGCGCGATCCGGTCCGCCGAGGCCTCCAGCGCCGCCTGGAAGAGCTCCTGGTACTGCTCGCTGGGCTGGTACTCCACCGGCAGCGACTCGGCGTAGTGCGCGCCGCCGCTCTGGATCGCCTCCTCGCGCTCCTCGGTCGGCGCCTCCAGCGTCACGTCCGAGAGGTCCTGCAGCAGCCAGCCGACCTCCTCGGGAGCGTACGAGGAGAAGGCGGGGCCGCGGAGGGGCTCGGGCAGCATACGGGGCCTTTCGGGGCTGGGCGCGGGCGCGGGGACGTACGACGGTACGACCGCGAGCAGAACGTGCGGGGTGTGCCCGGCGAGCTGGGCCAGCAGGCCGTCGGGGGCGTGCAGCGCGGGGGTGTCGGCGGCCGAGTCGACGACGGCGACGACGGCGTCGAAGCCCGCTCCGGCCACGTTGTACGCGTAGCGCTCGCCGGGGCCGTCGGCCGGGTCGTCGTGCGCCGGGAAGACCAGGCGGGTGCGGATCGCGTACCCGGGGTCGTCGACCGCGAGGACCGGGGAGCGGGTCGTGGTCGAGTAGCGCACCTCGGCGCCCACGACCTGCTCCAGTTCGCGGGCGAGCCGCAGCGGCGCGTACATCAGCTCCTCGAACCCGAGGACCAGCACCCGGCGGGCGGTCCCCGGCAGCGCCTCGGCGACCCGGGCGGCCATGGCGGGCAGGGCACGCTCCAGCCGGTTCCGGTGCGCGGGCGTGAATCCGTGCCGGCCGCCGTCGGGCAGACCGCGCGGCCAGCGCAGGTCGACGCGGGCGACCCGGCCGCGGGTGCGCTGGGCGGGCAGGGCGGCCTCCGGTTCCGTCTGCGGCCGGGGCCGGGGCTGCGGTGTCACGCTCGCCGTCTCGTGCCGGGCCACCAGCGCCTGGCCCTTCTCCAGCACGTCCTCGGGCAGACGCACGGTCCCGGAGGCCGCCGTGACCAGGTCCACGCGGGCACCGATCTCCCGGGCGAAGTCCTCCAGGCGCGCGGAGTCGGCCGGTGAGCGCATGTCGACCAGGGCGACCACCACGTACCTGTGACGCGGATGGCGGGAGTGCAGGTCGCGGATGGTGTTCAGGACGGTGTTGCCGGTGGAGAACTCGTCGTCCACCAGGACCAGCGGGCCGTCCCCGGACAGCAGCGCCGGGTCCTCGGGCAGCAGCAGGTGCGAGGTGGCGTGCGAGTGGGACTCCTCGAAGCCGCCCGCCGGGGCGAGGCCGGGGACGGGGCGGCGCGTGGAGTGCAGGTAGGTGGCCGGGCCGAGGCCGTCGGCGACCGAGTGGCCGAGGCCGGTCGCCGTCTCCGCGTAGCCCAGGACGACCGCCGCGGCGGTCTCCGGCTCGCCCAGCAGCTCCCGCACCCGGCGGCCCAGCGCGAATCCATGGCCGTAGACCACCGACGGCGACTGCGGTACGTGCTTGCCGAGCACGTTGGACACGAGCAGGTGCGCCCGCTTGGGGTTGCGGCGCAGCGCGAGCCCGAGCAGGCCGGTCAGCTCCTCGCCGCCCAGCAGTTCCACCCCGAGCCGCTCGGCGACCCAGGTGCCGGACCAGACTCCGTCGTTTCCTGCCGTGTTCCGGAGGTTCATGCGATTCCTGTGGATTCCCTGTGGTGGGTGGGCGTGGGTCGTCGGCCGTGCCGGGCGCGGGTCAGCCGGGGACTCCGGCGGCGAGCAGCTCCACGAAGCCGACGTCCTCCCTGGCGACACCGAAGACCTCGGCGCGCAGCAGGGTCCGCTCGGCCCAGGCGCGGTGCGGCTTCACCTCGTTCATCTTGTTCGTGTACGCCGACCTGAGCACTCCCCCGCCGCACCGCTCCGGCCGCAGTATGTCCTGCGCGTCGCTGAACTCCTCGTGGCTGACCACGGACAGCGCGTGCACGGGCAGGACATGGGAGGGGTGGATGCAGGTCTTGCCCAGCAGGCCGTTGGCCTGGTCGAGGGAGATCTCCCGCAGCAGCCCGTCCATCGCGTGCTCGATCAGTCTCGCGCGCAGCTCGACCGCCTGCACCTCCAGGAAGGGGCTCTGCCGCAGCTGCGGCTTGAACATGCGCTCCTGTGCCCGGAAGTACTCCCACACCGGGCCGGTCACCGTGAATCCGGTGCCGTCGGCCCGGCCCAGCATGTTCACCACGTCGGCGATCACGGAGGCGACGACCTGGACGTCGTAGGCCGTCATGTCGGGAGTTCTGCGCAGGCCGTACGACGAGCAGAAGTCGGTGACGCCCAGGCGCAGTGCCAGCACCCGGTCCCGGTACTTGTCGACCGCGCGGAAGATGCCCTCCAGGGTCTCCACTCGCGTCTCGCGGTACAGCAGCTCGGGAGACTCCAGCACCGGCATGGCGAACAGCCGGCGTCCGCTCGCCGTCTCGGCGGTCTGCAGGGCCTCCAGGAACGGCAGGCCCCGCTCCCCGGTGAACTTCGGCAGTACGAATCCGGACAGCAGCCGCACGGACGCACCCAGCCGGCGCACCAGGTCGGGTATCTGCTCGGCGGCGCGGACCCGGATGAACAGCAGAGGCAGGCCGGTGTCGCCGGGACGCGCGGCCAGCTCGGCGAACTGCCGGACGAGGTTCTCCTCGCCGTACTCCACGTCCGCGTCGTCTATCGAGTCCTCCAGGCAGAGCACCATCGAGACCACGCCGTGCGCGGCCTGCTTGACGATGTCGCCGGCCAGGCGCGGGCGGGTGGCGGGGCTGTAGAGCGTGGCACCCAGCGCGGCGGAGAGCAGTCGGGCCGGGGAATCGGCGGTGAACTCCCCCGGCTCCCGGTGGAAGAGGCGCTGCCGCACCTCAGGAGCGAGGTGCCCGAAATGACGCATGAAGCTCCCCCGTGGTGATGGCGAGTGGCCCGGGCGGAACCGCCGGCCAGCCCGGTCCTGGAAAAAAGGTGGCCGGTAATAGTACGTACAAATCAGTGTCAGCAGTTCCCGTTGGGCATGAACTTCTGGTAACGGGACCGGGATCCGCGTCGGACCCCGCGTTGTCGTGGCCAGGACGGAGAAGGCAGGATGACCGCATGACGCACGCGATGCTGAGAGGGTCGAACGTCCCGCTGGACGCCGCCACGGTACGGGCCGTGGTGCGGTGGACGCCCGGCCAGGGGGTGCCGGACGTCGATGCCTCGGCGCTGCTCCTGGGGTCCGACGGTCGTGTGCGCTCCGACGAGGACTTCGTGTTCTACAACCAGCCCCGGCACCCCTCCGGGAAGGTGTGGCGGCTCGGCAAGCGGCGAGTCGCGGAGGGCATGACCGACACGGTCCAGACCGACCTCGCCGGCGTCGGCCCCGGAGTCGGCCGAATCCTGGTGGTCGCCTCGGCGGACGGCGTCACCTTCGACCGCGTACGGAGCCTGCGCATTCTGCTGTACGACGCCGCGGTCGCGGACGGGGAGCCGCTGGCCTACTTCGACATCAAGCCCGAGACCGGCCAGGAGACCGCACTGATCTGCGGGGAGCTGTACCGGCGGGGCGAGCAGTGGAAGTTCCGGGCGCTGGGCGAGGGCTACTCGAACGGGCTGAAGGGGCTGGCCACGGACTTCGGGATCTCGGTGGACGAAGGGGAGGAGACGGAGGCGGAGACGCCGGTGGCGCAGCCGTTGCCGCCGGAGCGGCCCGCATACGGGTATCCGCCGGCGCAGCAGCCCACGGCGGCGGTGGCGACCGCCCCGGCTCCGGCCCCGGTCCCCGCTCCGGCTCAGCCCGCGTACGGGTATCCGCAGTCGGGGTACGGGTACCCGCCGGCCGTCGCGGCCGTGCCGGACCCGGAGTTCCGCCTGCCGCCGCAGGGTCCTCAGTTCATCGGGCGGTGAGGCGGACGCTCACCTGTCCGCCTTCGTCTTGTAGCCCCGGCCCCATTGCAGGCCCCAGCCGTACAGGCGGTCGAGCTCCGACTGGAAGCCGTAGACGAACTTGACCTCGCGGCGGACCAGGAGTTCGCCCTTCACGTTCTCGATCAGGACGACCGCGCAGGAGCGGGCCTGGGGCTGGCGTTCGTCGAGCCCGATCTCGATGCGGGGTCCGTTGCTCGGATAGAGCGTGACGATCGCGTGGGTGCGGTCGAAGGCGGGCGTCTGGTCGTAGATGTAGACGAACACCAGCAGGCGCTTGATGTCGTCGCGGTGGTCGAGGTTGACGTAGATCGTCTCGCCGGACGCGGAGCCGAACCGGTCGTCCCCGCTGAGCTTGACGTACGGCGGCGCGTTCACGTCGCCCAGGAAGCCGCCGAGCGGCTGGACGACCCCCTTGGTTCCGTCGGCCAGCTCGTACAGGCAGCCGAGGTCGAGGTCGACGTTGACCATCGACTGGCTGTGTCCGAGCACCTCCGGCGGCTTGAGCGCCTTGAACGGGTGGCGCAGCAGGCTCTGCCGGGCGGAGCCGCCGATGTCGGAGGTACGCATCCGCCAGGCCAGGTTGATGCGCAGATGCCCGGTGGCGGCGCCCTGCTTGGTCAAGGACACCTGGTGGTGCCGTTTGGTCAGTTCGATCGCGTTGGACGCGGCGCTGCCCGAGTCGAACTCGGACGTGCGTCCGCCCAGCAGACCGTCGAAGAAACCCATCTCCCGCCCCCAGCCTCACCGCTCTCGCCACCCCGGCCCCGTACGCGGCGGGGCGGCCCCGGGACCCGGCTCGGTTCGCCGTCGTCCTGTCGGCCGCCCCGCTCAGAAGCGTTCCTCGCACCGGGGGGTGTCACACCCCCGAAGGGACCTCAGCCTTCTCGCCGGATCCCGCCGCTTTTCCCTCCTCGGCCGCCAGCGCGCGGTTGCGGCGCACGGAGGACCAGAAGGACCAGGCGATGAGGATCACGCCGACCAGGCCGGTGATGACCTCGTTGATCTCGTACTGGATGGTGACCATGAGGATCACGGCCAGCGCGCCGATGGCGTAGTGGGCGCCGTGCTCCAGGTAGACGTAGTCGTCGAGGGTGCCCTGGCGGACCAGGTAGACCGTGAGGGACCGGACGTACATGGCGCCGATGCCGAGGCCGAGGGCCATCAGGACGATGTCGTTGGTGATGGCGAAGGCGCCGATCACGCCGTCGAAGGAGAAGGACGCGTCCAGGACCTCCAGGTAGAGGAACATGAAGAACGCGGCCTGGCCGGCCAGCTTCACGGCCGAGCGTGGCTTGCCGGCACGGGCGGCCTCTTCCTCCGCCTCGTGCTCACGCTCCTCCTCTTCCTCCAGCCGGTCCTCGAAGAAGCCGGACAGGCCGCCGACGACCATGTACGTGATCAGACCGGCGATGCCGGCGATCAGGACCGTCTGCGCCTTGTCAGCGTGCGCTCCGCCGTGCTGGTGGGCCTGGGTGGCGAAGGTGAAGGAGGTGATCAGCAGGACGACCAACGCGATGCAGACCGACAGCATGTCGACCTTGCCGAGCTTGGCCAGCGGCCGCTCGATCCAGCGCAGCCACTGGATGTCCCGGTCCTCGAAGATGAAGTCGAGGAAGATCATCAGCAGGAACATGCCACCGAAGGCCGCGATCGCCGGGTGGGCGTCCGTGACCAGCTGCTGGTAGCGGTCCTTGTCGCTGAAGGCCAGGTGGACGGCCTCGATGGGCCCCATTTTGGCTGTGATCGCGACGATGACGACGGGGAAGACCAGCCGCATCCCGAAGACCGCGATCAGAACGCCGACCGTGAGGAAGATCTTCTGCCAGAAGGCATTCATCTTCTTCAGGATTCCGGCGTTGACCACTGCGTTGTCGAACGACAGCGAAATCTCGAGGATGGCGAGGATCGCCACCACCCCGAAGGCGGTCCAGCCGCCGTAGAAGGCTGCCGCGACGAGGCCGAGCGCGGTGATCGCGAACGACCAGCCGAAGGTTTTCAGAAGCACTGGCTACCCAATCCGTATGTGTACGGGTCTCCCCCGTCGCCGTACCCGGCTTTACGAAACATTGACTCCGAAGTCTAGAGCGATGCCGCGCAAGCCGGACGCGTACCCCTGTCCCACCGCCCGGAACTTCCATTCGCCCTGATAGCGGTAGAGCTCGCCGAAGATCATCGCGGTCTCGGTGGAGGCGTCCTCGCTGAGGTCGTAACGGGCGAGTTCCTGGCCGTCGGCCTGGTTGACGACGCGGATGAACGCGTTGGAGACCTGTCCGAAGGTCTGTCCGCGCTCGTCCGCCATGTGGATCGAGACCGGGAAGACGATCTTCTCGCACTGCGGCGGCACCTTGGCGAGGTCCACCAGGATCGACTCGTCGTCGCCCTCGCCCTCACCGGTCAGGTTGTCGCCGGTGTGCTCGACCGAGCCGTCCGGGCTCTTGAGCTGGTTGTAGAAGACGAACCACTCGTCGCCCAGCACCCGGTTTCCCGCGGAGCACAGCAGTGCGCTGGCGTCGAGGTCGAAGGGCGCTCCGGTGGTGGAGCGCGCGTCCCAGCCGAGCCCGACCATGACGTTGGTCAGGTTGGGTGCGGCCTTGGACAGGGAGACGTTGCCCCCCTTGGCGAGCGTGACGCCCATGATGCTGGTCCTCCCCGGGGATGGTGCCTGTGTGGTTCCTGCGCGTCCGGCGCCGCGCGGAAACACGCGGCGCCGGACGATCAGGCGTTCTGTTGTGCGGATGTTCGATCGCGCGGGAGCTCGGCTCAGACGTTGACGCCGAAGTCCTGGGCGATGCCGCGCAGGCCCGAGGCGTAGCCCTGGCCGATGGCGCGGAACTTCCACTCCGCGCCGTGGCGGTAGAGCTCGCCGAAGACCATGGCCGTCTCGGTGGAGGCGTCCTCGCTGAGGTCGTAGCGGGCGATCTCCGCACCGCCGGCCTGGTTCAGCACGCGGATGTAGGCGTTGCGCACCTGGCCGAAGGACTGCTGGCGGTTCTCCGCCTCGTAGATCGAGACGGGGAAGACGATCTTCTCCACGTCGGCGGGGACCCCGGCGAGGTTCACCTTGATCACCTCGTCGTCGCCCTCGCCCTCACCGGTGAGGTTGTCGCCGGTGTGCTCGACCGAGCCGTCCGGGCTCTTGAGGTTGTTGAAGAAGACGAAGTTCTGGTCGTTGCCGACCTTCCCGGAGTTGTTCAGCAGCAGCGCGCTGGCGTCGAGGTCGAAGTCGGTGCCGGTGGTGGTGCGGGCGTCCCAGCCCAGACCGACGAGGACCGCGGTCAGGCCGGGGGCCTCCTTCGTCAGCGATACGTTGCCGCCCTTGCTGAGGCTGACTCCCACGAGTCCTCCATTGGTGTTCGGGGGCGGGGAGCCCCGTCGTGCATCGGATATGGGATCAACGTGTCGATCCTAGTGAGGGGTTCCCGCCCCACGCAGGCCCCACAACCGAAGAATCCCAGGTGTCGGTTCCCTCCCCGCACACCGGCCACGCGGGGCTCACAGGGCCCCCACCGGCCGCGCCGGGCTCAGAGGGTCTCGAGAGCCTTGACGTAGTCGTTCAGGTCGCGGGCGTCGGGAAGGCCGTTGACCACGGTCCAGCGGACGATGCCGTCCTTGTCGATGATGAAGGTGCCGCGCACGGCGCAGCCCTTGTCCTCGGCGAAGACGCCGTAGTCGCGCGAGGTGTTCCCGTGCGGCCAGAAGTCGCTCAGCAGCGGGTACTCCAGGCCCTCCTGCTCGGCGAAGACGCGCAGGGTGTGGATGGAGTCGTTGGAGACGGCGAGCAGCTGGGTGTCGTCGTTGACGAACTTCGGCAGGTTGTCGCGCAGCGCGCACAGCTCGCCGGTGCACACGCCGGTGAAGGCGAACGGGTAGAAGAGCAGCACCACGTTCTTCTCGCCGCGGAAGTCGGACAGCTTCACGGTGCGGCCGTGGTTGTCCTTGAGCTCGAAGTCGGGTGCCTTGTCGCCGACCTGGATCGCCATGGTCCTGCTTTCCCTTCGGTGGGACTGTTCGGGTGAGTCCACCCTACGCAGCACCCACCGCGGGCCCGCGGACGGGCGGGGGCGGGTCGGCCCGTCCGGGTTCCGGGCTGCGGATGTCCGCCGTACGGCGGCGTCCGCGGCCCCCCGGACGGGCCGGCGCTCCTTGCCGGACCGCTACTTCTTGGACTTCGCGGCCTTCGGCGTCAGCAGCCTGGTGCCGTTCCAGTCCTTGCCCACGCTGACGCTCTTGGTCTGTGACAGTCCCGCCGTCGTCGCGGCGTCGCCGATGTCGCTGGGCTCGACGTATCCGTCCCGGCCGGTCTTCGGGGTCAGGAGCAGGATCACACCGCCCTCGTCGAGGAAGCCGAGGGTGTCGACCAGCGTGTCCGTCAGGTCGCCGTCCTCGTCGCGGAACCACAGCACCACGGCGTCGGCCACGTCGTCGTAGTCCTCGTCGACGAGCTCGCTGCCGATCGCTTCCTCGATGGCCTCGCGGAGCTCCTGGTCGACGTCGTCGTCGTAGCCGATCTCCTGGACCACCTGCCCGGGCTGGAATCCCAGCCTGGCGGCCGGGTTAGTCCGCTCCTCCGCGTGGTCCGCGGTCGCGCTCACGGGTTGCCTCCTGATGGTGTTGCGATATGGGTCTTCAGCCACGCGCGTGCGCGAAGCATTGGCCGTAGTCCACACGGGCGGGCCGGATCGCGCAAGTACCCGGCGGTCCGGACCGCCGAAACGGTGATGTTCCCGGCTGTGTCGCCGCAACTCCTGACACCGTATCGCGATCAGCCGTGACTCACACCACACCCTTCTGCCCGCTTTTGCGTGTTTGGGAACCCCCCACGGGCAGGGGAACCGACAGGACTCCTGCGGTTACCGGGCAGTAGAGATGACGTGCGGCTCACGCCAGGTACACGATGGGGAACGGTGCAGGCACAGACAGGCAAACCGACCGAAACCCAGGGAAAGTCCGACAAGAACCAGAACCGCCCCAGATATGTCAGCCCTCTGACAGGTAAGGAACAGCGTGGCTTCCGGATCCGATCGAAACCCGATCATCATTGGCGGCCTTCCGAGTCAGGTTCCTGACTTCGATCCCGAGGAGACCCAGGAGTGGCTCGACTCGCTCGACGCCGCCGTCGACGAGCGAGGCCGGGAGCGGGCCCGCTACCTCATGCTCCGGCTGATCGAACGCGCCCGTGAGCGGCGCGTGGCCGTGCCGGAGATGCGCAGCACCGACTACGTCAACACCATTCCCACCAAGAGCGAGCCGTTCTTCCCGGGCAACGAGGAGATCGAGCGCAAGATCCTCAACGCGACCCGCTGGAACGCCGCGGTGATGGTCTCCCGCGCCCAGCGCCCCGGCATCGGCGTCGGCGGCCACATCGCCACCTTCGCCTCCTCCGCCTCGCTCTACGACGTCGGTTTCAACCACTTCTTCCGCGGCAAGGACGACGGCCGCGGCGGCGACCAGGTCTTCTTCCAGGGGCACGCGTCACCGGGCATCTACGCACGCGCGTACCTGCTGGACCGGCTCACCGAACAGCACCTGGACGGCTTCCGCCAGGAGAAGTCCAAGGCGCCCTACGGCCTGTCCAGCTATCCGCACCCGCGCTCCATGCCGGACTTCTGGGAGTTCCCGACGGTCTCCATGGGCCTCGGCCCGATCGCCGCGATCTACCAGGCCCGGATGAACCGGTACATGCACGCGCGCGGCATCGCGGACACCTCCGCCTCGCATGTGTGGGCGTTCCTCGGCGACGGCGAGATGGACGAGCCGGAGTCGCTCGGCCAGCTGTCCATCGCCGCCCGTGAGGGCCTGGACAACCTGACCTTCGTGGTCAACTGCAACCTCCAGCGCCTGGACGGCCCGGTGCGCGGCAACGGCAAGATCATCCAGGAACTGGAGTCGGTCTTCCGCGGCGCCGGCTGGAACGTGATCAAGCTGATCTGGGACCGCACCTGGGACCCGCTGCTCGCCCAGGACCACGACGGTGTGCTGGTCAACAAGATGAACATCACGCCCGACGGCGCGTTCCAGACCTACGCCACCGAGTCCGGCGCCTACATCCGCGAGCACTTCTTCGGCGACGACCACCGGCTGCGCAAGATGGTCGAGAACATGACCGACCAGCAGATCCTGCACCTGGGCCGCGGCGGTCACGACCACCGGAAGATCTACGCGGCGTACAAGGCGGCCCTGGAGCACAAGGGCCAACCCACGGTGATCCTGGCCAAGACGGTCAAGGGCTGGACGCTGGGCCCGAACTTCGAGGGCCGCAACGCCACGCACCAGATGAAGAAGCTCACGGTCGACGACCTCAAGCGCTTCCGGGACCGGCTGCACCTGCCGATCTCCGACAAGGAGCTGGAGTCCGGCCCGCCGCCGTACTACCACCCGGGCCGGGACACGGACGAGATGCAGTACATGCACGACCGGCGCAAGGGCTGCGGCGGCTACGTGCCGACCCGGATCGTGCGCGCCAAGCCGCTCGCGCTGCCCGACGACAAGGTGTACGCGGCGGTGAAGAAGGGCTCCGGCCAGCAGGCCATCGCCACCACCATGGCGTTCGTGCGGCTGCTGAAGGACCTCATGCGGGACAAGGAAATCGGCCGGCGGTTCGTGCTGATCGCGCCGGACGAGTACCGCACGTTCGGCATGGACTCGTTCTTCCCGAGCGCGAAGATCTACAACCCGCTCGGTCAGCAGTACGAGTCGGTGGACCGTGAGCTGCTGCTCGCGTACAAGGAGTCGCCGACGGGGCAGATGCTGCACGACGGCATCTCCGAGGCGGGCTGCACCGCCTCGCTGATCGCCGCCGGCTCGGCCTACGCCACGCACGGCGAGCCGCTGATCCCGGTCTACGTGTTCTACTCGATGTTCGGTTTCCAGCGCACGGGTGATCAGTTCTGGCAGATGGCCGACCAGATGGCACGCGGTTTCGCCCTGGGTGCGACCGCCGGACGTACGACTCTGACCGGTGAGGGTCTCCAGCACGCCGACGGCCACTCGCAGCTGCTGGCCTCCACCAACCCGGCGTGCGTGGCGTACGACCCCGCCTACGCGTACGAGATCGCGCACATCGTGCAGGACGGCCTGCGCCGGATGTACGGCGGGGAGGCCGAGAACCCCGGGCACCCGCACGGCGAGGACGTCTTCTACTACCTGACCGTCTACAACGAGCCCATCCGGCAGCCGGCCGAGCCCGCGAACGTGGACGTCGAGGGCATCCTCAAGGGCGTCCACCGGATCGCCCCGGGCGTCGCGGGCGACATCCCGGCGCAGATCATGGCCTCCGGTGTGGCGGTGCCCTGGGCCCTGGAAGCGCAGAAGATCCTCGCGGAGGACTGGAACGTCAAGGCGGACGTCTGGTCGGCGACCTCCTGGAACGAACTGCGCCGCGAGGCCGTGGCCTGCGAGGAGCACAACCTGCTGCATCCGGAGGAGGAGCAGCGGGTGCCGTGGGTGACACGGAGGCTGAGCGGGGCCGAGGGTCCGTTCGTGGCCGTGTCCGACTGGATGCGGTCGGTGCCGGACCAGATCGCCCGCTGGGTGCCGGGGCCGTACCAGTCGCTGGGGGCCGACGGCTTCGGCTTCGCCGACACCCGTGGGGCGGCCCGGCGGTTCTTCCACATCGACGCCCAGTCGATCGTGGTGGCCGTGCTGACCGAGCTGGCCCGCCAGGGCAGGGTCGACCGGTCGGCGCTCAAGCAGGCCATCGACCGCTACCAGGTCCTCGACGTGACGGCGGCCCACCCGGGCGCGGCGGGCGGCGACGCGTAACCGCGGCGGGGCGTGGGGGCCGGTCGCACGGTTCCCGCGCCCGTCCGGGCGGGACCTCCGACGCGGACGTGAACGACCTGTCGGCCCACGCCCGTTGGGAACGGCGTACGCGGCCGGCGGCGCGGCGGGACGCACCGGACGGGAACATCAGGACGCCGGGTGACGCGGCGCGGTGGTCGTTCACGGCCATGGCGCCCGCCGGTCACGGCGGTGAACACGAAGCAGGGCCCCGGCCTTCGGCCGGAGGCCCTGCTCGCGGCGCCGCGCGGGATCAGAACACGCCGTTGCCCCAGGTGGCGGCTCCCGCCAGCGAGATGACGGCGATGAGTGTGTCGATGGCGCCCAGGACGAGGGCGACCAGTGCCGGGACCGAGCGGTTGGCTCCCGCCCAACTGCGGCCCATCGCCAGCCAGCCGCAGACGACCGCCACCGGGCCGAGGACGATACCCAGTACGAAGAAGCCGGCGATCGCGCAGACGACTCCGACGATCCCGAGCGTCGCGCTGTCCGGCCTTCCCCCAGCCTCGAATCCGCTCGGCCGGGGGGACCCCCACCTTGACCACGTCCGGCCACGTGAACGGGGGTGTGCGCGCGTACCGTGTCCGAAGCCCGTCATCATCAACTCCTCGAACCCTGTGTCCGGTTGGGGTTCTGTCGGGGTTCCTGTATGCGGGTACCCCGGTTACGGAGAACATGCCTGGCGCGCCTCGACGGACGCCCGCACCGCGTCCGCTGCCTGCGCGCTGCCCCCCTCCAGCAGCGCGCCGCAGACGGTCGTCCTCCGTCCCCTGCGCAGGACGTGACCCACTGTGACCTGCGGCGCGCTCCCGGGCGAGCCGTCCTGCGCAGCGTCACCCTGATGGGCGAACCGCGGCCGGCGGAGCCAGAAGCGCGCCGACCGGGCGCGTCAGATGTGGCCGACGCCCGCGCCCGCCTCCGCGTTCTGCCCACGCTTGGTGAGCAGCGCGACCAGCACGGCGACGGCGGCGACCCCGGCGGCCACCAGGGAAGCGAGGCTCATCCCGGAGATGAACGTGTCGTGCGCGACGGAGGTGATCTTCGCGGCGACCGCTTCCGGCACGCCCTTCGGCACCGGTGCCACGCCGACCTGGACGGCCTCGGAGGCCTGGTCGGCCTGAGCGCCCGTGAGTGGCGGGAGACCCGCGGCCTTCCAGTTGCCCGCCAGGTCGTTGTCGACCTTGGAGGCCATCACGGCGCCCAGCACGGCCGTGCCGAGACTGCCGCCGATCTGCATGGCGGCCTGCTGGAGACCGCCGGCCACACCGGACAGCTCCATCGGCGCGTTGCCGACGATGACCTCGGTGGCACCGACCATGACCGGGGCCAGGCCGAGGCCGAGCAGGGCGAACCAGAGCGACATGGCCGCGCTGCCGGTGTCCGTCTCCAGGGTGGACATGCCGTACATGGCGACGGCGGTGACCAGCATGCCGCCGGCCAGCGGGACACGCGGGCCGAGCTTGGTGATCAGGGCGCCGGCGAGCGGAGAGCCGACGATCATCATGCCGGTGAGCGGCAGCAGGTGGAGACCGGCGTCGATCGGGCTCATCCCGTGGACGTTCTGGAGGTAGAAGGTGACGAAGAACAGGCCGCCCATGAACGCGATGGCCATCAGAACCATCAGGACGACGCCCGCGGACAGCGGGAGGGAGCGGAACATCCCGAGCGGGATCAGCGGCTCCTTCACCTTCGTCTCCCAGAAGGCGAACAGCGCGAAGCCGAGCGCGGACGCGGCGATGAACGTCCACGTCCGGCCGTCGCCCCAGCCCCAGGTCGGCGCCTTGATCAGGGCCCAGACCAGGCAGAACATCGCTCCGGAGAGCAGCACGATGCCGGGGATGTCGAAGGAGCGCGGGGCGTTCTCGGCGCGGTGGTCGAGCAGGATGATCAGCCCGAGGATCAGGGCGAGGGCGCCGACGGGCACGTTGATGAAGAACACCGACTGCCAGTTGACGTGCTCGACGAGGACGCCGCCGAGAATCGGCCCGCCCGCGGTGGAGGCACCGATGACCATGCCCCAGATGCCGATGGCCATGTTGAGCTTCTCGGCCGGGAAGGTGGCCCGCAGCAGCCCCAGCGCGGCGGGCATCAGCAGCGCGCCGAACAGGCCCTGGAAGACGCGGAAGGTCACGACCATCGCGATGCTGTGCGACAGGCCGATGGCTCCTGACGCGGCGGCGAAGCCGGTCACGCCGATCAGGAAGGTCTGCCGGTGCCCGAAGCGGTCACCGAGCTTGCCCGCGGTGATCAAGGAGACCGCGAGCGCCAGGAAGTAGCCGTTGGTGATCCACTGCACGTCGGCGAAGCTGGCGTGCAGGTCCTTCTGGATGGCCGGGTTGGCGATGGCCACGATGGTGCCGTCCAGGGCCACCATCATCACGCCCACGGCGACGGTGATCAGGGTGAACCACGGGTGCCCGCGCAGACCCTGGGGCGGCGCGGGATCCGACGGGGCCGACGACTTGTCCCCCGGCCCTGTCGATTCGATGGTCTGACTAGTCATACCTTGGAGGCTAATGTCAGCTACTGACAAAAGACAAACGGATTCACAAGTCGGTAACTGACATGCAGCACCCCTATAGTCTGAACAGGGGAAACAGACCACCGGGAGGGCCGAAGACGTTGATGGAGACGGTGGGTGCCGCCGAGGCGGCGCCACGTCCGGGGCTGCGCGAACGCAAGAAGCGGCGCACCCGGGACGCACTGCTGCGGGCCGCGCTGGAACTGTTCACCACCCGCGGGTACGAGCAGACGACGGTCGACGACATCGTCGAGGCCGTGGACGTCTCGCAGCGCACCTTCTTCCGCTACTTCCCCGGCAAGGAGGAGGCCGCCTTCGCCGTGCAGGACATGGTGGAGGAGCAGTTCCTGGAGTCCCTGCGCGCCCGCCCGCCCCACGAGGCCCCGCTGGAGGCCCTGCGCCGGGCGGTGCTGGACAACTGGGACAGGATCGGCGAGGCCATCATGAGCACCGTCCCGCTCGAACTGCACCTGCGCATGTTCCAGGCGATCGAGTCGACGCCCGCCCTGCTCGCCGCGCATCTGCGCCGCTCGGTGGAGACCGAGGAGCAACTGGCGCGCCTGCTCGCCGCGCGCGAGGGTCTCGACGTGGACAGCGACCCTCGTCCGCGCCTGCTGGCGGCCGCGTTCGGCGCGGTGATGCGGGTGACAGGGCGTCAGTGGAGCACGAGCGAGGACCTCAGCCTGGCGGGGATCCGGGCGCTCACGGCCGCGTACCTCGACCAGATGGGACCGGCCCTGGCCGGGAACTGGCGCGCCACCGGACCCGCCCGCGGCGCCGGTTGAGCGACGGCCGCTCGCCCGGCCGGCGCGAAGACGCCGCAGGGCCGGCACGGGGGGCGGCACGGGGGACGTCCACGGCCGGCGAACTGCCGCACGGACAGCCGATCTTGAACACGTGTGCGGGGAGCGGAGGGACTGAGGCCCCCGTCATGCCCCTCAAAACGTGATCCCCGTCACTCGGTTAACGCGAGACCGGCTCGTTCTCCTAGTGTGTCCTCCCAGTGACTTCCTTCGACACCTCCCCGCAGCTCAACGTCTGGCGCGCGCTGCTCGCCCTGGCCGTGGTCTTCGTGATGCTGGCGACCACCGGTTGGACCGTCGTGCGCGGCCACCGCGGGTCCACCGCCCTCCAGGCGTCCCTGTCCGCGTGGGAGCACGGTCGGCTGCACGGGCACCGGCTGCCGGACCCCGACGCGGCCCCCGCCCTGCTGACGCGTTTCTTCGCCTCGCTCGGCGCCCAGGACCGCGCCCGGCTCGCCCGCCGCTACCCGCTGGCGGTCGGCAACATGAACGGCGCACCCGTCCGGCTGCGTTACCTGGCCAACCGCATCGCGCTCGGCCACGCACGCAAGGTCGAGCTCAGGCGCATGCACGACAGCCGGCTCACCCCGGTCGGGCAGCAGGAGGCGGGCCGCCGTATGCACCACTTCACGGCGCTGATGGCCAAAGGCCGCCACATCCTCGCCTTCGACCCCGAGGGCTCCGGCCGGGTCGCGGAGGTCTTCGGCGACCTGCCGAGGGCCGAGCGGGTCTCGGTCGTGGTCCCCGGTGTGGACACCGACCTGTTCACCTTCCGCAAGACCTCGCGTCCGTACTCGGCGCCGTACGGCATGGCCAAGTCGCTGTACACCGCCGAGCGCACCGCGTCCCGCTCCACGCGCACGGCCGTGATCGCCTGGGCCGACTACACCGCGCCCAGCGGGCTCGGCGTGGACGCGGCCACCGCGATGCGGGCCGAGGACGGCGCCCTGCGGCTGAACAAGATGCTCGGCGGGCTGCCCGGCCGCTCGCCCGTGGCGCTGTTCTGCCACAGCTACGGCTCCGTGGTCTGCGGGCTGGCGGCGCGCGAACTGCCGGGCCGGGTGACCGACATAGCGGTCGCCGCGAGCCCCGGCATGCGGGTACGGAACGCCTCCCACCTGCACACCGACGCGCATGTGTGGGCGATGCGGGACGCCACCGACTGGATCCGGGACGTGCCGTACATGGAGCTCGGGGGTCTCGGCCACGGAGCCGACCCGGTCTCCGACGCGTTCGGGGCGCGGGTGCTGTCGGCCCGGGAAGCCAAGGGCCACGCCGGCTACTTCGAGCCGGGCACCGACAGCCTGATCAACTTCGCCGAGATCGGCGTCGGCTCGTACGAGTCGGTGCGGTGCGCCCATGACAACAACGGATGCCGGGCGGATTTGTCCGCCACGACGACGGCCGGACGCGCGTAGAGACAGCAGGAAGTGCGGTCTGCGCGAGGAGGGACGCAGAAGCTCGTGCCGCCTACGATGAGCCGCATGGGTGACGTACTGACCGGATTTCACGCTGCCTGGGAGTTCGAGTCCGATTCCGTGCTCATCCGCTACGAACGGGGGATACGGACACCGAAGCTCTTCCAGGCACTCGGCGAGCGCCGGGTGCCCCTCGCCGCGCTCGCGGGGGTGACGCTCGCTCCGGGCCGGCGCGGGACCGTGGTCCTGCGCGCCGAGCCCCGTCCGGGTGCCGATCCGCTGATGGACGCGGCCGAGGGACAGCTCAAGGAGGGCTACGACCCCTATCGGCTGGTGCTGCCCGCCGAACGGGAGACCCTCGCCGAGTACTACGCCGACGAACTGCGCACCCGGATCACCGACACCGGCCCCACCGACCGCCACCTGGTGGCCCCGCCGCCGGCGCCGCTGCATTTCAAGGCCTACGACGGCAAGGCGTCCTTCGACGGCACGGCGGTGCGGTTCCGATGGTCGTGGACCGGGGCGTCCTCGGCGAAGTGGAAGGCCGGCGACCAGAGCTTCCCGGTCGGCGAACTGAGCGGGGTGGAGTGGCGCTCGCCGGAGGTCTTCGACGGGCACCTGCGACTGCTGCCACGGACCACGGACGTCACGCAGGGCACCGCCGAGCGCACCGTGCGGCAGGCCCAGCGCCCGCAGCCGGACCAGGACCCGGCCACGGTCGTGTTCGGCCTCGGCTACGGCCCGGTGCACGAGTCGCTGCCGTTCGCCGCGGCGGTACTGGCCGCGGTGCGCGCGGCGGGACCGGCGACGCCCGTGCCCGTACCGGCCCCGCGCCGCGACCCCGCCGACATCGCCGACCGCATCCGCCACCTCGGCGAACTCCACCAGGCGGGACTGGTGACGGACGAGGAGTTCAGCGTGAAGAAGGCGGAGCTCCTGGCGGAGCTGTGACGGGCGGCGCCCGGAAGATCCGCACCGGGGCCGCACCCGTCCGGCGGACGGACAGCTCGCCTCCCCCTATTCCCGGCCCGCCGACGCGAACGACATGTCCCGGTACCTGGTACCCGCCACCTGCCCCGCGATCGGCTCCAGCCGCGTCAGCTCCTCCCCCGTCAGCACGATCCCCGTCGCCGCCGCGTTCTCCTCCACCCGGCCCGGCCTGCGCGTGCCCGGGATCGGCACGACCGGCAGGCCGTGGACGGACGCCCGCTGCTGCACCCACGCCAGCGCGACCTGTGCCATGGAGACGCCGTGCGCCTCGGCGACGGAGCGGACCGGCTCCAGCAGCGCCGCGTTCGCCGTGGCGTTCTCCCCCTGGAAGCGCGGCATCGTACGGCGGAAGTCGTCCTCGGTCAGCTCCTTCTCGGCCTGGACGAAGCCGCCCGTGAGGAAGCCCCGCCCGAGCGGTGAGTAGGGCACCAGCGCCACGCCCAGCTCGCGTGCGGCCGGCACCACCTTCGCCTCGATGTCCCGGCTGAACAGCGACCACTCCGACTGCACGGCGGCGATCGGGTGCACGGCCTGCGCGGCCCGCAGCTCCTCGCCGGTGACCTCGCTCAGGCCCAGGTGCTTGACCTTGCCCTCGCGCACCAGCTCGGCCATCGTCCCGACGGTCTCCTCGATGGGCACGTGCACGTCCCGCCGGTGCATGTAGTACAGGTCGATCACGTCGACGCCCAGGCGCTCCAGGCTCGCCTCGACGGCCTGCCGGATGTAGGGCGGGTCGTTGCGGATGATCCGCTCGGCCGGGTCGTCCGGCGGGATCGACAGGGCGAACTTCGTGGCGATCACGACCTCGTCCCGGTGCGCCCGGAAGAAGGGCGAGAGGAACCTCTCGTTCTCCCCCGCGCCGTAGGCGTCCGCCGTGTCGTAGAGCGTCACGCCCAGTTCCAGGGCCCGCTCCAGCGTGGCGCGGGACGCCTCGGTGTCCGTGGGGCCGTAGGCGAAGCTCATGCCCATGCAGCCCAGGCCCTGGACGCCCACCTCCGGTCCGCCCTCGCCGAGCCGTACGGTCGGGATCCTGGTGTCGGTCATCGAGTGCCGTTCCTCTCGGTCTCGAAGCGGTGTCCGGCCTGCGCGTAGAAGTCGATCTTGCGGTCCAGGACCGCGAGCGTGTCGCGGAGCTCGGCGATGCGGGCGAGGACGTCCCGACGGGTCGCCTCCAGCAGCTCGTACCGCTCGCCGTACGTGCTCTCGCCGGCGCGCACCAGTTCCGCGTACCGGACCATGTCGGCGACCGGCATGCCGGTCAGCCGGAGCTTGCCGACGAGGTCGAGCCAGTCCAGGTCGCGGTTGGTGTAGCGGCGCTGGCCGGTGTGCGAGCGGTCGACGTGGGCCATCAGGCCGATGCGCTCGTACCAGCGGAGCGTGTGGGCCGTGAGCCCGGTGAAGGCGACGACCTCGCTGATCGTGTACTGGTCCTGCCCGTCGGGACGCGGGTGGCGCCGGGGCGGGGCGGAGCAGATGTCGGTGCGGGTGGGAGCCTGCGAGGTCTCCTCGGTGGTCACGGCCGTGGTCTGCATCACCGTCATGACCTCCACGCTATGACGTTGGAGTGCACTCCAGGCAAGCCGGACCGGACGCGGCGGCCGAAAAGCGCGGGACACGACGCGGGCCCGCTGGTTAGCGTGCCGGGCATGAGTCTCGTACGACGTGCCGAGCCGGCCGACGCGGAGGAAGTGCTGCGCCTGCGCCAGGTCATGATCGACTCGATGTCCGGAGCCGACCGGTCCACCGACTGGCACACCGAGTCCCTGCCCACCCTGCGTGCGAAGCTCGCCGAACCCGGCGGGACCTTCGCGGCCTTCGTCGTCGACCACCCCGAGCGGCCGGGAGCCCTGGCCGCGCTGGTGGCGGGCACGATCGACTACCGGATCGGGCGGGCGGGCAACCCGCTCGGCGCGGTCGGCTACGTCTTCAGCGTCGCCACCGACCCGGACGCCCGCCGCCGCGGGTACGCGCGTGCCTGCATGGACACGCTTTTGAAGTGGTTCCGCGAGCGCGGCGCCGACCGGGTGCAGCTCACCACGTCCGCCGAGGGGGCGCCGCTGTACGCCTCGCTCGGCTTCCGGCCGAAGCCCGACCCGTTGCTGGAGCTGTGGCTGTGAGCGCTTAGGCTCGACGCATGTCGTTGAACAGCCTGGCGTCGATCGAGAACTGGCCGGTCTCCGCCGCCGCGGCGGGCGTGGTCCGCGCGGACGGCACGGTGGTGGGCACCCACGGCCCGGCCGACCGTCGTTTCCCGCTCGCCTCGGTGACCAAGCCCCTGGCGGCCTACGCGGTGCTGGTGGCGTACGAGGAAGGCGCGATCGACCTGGACGAGCCGGCCGGCCCACCCGGCGCGACCGTCCGCCACCTGCTCGCCCACACCTCGGGCCTGGCCTTCGACGAGCACCGGGTGACGGCCCCGCCCGGGGAGCGCCGCCTGTACTCGAACGCCGGCTTCGAACAGCTGGGCGACCATGTCTCGAAGGCCACGGACATCCCGTTCTCCGACTATCTGCGCCAGGCGGTCCTGGAGCCCTTGGGCATGACCGGGACGACCCTGGAGGGTTCCCCGGCGAAGGACGGCGTCTCCACGGTCGCGGACCTCCTCCGCTTCGCCGCCGAGGTCCAGGCCCCGCGCCTGCTCGATGCCCGCACGGTGGCCGAGGCGATGACGGTCCAGTACCCGGGCACGAAGGGTGTCCTGCCGGGCTACGGCCACCAGAACCCCAACGACTGGGGACTCGGCTTCGAGATCCGCGACTCCAAGTCCCCCCACTGGACGGGCGCTTCCTCCTCCCCCCGCACCTTCGGCCACTTCGGTCAGTCGGGCACGTTCCTGTGGATCGACCCGGACGCGGGACTGGCCTGCGCGGCCCTGGCGGACCGGGCCTTCGGCCCCTGGGCGGTCGAGGCCTGGCCGCCCTTCACGGACGGGGTGCTGGCGGAACTCCGCTGACGCCGCCGAACGTGCCCGAGACGGCCGTCGTACGGCCGGTCAATCGGCGTCGAGGCCGTCGACCAGCCGGTTGAGAAAGCGGGCGAAGGTGGCCTCGGGGGTGAGGCGACGTCCGGGCGAGGCGAGGGCCTCGGCGAGTTCCGGGTGCCGGCCGTCGGCGGCGACGGCGGCGACGGCGGCGAGGTAACGGGCTTCGGCAGCGCTGCGTTCGGTGGACCGTGCGGCCGCGGCCTGGGCGATCTCATGACCAACGTGCCCGGCCACGAAGGCGGTGAGCTGGGCGAAGATCTCCAGTCTCGCCCCGCCGTCCAGCCCGCTGGGCCGCAGCGCGGCCAGGGCCCGCTCCAGGAGAAGGCCGGCGTGTTGGGGCCGGGGCGACGGCGGGTGGCCAGGGCGGCGGGCAGCCAGGGGTGGCGCAGCATGTGGGCGCGCTGCATGCGGGCGATGGCCTTCAGGTCGGCCCGCCAGTCGCCGCTGGGCGGGTCCGTCGCCGTCAGCTCGCCGCTGACGTGATCCACCATCAGCTCCAGCAGCGTCTCCTTTCCGTGACGACGTCCTGACGTTCACCGGTCCGCCGCTGACCGAGCCCGTCGACATCCTGGGCCCGGTCTCCGCGCACCTGACCGTCTCCACGGACACCGGTCACGCCGATGTCTTCACCCGCCTGTGCGACGTGGACCCGCAAGGCCGCTCCGTCAACATCTGCGACGGACTGGGCCGGCTCCGGACGACCGGAGAAACACCCTCGCGGATCGCCGTGCCGATGAGCCACACCGCCCATCGCTTCCCCGCCGGCCATCGCATCCGCCGGCAGATCAGCGGCGGCGCGCACCCGCGCTAAGCCCGCGGCTCCGGCACCGGACGGCCTCCGGCGGACGCCACCGCCTTCACCCCCGTGCGCATCACACTCCACACGGACTCGGCGTTGCTCCTCCCCAGCGGCTCCCCGATCGGCACGGCTCCGCGCTGACGACAGCTCCGTGCCGGTCCGATCCGGCCGGTCCGGGCCTCCCCGCCCGGCTGGATCTCACGCTCGCCGGGCGCCCATCTCCCAGACCAGCAGCTCCGCCCGCGTCACCGACACCGCCTCCAGATCCCCGCCCGCGTCCGTGATCCGGGCCGCGTCCCCGGGGCCCAACCGGTCCCCGTCCAGCACCACTTCGCCCCGTACGACATGGACGTACACGTACGGCGCCTCGGGAACCGCCATGCGTTCGCCCGCCCCCAGCCGCCGTACGTGGAGCATGGCGCCGGCCTCCGGGACGGCGTACGGGGTGGAGTCGGCGATGCCGTGGACGATCTCGTAGAACGGGTCGCCGCCGGGCTCGAGGGGGGCCAGCCACATCTGGACGAAGGTCAGGGGGACGGCCGCGTCGTTGCGTTCGACGTGGCGTACCCCGCCCGCCGCGCTCAGGCGCTGGACGTCGCCGGGGCGGATCAGCGTCTCGTGGCCGGTGGAGTCGCGGTGGGTCAGTTCGCCGGTCACCACCCAGGTGACGATCTCCGTGTGGCTGTGCGGATGCTCGTCGAAGCCCGCGCCGGGGGCCAGGTGCTCCTCGTTGCAGGCGATCAGGGCACCGAAGCGGAGGTTGTCCGGGTCGTAGTGGGGGCCGAAGGAGAAGGCGTGACGGGTGGTGATGCCCGCCGCCGGGTCGCCGCCCTGGTAGCGCTCTGCCGCGCGCCGTACGTCCGTCGTCACGGAGACCACCGTAGCCCCGACCGTGAAACCGGCCCCTGCCACCGGTCCGGAAACCCGGTCGTGGGGCCCCGACGACCTGACCTCCTACCCGGCGGCACGCACTGACGTCCGGATAAGGCAGTCTTGTCCCCGTGCCCGAACCCGAATCCCGTCACGCCGACACCCCAGCGCGCCCCGCTCATCCGCATGCCGCGACCCTGAGACGGCTGGAGCAGTCCTCCGGGTCCCTCGCCGCGCAGGCGATCGCACGGATGGACGAGTCGCTGCCGTGGTACCGGGCCATGCCCCCGGAGAACCGTTCCTGGATCGGGCTGGTGGCCCAGGCCGGTATCGCCGCGTTCACCGAGTGGTTCCGGCACCCGGACGCCCCGCAGGCGATCTCGACGGACGTGTTCGGGACGGCTCCGCGAGAGCTGACGCGGGCCATCACGCTGCGGCAGACCGTGGAGATGGTGCGGACCACGATCGAGGTCATGGAGTCCGCCATCGACGAGGTGGCGGCGCCGGGGGACGAGGCCGTGCTGCGCGAGGCCCTGCTCGTCTACGCCCGGGAGATCGCCTTCGCCACCGCCCAGGTCTACGCCCAGGCCGCCGAGGCACGCGGTGCCTGGGACGCCCGGCTGGAGTCGCTCGTCGTCAACGCCGTGCTCAGCGGGGAGGCCGACGAGGGCGCCGTGTCACGGGCCGCCGCCCTCGGATGGAACTCGCCCGAGCATGTGTGCGTGGTGCTCGGGACCGCGCCCGACGGGGACTCCGAGCTGACCGTGGAGGCGATCAGGCGGGCCGCGCGGCACGCCAAACTCCAGGTGCTCACCGGGGTTCTCGGGGAGCGGCTGGTGGTGATCGCGGGCGGCAGCGACAACCCGCTGGCCGTGGCGAAGTCGCTGATCGGGCCGTTCGCCGCCGGGCCGGTCGTGGCCGGTTGCGTCGTGCCCGACCTGCTCGCCGCGACCCGGTCCGCGCAGGCCGCCGCGGCCGGGCTGAAAGCCTGTTTCGCCTGGCAGGACGCGCCGCGCCCGGTGCTCGCCGACGATCTGCTGCCGGAGCGCGCCATCGCCGGTGACCCCAGCGCCCGGGAGCAGTTGGTAGAGGAGATCTACAGACCGCTGGAGGAGGCCGGGTCCGCGCTCCTGGAGACCTTGAGTGTCTACCTGGAGCAGGCGAGCAGCCTGGAAGGCGCCGCCCGGATGCTCTTCGTTCACCCGAACACCGTGCGCTACCGGCTCCGACGTGTGACAGACGTCACCGGGTGGTCGCCGTCCGATGTACGATCCGCGTTCACACTGAGGATCGCCTTGATCCTGGGGCGTCTGGCCGAGGGAGATCCCCAGACCTAGGCTTTTGTCGAGGGCCCACAAAACCCCTCCGTGTTCTTCGTCCCTGTCCCCACGGGCGGCTCCGGCCGTCCCCAAGAGAGAGTGTGAGAGTGCTCGTACTCGTCGCTCCCGGCCAAGGCGCCCAGACGCCCGGCTTCCTGACCCCCTGGCTCGAACTGCCCGGGGCAGCCGACCGTGTCACCACCTGGTCGGACGCCCTCGGACTGGACCTCGTCCACTACGGAACGCAGGCCGACGCGGACGCGATCCGCGACACCGCCGTGGCCCAGCCGCTGCTCGTCGCCGCCGGGCTTCTGTCGGCCGCGGCACTCGGTGACATGGCACCGGATGCCGTCGCCGGACACAGCGTCGGTGAGATCACCGCCGCCGCCTTCGCGGGCGTCCTGAACGACACGGCCGCGCTGACGCTGGTGCGCAAGCGGGGCCTGGCGATGGCCGAGGCCGCCGCCGTCACCGAGACGGGCATGTCGGCGCTGCTCGGCGGCGACCCGGAGGTGTCCGTCCAGCACCTGGAGAAGCTGGGCCTGACCCCGGCCAACGTCAACGGCGCGGGCCAGATCGTGGCCGCGGGCACCATGGAGCAGCTCGCCGCGCTGAACGAGGACAAGCCCGAGGGCGTGCGCAAGGTGGTGCCGCTGAAGGTGGCCGGCGCCTTCCACACCCACCACATGGCCCCCGCGGTCGCGAAGCTGGCCGAGGCCGCCAAGGCGCTCGAGCCCACCGACCCGAAGGTGACCTACGTCTCCAACAAGGACGGCCGGGCGGTGCCGAGCGGCACCGAGGTCGTCGAGCGGCTGGTCGGCCAGGTCGCCAACCCGGTCCGCTGGGACCTGTGCATGGAGACCTTCAAGGAGCTCGGCGCCACCGCGCTGATCGAGGTGTGCCCCGGCGGCACGCTCACCGGTCTGGCCAAGCGGGCGTTGCCGGGCGTGAAGACGCTGGCCCTGAAGACCCCCGACGACCTCGACGCGGCGCGCGCGCTCATCGCCGAGCACACGAACGCCTGACGCCCAAAGGAGCCGATCGCACATGTCGAAGATCAAGCCCAGCAAGGGCGCCCCGTACGCGCGCATCCTCGGAGTGGGCGGCTACCGGCCCACCCGGGTGGTGCCCAACGAGGTGATCCTCGAGAAGATCGACTCGTCCGACGAGTGGATCCGCTCGCGCTCCGGCATCGAGACCCGGCACTGGGCCGGCCCCGACGAGACCGTCGCGGCGATGTCCGTCGAGGCCGCGGGCAAGGCGATCGCCGACTCGGGGATCGACGCCGAGCAGATCGGCGCCGTGGTCGTCTCCACCGTCTCGCACTTCAGCCAGACCCCGGCGGTGGCCACCGAGATCGCCGACAAGCTGGGCACCGACAAGGCCGCGGCCTTCGACATCTCGGCCGGCTGCGCCGGTTTCGGCTACGGCCTCACCCTCGCCAAGGGCATGATCGTGGAGGGCTCGGCGGAGTACGTCCTCGTCATCGGCGTGGAGCGGCTGAGCGACCTGACCGACCTGGAGGACCGGGCGACGGCCTTCCTGTTCGGCGACGGCGCCGGCGCGGTCGTGGTCGGCCCTTCGCAGGAGCCGGCGATCGGACCGACGGTGTGGGGCTCGGAGGGCGACAAGGCCCACACGATCAAGCAGACCGTGCCCTGGGACCGTTTCAGGATCGGTGACCTGTCCGAGCTGCCGCTGGACAGCGAGGGCAACGTCAAGTTCCCTGCGATCACGCAGGAGGGCCAGGCGGTGTTCCGCTGGGCCGTGTTCGAGATGGCGAAGGTCGCCCAGCAGGCGCTGGACGCGGCCGGGATCAGCCCGGACGACCTGGACGTCTTCATTCCGCACCAGGCGAACGTGCGGATCATCGACTCGATGGTGAAGACGCTGAAACTGCCGGAGCATGTCACGGTCGCCCGTGACATCCGCACCACCGGCAACACCTCGGCCGCCTCGATCCCGCTCGCGATGGAGCGGCTCCTGGCGACCGGCGAGGCGAAGAGCGGCGACACCGCGCTCGTCATCGGCTTCGGGGCGGGTCTCGTGTACGCCGCGACGGTCGTTACCCTCCCCTAGGCACTCCGTGCCGGACCGTGCGTCCGGGACGGCAACCGCAACACCTGCCGCTGCCGCGGCGGGCGCCACACCCTTACGGAACACAACGAAGGAGCGCCGACATGGCCGCCACTCAGGAAGAGATCGTCGCCGGTCTCGCCGAGATCGTGAACGAGATCGCCGGGATCCCCACCGAGGACGTCCAGCTGGACAAGTCCTTCACCGACGACCTGGACGTCGACTCGCTGTCCATGGTCGAGGTCGTCGTCGCCGCCGAGGAGCGCTTCGACGTCAAGATCCCCGACGAGGACGTCAAGAACCTCAAGACCGTCGGCGACGCGACCGACTACATCCTCAAGCACCAGGCCTGATCGACCGATCACTGCCTTGGGCTGACTGCCCCGCCACCCGGCGGTGGCGCCGTACGAATCCTCGTTCCCGTTGGAGAAAGAATTCCCGTGAGCTCGACCAATCGCACCGTGGTCGTCACCGGTATCGGCGCAACCACACCGCTGGGTGGCGACGCAGCCTCGACCTGGGAGGGCCTGGTCGCCGGCAAGTCCGGTGTCAAGCCTCTGACCCAGGAGTGGGCGGCCGACCAGGCCGTCCGTATCGCGGCCCCGGTCGCCGTGGAGCCGACCGAGACGATCCCGCGGCCGCAGGCCCGCCGCCTGGACCGCTCGGCGCAGTTCGCGCTGATCGCCGCTCAGGAGGCCTGGAAGG
This sequence comes from Streptomyces sp. NPDC003393, assembly GCF_053589015.1. NCBI lineage: Bacteria > Bacillati > Actinomycetota > Actinomycetes > Kitasatosporales > Streptomycetaceae > Streptomyces > Streptomyces sp. NPDC003393. The sequence goes on along the minus strand of NZ_JBSFRB010000005.1, from coordinate 140,506 downwards.
ACGCCGGCTTCACCGGTAAGGCCGGCGAGGACGGGAACGTCGACCCGGACCGGCTGGGTGCGGTGATCGCCTCCGGCATCGGCGGCGTGACGACGCTGCTGGACCAGTACGACGTGCTGAAGGAGAAAGGCGTCCGCCGGGTCTCCCCGCACACCGTGCCGATGCTGATGCCGAACGGCCCCTCCGCCAACGTCGGTCTGCTCGTGGGCGCCCGAGCCGGTGTGCACACCCCGGTCTCCGCGTGCGCGTCGGGCGCCGAGGCCATCGGCTACGCCATCGAGATGATCCGCACCGGCCGCGCCGACGTGGTCGTCGCCGGCGGCACGGAGGCGGCTATCCACCCGCTGCCGATCGCCGCGTTCGGCAACATGATGGCGATGTCGAAGAACAACGAGAACCCCGAGGGTGCCTCGCGCCCCTACGACGTCGACCGGGACGGCTTCGTCCTCGGCGAGGGCGCCGGTGTGATCGTGCTGGAGTCCGCCGAGCATGCCGCCCGGCGTGGCGCCCGCGTCTACGCGGAGGCGGTCGGCCAGGGCATCTCCGCCGACAGCCACGACATCGTGCAGCCGGAGCCGGAGGGCCGCGGCATCTCGCACGCCCTGCAGAACCTGCTGGACCGCACCGACCTGGACCCGGCCGAGATCGTGCACGTCAACGCGCACGCCACGTCGACCCCGGCCGGTGACGTCGCCGAGCTGAAGGCGCTGCGCAAGGTGTTCGGCGACGACACCGACCACATCGCGGTCTCCGCGACCAAGTCGATGACGGGTCACCTGCTCGGTGGCGCGGGCGGTGTGGAGTCGGTGGCGACCGTGCTGGCCCTGTACCACCGGGTGGCCCCGCCCACCATCAACGTCGAGAACATCGACCCGGAGGCCGAGGCGAACGCGGACGTGGTCCGCGGCGAGGCCCGCAAGCTGCCCGTCGAGGGCCGCATCGCGGCGCTGAACGACTCGTTCGGGTTCGGCGGCCACAACGTGGTGCTGGCGTTCCGGTCCGTCTGAGGAACCGCCCCACGCGCGTGAAGGGCCCCCACCGGTCGGTGGGGGCCCTCCTTGCTGTGGCCGCGCGGACTCGGGGCCCCGCCTGAGTGGCCGTCACACCACCTGGTGCAGCCAGCGCACCGGTGCCCCCTCACCCGCGTAGCGGAACGGCTCCAGTTCGTCGTCCCAGGGCTTGCCCAGGAGCCTGGCCAGTTCGGCCTCCAGGTCGCTCTCGCCGCGCTGGGAACGGATCAGGGCGGCGCGCAGCCGGTCCTCGGGGATGAGGATGTCGCCGTGGATGCCGGTGACGGCGTGGAAGATGCCGAGGTCGGGGGTGCAGCTGTAGCGCTCGCCCTCGGCGGTCGGGCAGGGCTCGGCGGTGACCTCGAAGCGCAGCAGGTGCCAGCCGCGCAGCGCGGAGGCGAGCTTGGAGGCGGTGCCGGCCTCGCCCTGCCAGGAGAACTCCGAGCGCCAGGTGCCGGGCGCGGCGGGCTGCCGGATCCAGTCCAGGCTGACGCGTGTACCGAGCACCCCGGCGACGGCCCACTCGACGTGCGGGCACAGCGCGCGCGGCGCGGAGTGCACGTACAGAACTCCACGTGTCGTCACCGGGACCTCCGGGCAGAGCGGGACAGGGTGCGGGCGGGCGGCAGTGGCGCTCGACCGCCCTGCTGATGGCGAGGCTACCGTGCGAGGGGGCAAGGAGTGTGACGTACCGTCGGTCCCGGTGCCAGGAAGGGGCGCCATTCACCCAGGGGGACGCTTGTACGGCTGTGCGCCGTCGCCCCGGGTGGGGAGGGGAACCCCCGCGCGTTCTCATGGAGGGGAGTGCCAGTTCCGCCTGAGGTTCCACGCGACGACCGAGGAGATCACGAGGATGCGGAAGCGAAGCCACCGTATGCGGGCCGCTCAGGCCGTCGTGGCGGCGGCCGTCCTGGCCACCGCGGGCTGTGACGTGGTCGGTGACAAGGCGTCCGCCCGTGACGCCGGTGGCAGAGCGGCCGAGCCGTCCGCGTCGGCGGCGCCGCTCTGGGACGTCCGTCCGCACTCGATCGCCGCGGTCGGCGACTCCATCACCCGCGGTTTCGACACGTGCGCCGTGCTGTCGGACTGCCCGGAGGCGTCGTGGGCGACGGGCAGCGACCCCTCGGTGAAGAGCCTGGCGGTGCGGCTGCTCGGGGCGGGCGGCGCGGCCCGGCGCAGCTGGAACCACGCGGTGACCGGTGCCCGGATGGCGGATCTGAACGGCCAGATGGCGAAGGCGGTGCGGAACAAGCCGGAACTGGTGGCGGTGATGGTCGGCGCCAATGACGCCTGCCGCGACTCCCCCGCCCGGATGACCTCGGTCGCCGACTTCCGCCGCGACTTCCGGAAGGCGATGGGCACCCTGCGCAAGGCGCTGCCGACGGCGGAGGTGTACGTCTCCAGCGTGCCGAACCTGAAGCGGTTGTGGTCGCAGGGGCGGACCAACCCGCTCGGCAAGCAGATCTGGAAGCTGGGCCTGTGCCCGTCGATGCTGGGGAACGCGGACGCGCTGGACGCCGCGTCCGAACAGCGGCGCGAGACGGTGCAGTCGCGGGTGGTGGACTACAACAAGGTGCTGGCCGAGGTGTGTGCGGAGGACCGCCGCTGCCGCTTCGACCACAACGCGGTCTTCGACTACCAGTTCGGTACCGCGCAGCTCAGCCACTGGGACTGGTTCCACCCGAGCCGCAACGGCCAGGCGAGGCTCGCGGAGATCGCCTACCGCACCGTCACCGCCAAGACCTGGTGACCTAGGGTTTCTTCCATGAGTGAACTCTTCGGCGCACTGTCCGACGGCACCCCGGTCCACCGCTGGACGCTTGACCGGGCCGGGGTGCGGGTGCGCGTGCTGTCGTACGGCGGGATCGTGCAGTCGGTGGAGGTCCCGGACCGGGACGGGCGCACCGCGGACGTGGTGCTGGGCTTTCCGGACCTGGACGGCTATCTCGCCCACCCCGAGCCGTTCCTCGGCGCCCTGATCGGCCGGTACGCCAACCGGATCGCCGGCGGCCGCTTCCCGCTGGACGGGCGGACGTACTCGCTCGCGCGCAACGACGGCCCCAACTCGCTGCACGGCGGCGAGCGCGGCTTCGACAAGCGGGTGTGGGACGTCACCGCCGTCGAGCACGGCGTGCGCCTGTTCCGGGTCAGCCCGCACGGCGAGGAGGGCTTCCCCGGCCGGCTGGAGGTCACGGCGACGTACACGCTGGATTTCGCGGGCGCCCTGCGCATCGTCTACGAGGCGGTCACGGACGCGCCGACCGTGGTCAACCTGACCAATCACACGTACTGGAACCTCGGCGGCGCCGGCTCGGGCCCGACCGGCGGGCACGAACTGCGGCTCGCCGCCTCCCGCTACCTGCCCGTCGACGAGCACCTCATCCCGGCGGGCGCGCCGGCCGGCGTCGAGGGGACCCGCTTCGACTTCCGGCAGTCCCGCAAGACCGGCTCCGGCTACGACCACGACTTCGTTCTCGACAAGGGCGTCACCCGAACCGCCGAGGAGGTCGCCGAGCTCCACGACCCGGCCTCGGGCCGCACCCTGACGGTGGCGACGACGGAGCCGGGCATACAGCTCTACACCGCCGACCACATCACGGCGCCGTTCTCCCCCGGAGACGGGATCGCCCTGGAGACCCAGCACCACCCGGACTCCCCCAACCGTCCGGACTTCCCCACCACGGTGCTCCGTCCGGGCGAGGTGTACCGCACGGAGACGGTGTACACGTTCTCGGCGCGGTAGAGGGCGTGGGGGCGTACGCCTCGGGGGCGTACGCCTTCGTGCGCGGCCGTCGGTGTGCGGCCTCGAAGGCGGGCCGGCCCTCAGAGTCCCTCGCCGCGCATGCGCTTGGCGGCGCGGCCGAGCAGGGCGACGGCGCCCGCGCAGACGAGCAGCACCGCGCCGCCGATCAGCGTCGGCTGCGCCTCGCCGCTCTTGATGCCCTCGCCGGTGACGGTGGCGGCCAGCACCAGGATGATCGAGTACAGACTCCGGCCGACCTTGGCCCCGGCCGGGATCACCTGGAGCAGCTGCGGAATGGTCGTCGCGGCCCCGAGCCCCATGGCGAACGGGATGAACGCGGCGGCCATCAGCGCCCCGAACCCGAAGGAGTTGCCGTAGGCGCCCCAGCCGGCGCCCTTGACCAGCAGACAGCCGGTGGCGGCGAAGGACAGCAGGACCAGCACGCCGTTGACGTACGCGGCCAGGGTGGCGGCCTTGCGGGCGCCGGGCAGGTGCGCCGCCGGGGAGCGCCAGGCGTCCGGGGTGATCAGGCGCAGCTGCCGCTTCATGGCCTGCATCTGCGTCAGCGCGAGGACCCCCATGGCCACGAGGGCCAGCCCCACGACCGCGGCGCCGAAGCCGGCCGGGGCGCGTGTGACGCCGTAGTGCGCGCCGCCGAAGGTGAGCGGGATGCCGAGCACGGAGCCGTAGGCGAGGAGCTTGGCCTTCTTCTGGATCCTGAGCACCAGCGTCCGCTGGTCGGCGGTGAGGTTCGGGTCCAGCCGCATCTGGCCGTCGCCGAGCCGCTGGAGCGGAACCTGGGGCTGCTGCGGGGCCTGGGGTGGGTAGGGCTGCGGCGGGGGCGGCGGGTACTGGCCGGACTGCTGCCCGTACGGCCCCGGCCGCGGTGCCTGCTGCGGATACGGTCCGGGCTGTCCCTGGCCGCCCTGCGGCGGATACGGCTGCTGTCCGTACGGTCCCGGTCCCTGCCCGTACGGTCCTTGCTGGGCCCCCTGCTGTCCGTACGGCCCCGGCTGCTGCCCCGGATACATCCGCGTCTCCCCCTGAACGTCCACCGGGCCTGTCCGGTCCGGCGTTTCGGGCCGGGAGTCTGCCACATTCGGCCACGACGCCACGAGCCCCGGCCCAGGGGTCAGGTCCCGGGCCGGGGCTGCTCGTGGGGAAACTTGTCCCGGATCAGACCCTAATCGCCGGGCTGCCGTGATGGCCGCCGATCGAACGTCTGGCCGTAACCTCGTACGAACCCTTCACATACGGACGGTCGTCCCGGCCGGAGACGGACAACAGGGCGCTGCCGTCGGCTACCGCGGCGCCTGCGGTGCCCGGGTGATCGTGTCGCCGTCGCGGTCCGGGCCGTCGTCGCCCGTGTCGCCGTCCCCCGTGCCGCCGTCGGTCCGGTCGACCGTCTCCTCGTCCAGCAGGTCGCGGGCGAGCAGGGTGGCGCCCGCGACCGCGCCCGGCATGAGGAACACCGCGACGAACGGCACCAGGAAGGCCAGGCCCAGTGGCACGCCGAAGCCCCAGACCAGCGTCTTGCGAGAGCGCAGCAGGGTGAGGCGGTCCCGGAGTTCGAGGCCGCGACGCTGAAGTGCGACGGCCGCCAGTTCCTCGGTGAGGAAGAAGCCCGTGACGAAGAAGCCGATCACGGGCACGACCGTCTGGCCGACGACGGGCAGCAAGCCGAGGGCGAAGAGCAGCACGCCCCACACCGCGGCCCGGACCAGCACGCGCAGGCTGTCGCGGGCCGAGATCCACAGCTCCCGCCAGAGCGGCAGCGCGGACTGGGGTGCCGTGCCGTCCGGGGACACGTCCCGGTCGACCTGCTCGGACAGGAGCTCGTAGAACGGCTGGCCGACGAGCAGGGTGACCGCGGTGAAGGTGACCACGGCGAGCAGCAGGGCGAGGGCGAACAGCACGGCGGTGAGGAAGCCGCGGAACAGCCCGAGCCAGGGACTCGGCCAGCCGTCGGCGAACGGGGTGGCCCAGGCGACGGCGTCCTCGCCCCAGATCGCGAGCGCGACCAGGGCCGCGGCGTACAGGACGAGGGTGATCAGACCGGGCAGCAGCCCCAGGTCGAACGCCCTCCCGTGCCGGGCCACCCAGCGCTGGCCCTTCAGGAGATGACCGAAACCCACCCCAAGATCACGCATGGGGCCACTGTAGCGAGGGGCCGGCTCCCGCGAAGGGGCGTCTTCCGCGAGGGGCCCGTCACCCGGCACCGGGGTCGGTCCGCTCGTCAGAGTTTGACGATCATCTTTCCGATGTTGTCGCCGCGCAGCACACCGAGGAACGCCTCCAGGGTGTTCTCGACGCCCTCGACGACGGTCTCGCGGTACTTCAGCTCGCCCGAGCGGACCCACGGGCCCACCTCCCGCACGAACTGCGGCTGGAGGTCGTAGTGGTCGCCCACGAGGAAGCCCTCGATACGGCCGCGGGTCTGGATCAGCCGGGCCAGGTTCCGGGGGCCGGGGACGGGCTCGGTGGCGTTGTAGACCGAGATCATGCCGCAGATCGCGATGCGGCCTCCCCGGTTCAGGGAGCCGATGGCGGCCTCCAGGTGGTCGCCGCCGACGTTGTCGAAGTAGACGTCGACGCCATGGGGGGCGGCGGCGCGCAGCTGCTCGCTCACCGGGCCGTTCTTGTAGTTGAAGGCGGCGTCGAAGCCGTACTCCTCCAGGAGCAGCTTCACCTTCTCGTCGGAGCCGGCGGAGCCGATCACGCGCGAGGCGCCCTTGAGCTTGGCGAGCTGTCCGACCTGGCTGCCGACCGCACCGGCCGCGCCGGAGACGAACACGACGTCGCCCTCCTTGAAGGAGGCGGTGCGCAGCAGACCCGCGTAGGCGGTGAGCCCGGTCATGCCGAGCACGCCGAGGTACGTCGACAGGGGTGCGGCCTCCGGGTCGACCTCGACCGCGTGGCCCCCGTCCACGGCGGCGTACTCGCGCCAGCCGCCGAAGTGCAGGACGTGGTCGCCCACGGCGAAGTTCTCGGCGCGCGAGGCGACGACCCGGCCGACAGCGCCGCCCGCCATGGGCTCGTTCAGCTCGTACGGCGCCGCATAGGACTTCGCCGCACTCATCCGGCCGCGCATGTACGGGTCCACGGAGAGGTACTCGTTGCGTACCAGGATCTGACCCTCGCCCGGCTGCGGGAGCGGGGCCTCGACCAGAGCGAAGTCCTCGGGCTTCGGCCAGCCGACCGGACGGCGGAGCAGGTGCCATTCACGGCTGACGGCGGGCAGTGTGGGGGTGTCGGACACGGTGGCGCCTCTCGTCGGTGCGGTGCGGTGCGGTTGCCGGGGGATCCGGGGCGGTTCCGGCGACTCGGACCCCCCAAAATATTTCAGTAACTGAAACAACCATGCACATCAATATTTCAGGATGTCAAGTAAGCGGGTACCCTGGACGCCATGGCCACTCCACCGAAGACCCAACGCCCCGATGCGCTGACCCAGGAGGTCGTCGAGCTCATCGGCGACGTCGTGGCCCGGTTCTACGAGGACTACGAGGAGGCCGCCGGGGAGCACGCGCTGACCGGCGCGCAGGCCCGGCTGCTGAGCCTGCTGTCGCTGGAGCCGCTGCCGATGCGGAAGCTGGCGCAGAAGCTGAAGTGCGAGCCGTCGAACGTGACGGGGATCGTGGACCGGCTGGAGGCGCGGGGGCTGGCGGAGCGGCGGGCCGACCCGGCGGACCGCCGGGTGAAGCTGGCGGCGGCGACGGAGGACGGGCGGCGGGTCGCCCGGGAGCTGCGGGAAGGGTTGCGGTTCGCGCGGGAGCCGCTGGCCGGACTGAGCGAGGGGGAGCGGCTGACGCTGCGGGACCTGCTGCGGCGGATGCTGGGTTGAGGACTGTCCCGCAATCCCCGGCGGGCGGGCGCCGGCGACCTGAGCGGGCGGGCGTCCCTTCGCCGGGCCCGAGTGCGGTCGGCCCGGGCGGCGTGCTCGGCCGTGTGCGCGGGGGCACCGCGCCCGCACTCGATGCGCTCGCGCGGCAGCACCCTCGTCGCCCGCCCGCGCCGTCGGCACGGCTACGGCGTCATGTGCACCACCACAGGAAGCGTTCGCACTTCGTGTGGGTCGGGGTGGGGGTCGGGCTCGGGTCGGGGGCCGAGGTGGGCGGTGGCGGCGTGGGGGTGCTGGTCGGAGGCGGTGGCGCCACGGTCGGACCGGATCCGCCGCCCGTGGCCGCGCCCGTCGTCGCCGGTGCCGAGCGTGCGGGGGGTTTCGTGGCGCTCTCTCCCGGTTCCGGCTTGTCGTCCGTCGCGGAGGCGGACGGGGACACCGATGTCGTGGCGGAGGCCTTGTGCGCGGCCGTGCCACCGCCGGGGGCGCCGTCCGTCGGCCGGGCCGTCCCGGACGCGTCGGGGCTCGCGGTGCCGCCGTCGGTCGACTCGTCGTCCGCGGCGGCCGGCTCCGGGCTGGAGAAGTTCGGCAGGATCGGCGCGTCCGTGCCCAGTTCGGCCAGGCTCAGGCCGCCCGCCGCCAGAACGAAGCCCGCGCCGATCAGCAGGGTTCTGCGGCGGCGCCTGCGGTGGGCCGCGGCCTTGCGGTCGCGGCGGCTCGCCATGGGACCTTGCCGGTCCTGCTCGACCGCGCCGCGCCGACGGCCCCGGCGCCGTTGCGCCCGGTCCCCGACGTCCCCGGAGCCGTCCTGACCGTCACCCGCGCCGTCCGCGAACTCCCCCTCCTCTTCGAGTGGTTCAAGGTGCTCGGCCGGCGTCGCGTCCGCGTACTCATGAAGCGCTTCGGCCGGAGTGCCGCAACCGGGGCAGGTGAGTGCGCCGTTGAGGTGACGCCGGCACGGGTGGCAGTAGTTCATGACGCGGGAAGACTAGATTCCGCACGCGTCGGGTTCCTAGAGATCATTGTGAAGGTTCCGTGGGGAAGCCCCGAAAGGCTTGCCTAAACCGTTACGTGTCGGACCCATTGACACCCCCCGCCGCCCGTCCTTACTGTCACGCCAGCATTTCGAACGGGTGACGAAATACCGAACAGCGAGAGGCAGCCGCCGTGCGCATCACCGGAATCAGCACACACGTGGTCGGGACGCCGTGGCGCAACCTGACCTACGTTCAGGTGCACACCGACGAGGGGATCACCGGAGTCGGCGAGACCCGGATGCTGGGTCACACCGACGCGCTGATCGGCTACCTGCGGGAGGCCGAGACCAACCACATTCTCGGATCCGACCCGTTCGCTGTCGAGGACCTGGTCCGCCGGATGAAGTACGGCGACTTCGGGCGCGCCGGCGAGATCGTCATGTCGGGCATCGCGGTCGTGGAGATGGCCTGCTGGGACATCAAGGGCAAGGCCCTGGGCGTACCGGTGTGGCAGCTGCTGGGCGGGAAGGTGACGGACAAGGTCAAGGCGTACGCCAACGGCTGGTACACCACCGAGCGGACGCCGGAGGCCTACCACAAGGCCGCCCAGGGGGTCATGGAGCGCGGGTACCGGGCGCTGAAGATCGACCCCTTCGGCACCGGGCACTTCGAACTGGACCACGAGCAGACCCTGTACGCCGTCTCGCTGATCGAGGCCGTGCGCGACGCCATCGGCCCCGAGGCCGAGCTGATGCTGGAGATGCACGGCCGCTTCTCCCCCGCCACCGCCGTACGACTGGCCAAGGAGCTGGCCCCCTTCCGGCCGGCCTGGCTGGAGGAGCCGGTGCCGCCGGAGAACCTGAAGGCGCTGGAGAAGGTCGCCGCCAAGGTGGACATTCCCGTCGCCACGGGTGAGCGCATCCACGACCGGATCGAGTTCCGGGAGCTGTTCGACAGCCAGGCCGTCGACATCGTCCAGCCCGACGTCGGCCACATCGGCGGGATCTGGGAGACGCGGAAGCTGGCCGCCACCGCCGAGACCCACTACATGCTCGTCGCCCCGCACAACGTGGGCGGGTCCGTGCTCACCGCCGCTTCCCTCCAGGTGGGCTTCACCTCCCCGAACTTCAAGATCCTCGAGCACTTCAACGACTTCGCCGACGCGGAGATCAAGAAGGTGGTCAAGGGCGCCCCGCAGGTGGACCCGGAGGACGGCTGCTTCCACCTCTCCGACGCACCGGGGCTGGGCGTGGAGCTGGACACGGACGCGGCCGCCGAGTTCCCGCAGCAGCAGGCCCGCTTCGACCTGTGGGCCGAGGGCTGGGAGCAGCGCAAGCCCAAGGGCACGAAGTGAGTGCGGCCGTGAGCGCCGCCGTCGTCGTGGAGGCGCCGGGCGCCCACCGGCTCGCCGAGCACACCCCGCGCGAGCCGGGTCCCGGCGAGGCCCTGGTCGCCGTGCACGCGGTAGGGATCTGCGGCAGCGACCGCGAGGTGTACCAGGGCAACCGGCCCGAGGGGTACGTCCGTTACCCGCTCACGCCCGGCCACGAGTGGTCCGGCACCGTGCGGGCGGTCGGCTCGGGCGTGCCCGGGGACCTGGTGGGCCGCAAGGTGGTCGGCGAGGGCTTCCGCAACTGCCAGGTCTGCGACCACTGCCACGCGGGCGAGACCACCCTGTGCGGTGCGGGGTACGAGGAGACCGGCTTCACCCAGCCGGGGGCGATGGCGGCCACGCTGACGCTGCCGGCCCGACTGCTGCACGTGCTGCCGAAGGACGCGGACCTCACCGCCGCCGCGCTGCTGGAGCCCGCCGCCTGTATCGCCGCCGCCGCGCTGAAGGCGGGTGCCCGGCCCGGTGAACGGGTCGCGGTGGTGGGCACCGGGACGCTCGGGATGTTCGCCGTGCAGTTCCTGCGGGCCGTCTCCCCGGCTCAGCTGCTGGTGGTCGGCACACGGCGGGACCGGGAGGCGCTGTCCCGGCGGTTCGGCGCCACGGACTTCCGCACCAAGGACGAGGACCTGCCGGGCGGCTTCGACGTGGTCGTGGAGACCGCAGGGTCCGCGGACGCGGCCCGCACGGCCGCCGCGCTGCTGAAGCGGGGCGGACGGCTGGTGCTGACGGGCATCCCGGCGCCGGGTGCCGAGGGGCTCGACCCGACCGACCTGGTGGTGCGGCAACTGGAGGTGCACACCGTGTTCGGGGCGCCGCCCGCCGCCTGGGCGCACACGGTACGGATGTTCGCGGCCGGGCTGCTCGATCCGCTGCCGCTGATCACCCACGAACTCCCGCTCACCGAGTTCTCGCAGGCCATCGAGCTGGTCGGGGCCGGCGATCCCAAGGTGGGCAAGATCCTGCTCCGCCCGTAGTCGTGCGCCGGTTGCGGCGCGACCTGACGGCGCCGCAACCGGCGCACCGCGACACCTTTTTCACACCCTGAGCCACGAACCTCGTCCGAGATATCGAACGAACGGCTCGGCGAACCGAAGGACAGCTTGTGACCGACGCTTCCGACACGGCAGCCCGCAGGCCTGGCGAGCAGCTGCTCACCGCCCTCGGCCTGGGCGCCCCCGCCCTCGACCCCGCCGACGCCTCGCCGCACGCCTTCCCCGGCGGAGGCCGCTGGCGCACCGAGATCCCCTCGTGCGAGGGTCCCGAGGCACTGGCGGTGGTCCTGAAGGAGTCCGCGCGGCTCGATGTCCCGATCCACCGGATCAGCCAGGGCAGCGGCGTGTGGATGCTCACCGACGCCGAGATCACCGAGATGGTCGAGGCGACCGCCGAACGCGACATCGAGCTCTGCCTGTTCACCGGCCCCCGCGGCACCTGGGACACGGGCGCCTCGGTGCGCTCGGACTCGCACGGCGCCGGACTGCGCGCCCGCGGCCACGACGCTGTCGCGGGCTGCGTCGAGGACGCCGTCCGCGCGGCGGAGCTGGGCGTCAAGTGCCTGCTGGTCGCCGACGAGGGCGTGCTGTGGACGCTGCACCGGGCGCGCGTGGCCGGCATCCTCCCCGCCGACACCACGCTCAAGGTGTCCGCGCTGATCGGCCCGGTGAACCCGGCCTCCTACGCCGTCTACGAGCACCTGGGCGCCGACTCCGTCAACGTGCCCAGCGATCTGACACTCGATCACCTCACCCAGATCCGGCGGGCCTCGCGCGCTCCGATGGACATGTACATCGAGGCGCCGGACGACCTGGGCGGTTATGTCCGGATGTACGAGGTGGCCGAGCTGATCCGGCGCGGGGCGCCGCTGTACCTGAAGTTCGGCCTGTCCAAGGCGCCCGGGATCTACCCGTACGGGCACCACCTGCGCGAGGTCACCCTGGCGACCGCCCGGGAACGGGTGCGCCGCGGACGGCTCGCGCTCGATCTGCTCGAACGCCACGGCGCCACGGGGGACATGGCACCGCTGGGCTCACGGCTGCCGGGCGCGCTGCGCCGGTTCGAAACACCGGCATAACGTTCCGGAAAATCGGCTTCACAGAACACCACACGTTCGCGCACAATCCCACACAACCGTTCCGGGTCCACCAGTGCTCCGCCCGTACAGACTTCAAGGCACCATCCCGACGCACCACCGCAGGACCACGCCGAGCAGCAGCCCCGGCACCACCCCGGCGCAGCGCCCAGCACGGCCCTCGCACCACCGGACCGACCACGGGACCGACCAACCGGCCCGACCCCGCCACACACCAAGGATGATGACCATGCGCAACCGCAGAGCAGCACTCGCCGCGATGGCCACCGCCGCCTCGCTCGCCCTGACCCTCTCCGCCTGTGGCCAGGACAGCGAGGGCGGCAGCAAGGAGAAGTCGGGCGACACCAAGGGCGCCACCATCGGCATCGCGATGCCGACCAAGTCCTCCGAGCGCTGGATCGCCGACGGCAACAACGTGGTGAAGAACCTCAAGGCCAAGGGCTACAAGACGAAGCTCGTCTACGGCGAGGACGACCCGGACACCCAGGTCTCCCAGATCGAGAACCTGATCACCCAGGGTGTCAAGGGCCTGATCATCGCGGCCATCGACAACAAGTCCCTGAACAACGTGCTCCAGGAGGCCGCGGACGCCCACATCCCGGTCATCGCCTACGACCGCCTCATCCTGGGCACCAAGAACGTCGACTACTACGCGACGTTCGACAACGAGAAGGTCGGAGAGCTCCAGGCCACCTCCCTCGTCGACAAGCTCGGCCTGTCGAACGGCAAGAAGGGCCCGTTCAACATCGAGTTGTTCGCCGGCTCCAACGACGACAACAACACCAAGTACTTCTTCAACGGCGCGATGAAGGTTCTCCAGCCCTACATCGACAAGAAGCAGCTCGTCGTGAAGTCCGGTCAGACCAAGATGAACCAGGTCACCACGCTGCGCTGGGACGGCGCCACCGCGCAGAAGCGCATGGACGACATCCTGACGTCGACGTACTCCAGCGCCCGCGTCGACGCGGTGCTCTCGCCGTACGACGGCATCTCCATCGGCATCATCTCCGCCCTGAAGTCCGACGGTTACGGCTCCAAGTCGAAGCCGCTGCCGGTCGTCTCCGGCCAGGACGCCGAGGTCGCCTCGGTGAAGTCGATCATCAAGGGGGAGCAGTACTCGACGGTCTACAAGGACACGCGCCAGCTCGCCAAGCAGGCCGTGACCATGGTCGACGACGTGCTGAACGACAAGAAGCCGGAGACCAACGACAACAAGACGTACGACAACGGCGCGAAGGTCGTCCCCTCGTACCTGCTCCAGCCGGTGGCCGTCACCAAGGAGAACTACCAGAAGGAGCTCATCGACTCCGGCTACTACACCAAGGCCGACCTGGGCCTGTAGTCGGCCGGCACTCCATCCGACCGTCTCCGCACACTAGTTGAAGGGCAGGACCATGGCGGGACCCGTCCTGGAAATGCGCTCGATCGTCAAGACCTTCCCGGGCGTCAAGGCGCTGTCGGACGTCTCCCTGAGCGTCCGCGCGGGCGAGGTCCACGCCATCTGCGGGGAGAACGGCGCCGGGAAGTCCACCTTGATGAAGGTACTCTCCGGCGTCCACCCCCACGGGAGTTACGAGGGCGAGATCCTCTTCGAGGGGGAGCCCTGCCGGTTCAAGGACATCAACGCCTCCGAGAGGCGCGGCATCGTCATCATCCACCAGGAGCTGGCCCTGGTCCCGTACCTGTCGATCGCCGAGAACATGTTCCTCGGCAACGAGCACGCCTCGCGCGGGCTCATCAACTGGCACGAGACCCTCGGGCACGCCACGCGCCAGTTGCGCCGGGTGGGTCTCGACGAGAACCCGAACACCGCCGTCGCCGACATCGGTGTGGGCAAGCAGCAGCTCGTGGAGATCGCCAAGGCGCTCTCCAAGGAGGTGAAGCTGCTCATTCTCGACGAGCCGACGGCCGCGCTGAACGACGAGGACTCCGACAAACTCCTTGATCTCATCCTGGAGTTGAAGAACCAGGGCATCACCTCGATCATCATTTCCCACAAGCTCAACGAGATCCGCAAGGTCGCCGACTCGGTGACGATCATCCGGGACGGGCGCACCGTCGAAACGCTGGATGTGAAGGCGCCGGAGACCACCGAGGACCGGATCATCTCGGGGATGGTCGGCCGCGACCTGGACAGCCGCTTCCCGGACCGCACCCCGCACCACGCCGAGGCCGGCGCCGCGCCCGCCCTGGAGATCCGCAACTGGACGGTGCAGCACCCCATCGACCAGGAGCGCAAGGTCGTCGACGATGTCTCGCTCAGCGTGCGTCGGGGCGAGATCGTCGGCATCGCCGGGCTCATGGGCGCGGGCCGCACCGAGCTGGCGATGAGCGTCTTCGGACGCAGCTACGGCCGGTACGCGGGCGGCACCGTCCTCAAGGACGGCAAGGAGATCCGCACGAGGACGGTCTCCGAGGCGGTCGGCCACGGGATCGCGTACGCCACCGAGGACCGCAAGCACTACGGCCTCAACCTCATCGACACCATCAATCGCAACATCTCGCTCGCGGCGCTCGGCAAGGTCGCGAGGCGAGGTGTCGTCGACGAGCACGAGGAGCGGCAGGTCGCCGAGGAGTACCGGAGGTCCATGAACATCAAGGCCCCGACGGTCTTCGAACCGGCGGGCAAGCTGTCGGGCGGCAACCAGCAGAAGGTCGTCCTCAGCAAGTGGATCTTCGCCGGCCCTGACGTGCTGATCCTGGACGAGCCGACGCGCGGCATCGATGTCGGCGCCAAGTACGAGATCTACACGGTCATCGACAAGCTGGCCGCCCAGGGCAAGGCGGTGGTCTTCATCTCCTCCGAGCTGCCGGAGCTGCTCGGCATGTGCGACCGCATCTACACGATGGCCGCGGGCCGCCTGACCGGCGAGGTGCCGCGCGCCGAGGCGACGCAGGAATCGCTGATGCGCCTGATGACGAAGGACAAAGAGGTAGCGCGATGAGTACGGACGTGACGAAGACCCCGACAGCGGCGCCGCCGGGCAAGGGCGGGACCACGGTCGCGGAAGGCGGGCTGCTGCAACTCGTCGTGGACGGTCTGCGGCGCAACATGCGCCAGTACGGCATGCTGATCGCGCTCGGGCTGCTCATCGTGGTGTTCGCCGTGTGGACCGACGGCACCCTGGTCACCCCGCACAACGTCTCCAACCTGGTGCTGCAGAACGCCTATGTGCTGATCCTCGCGATCGGCATGATGCTGGTGATCATCGCGGGCCACATCGACCTGTCCGTCGGATCGCTGACCGCGTTCGTGGGGTCGACGGCCGCGGTGCTCATGGTCAACAACGACGTCTCCTGGCCGATCGCCCTGATCGTGTGCCTGGCGATGGGCGGTGCGGCCGGTGCCGTGCAGGGCTGGCTGATCGCGTACGGCGGCATACCGTCCTTCATCGTGACGCTGGCCGGCATGCTGGTGTGGCGCGGACTCACGGAGATCCTGCTCAAGGGGCAGACCCTCGGTCCGTTCCCGTCCAGCATCGGCGACCTGGGCAACGGCTTCCTGCCGGAGGTCGGCCCCAACACCAACTACCACAACCTGACGCTGCTGTTCGGCATCCTGCTCGCGGTGGCCGTCGCCTGGCAGGAGGTGCGCGACCGGCGCAGGCAGCGGGACTTCTCCCTCGCCGTGGTTCCCCGCAATCTGTTCATCCTGAAGCTGATCGCGATCGTCGCGGCCATCGCCGTGGTGACGCTGCTCCTCGCCAGCTACAAGGGTGTGCCGATCGTGCTGCTGATCCTCGGCGCCCTGGTGGTCGGCTACGGCTATCTGATGCGCAACGCCGTCTTCGGCCGCCACATCTACGCCATCGGCGGCAATCTGCCGGCGGCGAAGCTCTCCGGCGTCAAGGACAAGAAGGTCACCTTCTACGTCTTCCTGAACATGGGCGTGCTCGCGGCCCTGGCCGGGCTGGTGGTCGCTGCCCGGCTGAACGCGGCCTCGCCGAAGGCGGGCCTCAACTTCGAACTCGAAGCGATCGCCGCGTCGTTCATCGGCGGCGCGTCCATGAGCGGCGGTGTCGGCACCGTGCTCGGCGCGATCATCGGTGGTCTCGTCCTCGGCGTGCTGAACAACGGCATGAACCTGCTGGGTGTCGGCTCCGACTGGCAGTCGGTGATCAAGGGCCTGGCCCTGCTCGCCGCGGTCGGCTTCGACGTCTGGAACAAGCGCAGGGGCGGGCGCTAGTACCGCACGGCACCCGCTCGTACGAAACGCACGACCGGTCCACGGGGCTGACCGATCGCCCCGTGGACCGGGTCCTCACCGCACCTTCGTCGACTGGAGAGCCATCTCATGACTACGAGCAGACGCACCGTCCTCGCCGGAGTCGCCGCCGCGGGCATCGCGATGACGGCCGCGGGCACAGCTTCGGCCCATGGGCACAGGGCTGCCCCTTCCAAGGAACTCTTCGGCAGGCTCGCCGACGGCACCAAGGTCCACCGCTGGTCGCTGGCGAACGGCGGCACCCGGCTGAAGGTGCTCTCCTACGGCGGCATCGTCCAGTCGCTGGAGATCCCGGACCGCCACGGCCGGTACGCCAACGTCTCCCTGGGCTACGACAACCTGGAGGCGTACGTCGAGGGCACCACCTTCTTCGGTGCCACCATCGGCCGCTACGGCAACCGCATCGCCAAGGGCCGCTTCACCCTCGACGGCAAGACCTACCAGGTCTCGGTCAACGACGGCGAGAACAGCCTGCACGGCGGCACGGCGGGCTTCAACACCAAGGTGTGGGACATCGAGCCCTTCACCTCCGGCTCCGACGTCGGCCTGCGGATGTACTACACGAGCGTCGACGGCGAGATGGGTTACCCCGGCACCCTCCGGACGAAGGTGACGTACACGCTCGACCGGCACGGCGACTGGCGCATCGACTACGAGGCCACCACCGACAAGGCCACCGTCGTCAACCTCACGAACCACACCTACTACAACCTCGCGGGTGAGGGCAGCGGCACCATCTACGACCACGAACTGTGGCTCGCCGCCGGCCGGTACACCCCCACCGACTCGGGTCTGATCCCCACCGGCGAGCTGGCCCGGGTGGCGGGCACCCCCTTCGACTTCACCCGGTCCAAGGCGATCGGCCGGGACATCCGCATCGGCCATCCGCAGCTGGTCACCGCCAAGGGCTTCGACCACAACTTCGTCCTCGACAAGGGCCTGACCGCGGCCCCGGTGCACGTGGTCACCCTGCGCGACCCGGAGTCCGGACGCACCCTGCGGATCTCCACCGACCAGCCCGGCGTGCAGTTCTACTCGGGCAACTTCCTCGACGGCACCCTGGTCGGCCCGGCCGGTCACACCTACCGTCAGGGCGACGGCCTGGCCCTGGAGACCCAGCACTTCCCGGACTCCCCGAACCACGCGAACTTCCCGTCGACCGTGCTGCGGCCGGGCCAGACGTACCGGTCCACGACCGTCCACTCCTTCGACGCCTGACCGGGTCAAGTCCCGCGGGCGCCACCATCGTTGAACAGCGCCACCCGGACCGCCGTATGTAAGGGCGGCCCGTGCTCCCCCGCACGGGCCACCCACGGACGGAGGTTCCCTTGGCCGGCAACGTCACCTCGCTCTTTCGCGGCCCGTCGGCGCACAGCCCCTCGATGGCGGCGCTGACGCGTGCGGGCGGCGACGGGGAGGGCGGCCCGGTCGACTTCTGCATACCGTGCAACCCGTACTTCCCCACGCCCGCCATGTTCCAGGACATGGCGGCCGGGCTGCGCGAGATCCTCACGTACTACCCGAGCGGCGCCGAGACGATCACGGCCGAACTGTGCGACCTGCTCCAGCTGCCCCCGCAGTGCGTGGCCATGGGCAACGGCTCCACCGAGCTGATCACCTGGATCGACCACCTCCTGGTCCGCGAGTCCCTCGCCGTCCCGGTCCCCACCTTCGGCCGCTGGACCGACCAGCCGATGGAGACCGGCAAGCGGGTCGACATGTTCCCGCTCCAGGAGGCCGGCGGCTTCGCCCTGGACCTGGCGCGGTACGCCGAGTTCATCCGCGGACGCGGCACCCGGGTCGCGGTCGTCTGCAACCCGAACAACCCCGACGGCGGCTTTCAGCACAAGCAGGCACTGGTGCAGTTCATGGACGCCATGGCCGACCTGGACCTGCTGGTGGTCGACGAGTCCTTCCTGGAGTTCGCCGACGCGGAGGCCGAGCCGAGCGTGGTGCAGGAGGCGATGCTGCGCCCCAACGTGATCGTGCTGCGCAGCCTCGGCAAGAACTTCGGACTGCACGGCATCCGCTTCGGCTACCTGGTGGCCAACCCCGCGCTGGCCGGCCGCGTCCGCGCCATGCTGCCGAAGTGGAACCTCAACTCCTTCGCCGAGCACGTCGTCTTCATGCTGAGGGAGCACGGCGCCGAGTACCGACAGAGCCTTCAGCAGGTGCGCCGCGACCGTCTGGAGATGGCCGGCCACCTCTCCACGCTGCCCGGGCTGACGGTGTACCCGTCCCAGGGCAACTTCCTCTTCGTGCGCCTGCCCGTGGGCGCCGAGGGGACCGTGGTCCGCGACCGGCTGCTCACCGAGCACCGGATCCTGGTCCGCGAGTGCGGCAACAAGATCGGCTCCTCCAGCCGCTTCCTGCGGCTCGTGGTGCGCCCCGAGGTGGACGTGCGTCGCCTGGTGTCCGCCCTTGAACAGGTGCTCTACGGGACCAGGAGGGGAGCCGCCGTACCCGAGCAGGCCACCGGGACCGGCTACAGCTCGGGTACGGCGGCGGTGGACCGGCTGATGAGCCAGACCAACGGGTCCGGTGCGCGGCTCGCCGCTCAGGCCGCCACCGGTCCCGTTCCGGCCGTCGGCACCGGCATGCCGCTCCCCGCCGCCGTGCCCGCCGCACCCGCGGCGGGGCCGGGCGACGGGATGCCGATGCCGGCGGCAGCCCAGGCCGTGCCGGGCCCGCAGTCACCGCCGGCGGCCTCCCTCCCGGCCGCTCCCGCGCCCGCACCGGTACCCACGCCGGCCCCGCTCCCGGCTCCGGCGCCCGTCCCCACACCCATGCCCACGCCTTTCCCGGCACCGGCCCCGGCGGCCGTCTCCATGCCCGTTCCGGCCGCGACGCCGTTTACCGCCGCCACGCCGTTCCCGGTCCCGGTGGCGGCCGGTCCGACCCCGCCCGGTGTTCCGGCCCGGGGCGGCCTGACCGCCGCCCAGGTGCGCGGTATGACGGCCCCGGCCGCCGCCCCCGGCCTGGCCCCCGCGCCCGCGACCGGCTGGCCCGGTGCGCAGAACCGGCCGGACAGCCAGAGCTGGCCGGACGCGGCCGGGATGGGACAGGCGGGATAGGGCCTGTCCGGCGGATGGGATGCGGAAGGGCCGCGGCACCCGACCGGCCCGGGTGAGCGGGGGCCGGTGCGCGTCCGCACCGTGATCCGCCGGACAGTCGCCGGCCGGGGACCCCGGGCGTCCCCGGCCGGCGGGCTCACGGGCTCACTCCACCGTCAGGACTTCGGGCACTCCTTCCACGCCATGTGGTACACCGTGCTGATGTCGCCGTCCGTCGAGTCCATGGTCATGAAGCTGACCTTGCCGGGCGCCGAGGTCCCGGCGCGCACGCGCAGTTCGGTGTTGATGTTGAAGTTGCGCAGCACGCCGCAGGGGGCCCACAC
Organism: Streptomyces sp. NPDC003393; assembly: GCF_053589015.1. Classification (NCBI taxonomy): domain Bacteria; kingdom Bacillati; phylum Actinomycetota; class Actinomycetes; order Kitasatosporales; family Streptomycetaceae; genus Streptomyces; species Streptomyces sp. NPDC003393. Next base: position 120,831 of record NZ_JBSFRB010000005.1, on the reverse strand, counting down.
CAGTTGGCCCCAGTCGGTGCTGTCGGTGGCCTGCCAGTCGTCGTTGTAGGGGCCGTTGAACGGGTGGGTTCTGAACTCCGTGTTCGGCGAGCCCTGGAAGTAGTACGAGGCCCGCTGGGTGCCGGTCGCGCCGGGCTGGAGGGAGAGGAAGCCCCGGTAGTCGGCGCTGGCGATGGCGTAGGTGAAGCCCTGCGGGACGTGGACGATCAGGTTGAGTTGGCAGTTCTTGCGGAAGGCGGTGGGGTCGGAGTTGCCGCCCGCCTGGGCGAGGTAGTCGCTGTAGGTGACGGTGAAGGCGGTGTTGTCGGGGGCGACGGCGACGGCGGCGGTGCCCCGGGGGCAGCCCGAGCCGTTCACCGTGGCGATGTCGATGACGATCTTGTCCGGGGGCGGTTCGGTCACCACCGGTGACGCGGGGTTCGCGGGAAGCGCGGTGGTCAGCAGCGCTGCGATCGCGCTGCTCAGGAGCAGTCCGCCGGCCATGGTTCTCCATCCGTTCGGTGGGGGGTTGTCGGCGCCTCGGGTCGGTGGATCCGTGCCTGCGTCGGTGCCTGTGCGTCCGCGGCACCGAAGGACGACATGGACATGCTCATGCCAAATCGACGCACGCACACTCCCGCCCGTGAAGGAATCGTGAACACCCCGTGAAGGCCGGGAGCGGTCGCATCGTATGCAGCGCTCGGCGGAACGATAAGGTCGCTCTCCGGCCAATCACGGAATCCGCAGGACCGGTTCCGGGGCCGCCGGTACCAAGTGATCCGCCCGGCCGGGGTCCTCACGGGTCCGGTGTGGCCTTCGGGGCCATGGAGAATGGCGCCACCGCACGCCGTAAGATCCGCCCGGGAGGCAACCTTTGGCGCTCAGCAGACGTACCTTCGGCGCCCTCGCCGGCACTGCCGCGCTCGGTCTCGCCCTGGGCGGCAGCGGCGGGCCGGCGGCCTCGTCGGCCTACGCGGCGCGCGAGGTGCCCACGGGCCCGCCGCCGCCGACGCCGAGCGCCGACGGGCGGCGCCACGCCGTCGGGTTCGACCACTACTCGCTGCTGGTGGACGGCCGGCGGGTGGTGCTGTGGTCCGGCGAGATGCACCCCTTCCGGCTGCCCAGCCCCTCGCTGTGGCGGGACGTCCTGCAGAAGATGCGTGCCCACGGCTACAACGCCGTCAGCGTCCACGTGTCCTGGAACTACCACTCCCCCGCCCCCGGCCGGTACGACTTCGCCGGGGTCCGGGACCTCGACCTGTTCCTGCGCACCGCCGCCGAGACCGGGCTGTACGTCGTCCTGCGCCCCGGGCCCCACATCGACGCCGAGGTCGACGGCGGCGGCTTCCCCGGCTGGCTCACCACCACCGAGGGAAGGGCGCGGACCGCCGACCCGGCCTACCTGAAGCACGTCGACGAGTGGCTGACCCACGTCGACGCCATCGCCGTCCGGCACCTGTTCACCCGGGGCCGCGGCACGGTCCTGCTCTACCAGATCGAGAACGAGTACGACGCGCACGTCCACGACGCCACCGGCCGCGCCTACATGTCCCACCTGTACAAGAAGGTGCGCGCCGACGGCATCGACGTCCCCCTCTTCCACAACGACAGGTCCAGGAACGGCCACTGGACGCCGGGGACCTTCGACACCGGCGGGGAGAAGGGGCGGTGGCTGTACGGGTTCGACGGGTACCCGTCGCCGTCCCTGACCCCGCCCGACTGGGGGCGGTTCGGCAAGGGCGGGGCGACCGGCGGGACCACCGCCAGTCCGCGTACGCCCGGGTTCATGCCGGAGTTCGGGGGCGGCCGGTTCGACCCGTGGGGCGGGCACCGGTTCGAGGGCGAGGGCTACGAGGGGTCCCGGCGCACCCTTGACGCGCCGTACGAGCGGCGCTTCCACCTGACCAACCTCGCCAACGGCATCACGCTGCACAACGTCTACATGACCTTCGGCGGCACCTCATGGGGCTGGCTGCCCGCGCCGGTCGTCTACACGTCGTACGACTACGGGGCCGCCTTCACCGAGGGACGGCAGCCCACCGACAAACTCGTGCCGATGCACCAGACGGGGCACATGCTCCAGCGCGTCCCGGACTTCGCCAAGCTGGACCGGGCGCGGGACGTCGAGGCGGCCGGGCTGACCACGTACCACCTGACGAACCCGGACACCGGCGCGCACGTCTACGTGCTGCGCAACGACGGCGACAAGGAGGTGTCGTCCACGCTCCGGGCCGGGGGAGAGGACCTGCCGGTGACCGTGCCGGGCCGCGACGCCCGACTGCTGGTGGCCGGGCTGTCCCTGGGGCCGCGCAAGGTGCGGTACGCCACCGCGCAGCCGATGCTGTTCCAGGCCGCCGGACGGCAGGACGTCGCCGTGTTCTGCGGCCGGCGCGGCGACATGGCCCGGGTGGTCGTCGAGTGCGCCGAGGAGCCGCAGGTCACCCGGCTGAGCCAGCAGGCCGCGTACGTCCACGACCAGGGTCTGCTGCGGATCACCGTCCCGCTGGGCGCGGGCGGGCTGATCGGGGTCCGGGTGGAGGGCGGTGACGGGGTCGACCGGCCGCTGCTGCTGCTCTTCGCCGACGAGGCGACCTCCCTGCGCCTGTGGCCCTGCGACACCCCGTCCGGGCCCCTGCTGGTGCACGGCCCGAAGCTGCTGCGCACCGCCACCCTGTCCGGCTCCACCGTCCATCTGACCGGTGACACGGTGGAGGCGACCGGCCTGGAGCTGTGGGGGCCGCGGGGCATCGACGGTGTGACGTGGAACGGCCGGGCGGTGCCCGCGCGGGCGACCGGCTCGGGCAGCCTGCGCGCCACCGCTCCGCTGGCGGGTGTACCGAAGGTGGAGCTGCCCGCGCTCGGCGGCTGGCGGATGCGCACGGAGAACCCGGAGGCCGGGCCGGGCTTCGACGACTCGGACTGGCGGGTCGCCGACAAGGCCGTCTCGCACAGCACCACCGCCGTCCCCGCGGGGCAGCCGGTGCTCTTCGCCGACGACTACGGCTTCCACTACGGCGACGTCTGGTACCGGGGCACCTTCACGGATGCCACCGGCATCGAGTCGGTCTCCCTCACCCACAGCACCGGCACCCAGGGGCTGCTGATGGCGTGGCTGGACGGCGAGCCGCTGGGCGTGCACCGGATGCCGGTGCCGGACGGCGGCACGATCCGCAAGGGCACGTGGACGGACACGGCGGTCCTCCCGGTGCGGCGGCGGCTGCGCACCGGCGGCCGGCATGTGCTGTCGGTGCTGGTGCGGCGGATGGCGCACGACCAGGACGGCGGGGCCCAGGACACGCACAAGGCGGCACGCGGGCTGACCGCGGTCGCCTTCGCCGGGGCATCTCCCCGGGTACGGTGGCGCATCCAGGGCGAGGGGGCGCCCGACCCCGTGCGGGGGCCGCTGAACAACGGCGGCCTGTACGGGGAAGGGGAGGGCTGGCACCTGCCCGGCTTCCCCGACCGCGACTGGGAGCCGGTCACCTTCCCGCGGGCCGTGCGGCGGCAGGGGGTGACCTGGTACCGGACCACCTTCGAGCTGTCGGTGGACCCGGGTGTGGACGCGTCGGTGGGGCTCACCCTGGACGACGACCCGAACCGGGCCTGGCGGGCACAGATCTTCCTGAACGGCTGGAACATGGGCCAGTACATCAACGACGTCGGCCCGCAGCACACCTTCGTCCTGCCCAACGGCATCCTGCGCACCCGCGGCGCCAACACCCTGGCCCTGGCGGTGCTGTCGGAACTGACGACGCTGTCGGGCCCGGGGCGGGTGCGGCTGACGCTGCTGGGCAGCGCGGCCGGAGGGGTGCCGGTGACACCGGTGCCCTCCCCCGGCCGCTGAGACCCGCGCGGGTCACGCGAGGCGGATCACGTTCCAGGACAGCGGTTCCAGGGTCGCCGAGAGCGCGCCGTCGATGAGGGCGGCGCCCTCGACCGCGTGCGGGGCGACGCGCTCCGGGTCGGCGAGGGTGTTGCGGGCGTCGGGGTCGGCGTCCGCGAGGGCGCTGTGCTCGACGACCCGGGTCAGGTCCAGGCCGGCCAGGGCGACCTCCAGCGGCAGGGGCTCGGTGCGGGAACGGTTGACCGCGAAGACGGTCACCGTGCCGTCCTCGGCCCGCACCGCGGTGGCGTGCAGCAGGTCCGTCTCGCCGTACCTGCCCGTCGGGTACGTCGGCGAGTCAACCCGCACGTCGAGGACCTGGCCGCGGCCGTACTTCGAGGCCTGCGCGAACGGGAAGAACGTGGTCTGCCGCCAGGCCGGGCCGCCCGGCTCGGTCATGATCGGGGCGATGACGTTGACGAGCTGGGCGAGACAGGCGACGGTCACGCGGTCGGCGTGCCGGAGCAGGGCGATGAGCAGGGAGCCGAAGACGACGGCGTCCAGGACGCTGTAGCTGTCCTCCAGCAGGCGCGGCGCCTCGGGCCAGCCGGCACGGTCGGCGCTCTCGGCCTGCTCCTGCCACCTGGACATGTACCAGACGTTCCACTCGTCGAAGGAGAGGTTGATCTTCTTCTTCGACTTCAGCCGGGCGCCCACGTGATCGCAGGTGGCCACGACGTTCTCGATGAAGGACTCCATGTCGACGGCGGAGGCGAGGAAGGAGTCGACGTCGCCGTCGACCGGCTCGTAGTAGGCGTGCAGCGAGATGTAGTCGACGAGGTCGTACGTCTCCTGCAGGACGGTGGCCTCCCACTCGGCGAAGGTGGGCATGGACTGGCCGGAGGAGCCGCAGGCGACGAGTTCGACGCGCGGGTCGATCTGGCGCATCGCGCGGGCGGTCTCGGCGGCGACGCGGCCGTACTCGGCGGCGGTCTTGTGCCCGGTCTGCCAAGGGCCGTCCATCTCGTTGCCCAGGCACCACAGGCGGATGCCGAACGGCTCCTTGTCGCCGTGCGCGACGCGCAGGTCCGACAGCGCGGTGCCGGAGGGGTGGTTGGCGTACTCCTGGATCTCCAGGGCCTCCGCGACGCCGCGGGTGCCGAGGTTGACGGCCATCATGGGCTCGGCCTGCGGGCCGATCTTCTTCAGGAAGGCGATGTACTCGGACAGGCCGAAGCGGTTGGTCTCCGTGGAGCGCCAGGCCAGGTCCAGGCGGCGGGGCCGCTCCTCGACGGGGCCGACGGAGTCCTCCCACTTGTAGCCGGAGACGAAGTTGCCGCCGGGGTAGCGGACGGCGGTGACGCCGAGTTCGCGGACCAGGTCCAGCACGTCGGCACGCAGGCCGGAGGCGTCGGCCGAGGGGTGGTCCGGCTCGAAGACGCCGGTGTAGACGCAGCGACCGAGGTGCTCGACGAAGGAGCCGAAGAGGCGGGGGTCGACCGTGCCGACGGTGAAGGCGGGGTCGAGGGTGAAGCGGGCGGTGCGCATGGGTTCCCTTCGAGGAGATTCGAGACGGTCCGGGGGGTTTCAGGAGGCTTCGGGAAGACGCGGGTCGGTGGGGTCCTTCTTCTGTACGCCGAACTCGGCGACGAGGTCCACGTCCCAGGCGCCGAGGAGCCGCCCCGGGTTCCGGTGGCGCACGCGGGTGCGCGCGCCGGAGGCGAGTGCGTCGGCGCCCGCGCCGAGGGCCGCGAAGCCGAAGCCGCCCGCGGCGGCCAGAAGGTGCCTGCGATTCAGGCCAGGTCGTCCCATTGCCTGCCCTTACGTTCCTGAAGTGTGGTGCCCTGTGCCGCGGCGCCGGTCAGAGTCTTCTTGTTCGGCATTTCGAATGATGCTCGTAAGCTCGAACGGGACCGTAAAGACGAAGCGCTTGCACGTCAATGGGTACGGCGAGACTTCGAGCACCTGCGAGCCACCGGGAGCGGCGCATCGCACCGGTCGTTTCCGGCCGTTCTGAGATCGTCCCCGGTTGAACGACGTCCATCGGGGCGCATGACGTGGACACTTACGTCCACGTAGGCTCGGACGACCGTCCGGCCGAGGACCGCGCCAGCGAAGACCGACAAGGGGACGAGGAGCAACCGGTGCGTAGGAAAAGGGAGATGCGGCGGCTCGCCGACACTCTCATCGACCCGATCCAGGTGCCGGTGCCCGCCGACCCCGAGGCGCTGTTCACCGCGCTCGTCGACTCCGTCGCCGCATGGCGGGGCCGTCCGGTCGTCGTCCGCCGGGAGGTCTTCCCGCCGCACACCGCCAGCGGACTGTGGCTGGAGGCGGAGACGCGGGACGTGGTGGTCGTCGACCGGCGGGCCGCCGTGTGGCACCAGATCGTGATCTTCTGCCACGAGGTGTGGCACATGAACCGGCGGGACACGGACGCGGCCGGCACGGACGCCGCCGGACCGGCCCCCGCCGGCGTGCCCCGGCCCGTGGCGGCGCGCACCGACTTCAGCCTCGCCGACGAGCAGGAGGCGGACCGGTTCGGCATGCTGATGGGCGGCCGGCTGCGCGACTGGCTGGAGTCGGCGGCGGACGCCGAACCCGACGGCGACGCGGACCTGGCCGGACGCATCGGGGCCGCGCTCAACTACCGCGGGAACCGGAGAAGATGAGCGGCCTGATCAACTACGTCAGTTGCGGCGCGCTCTGGCTGGGCCTGGCGGCGAAGGCCCCGGACCTCGTCCGCCACCCGCGCGACCCCTACCTGCGGGCGATCTGCACGGTGCTGGGCCTGGCCGGCGCCTGCTTCCTGCTCGGCGCCGCGCCCACGGTCGGGGCGATCAACCGCCTCAGCGGCGTGCCGAACCTCGCGGCGCCGCTGACCTACGCGTCGATCATCGCCTACAGCGCGGCGTCCCAGGTCCTGGTCGTCCACTGGCGGGGCGGCGCACGGGTGCGTCATGTGGCCCGCCGCTGGGTGGCCGGGTACACGCTCGTCGTGGTCGGCATCGGCGTCATGTTCGCACTCGGCGACGCCCCGGTGGAACGCCGCACCGACCTGGACACCTACTACGCGACGACGCCGTTCGTCGCCGAGATGATCGTGCTGTACCTGGTCGGGCACCTCGTCGCCGTGAGCGCCACCACGCTGCTGTCGCTGCGCTGGGCGCGTGAGGTGAACGGCTGGCTGCGCGCCGGGATGGTCGTCCTCGGGCTGGGGTCGCTGTGCGGCGCCGGCTACAGCGTCACCAAGCTCACCGCCGTGGCCGCCCGCTGGTGCGGGCGCGACTGGTCGGAACTGAGCACCGACGTCTCGCCGGTGGCCGCCGGCCTGGGCGCCATGCTGACCTCGGTCGGCATCCTGACACCGCTGGCCGGCCCCCGCCTGGCCCAGTGGCGGCGCTCCTGGCACACGTACGCCCGGCTGGCTCCGCTGGAGCGCGAGCTGGACCACCTGCTCACCCGGCACTCCCTCCGGCTGCCCCGCCCGCGCCTGGCCTCCCCCACCACGTTGCTGATGTGGCGGCAGACCAGCATCCACAACGCGCTCGGCCATCTGGACGCCTTCTTCGACCGCGCCCGCTACGAGCGTGTGCACGAGGCGGTCCTTCAGGCCACCGGCGACAAGGAGCACGCCGAGGCCGCCGCGTGGGCCGCGGTCATCGCCGCCGCGGCCCGTGCCCAGCACGCCTCAGGCTCGCCGGTCCCGGCCCCCGGGCCGGGATCCGTGCTCGGACAGGGCGCGGCCGGCCGGGAGCGGCGCGAGACGGCCGGCCCGCCGCCGTTCGAGGCGGCGTGGGCCGCCGCCTGGCCGGTGCCGGCCGGCCGGTCCGAGGGCGGCACGCAGGCCACGGGCGGCAAACCGGCCGAGCGGCCCGGCACCGCGTCACCGGACGACGGTCCGCCACCGGCCGTCGGTCCGTCACCGGGCGGTGGGAGCGCCTTCGGGCCGGGGTACGGCGTGCCGGACCCCGCGGTGCTGGTGCGGATCGCGCAGGCGCTGACCGCCGTCGGCAACCCCGGCAGGGCGTCCGAAGGCGTGTACGGCGGTGCGGCCCCCTCGGGGGCCGCGTGATGACGTGGGCGGTGGTGGCGTCGGCGGGACGGCCGACGGGGCGGGGGTGGCGCCCGTGAGTCTCGTCGTCTATCTCGCGGCCGGGCTGCTGGGGCTCTCCGCCGTCGTGCTGCTGCGCCGTCCGCGCACCGCGGTCCGGGATCCGCTGACCGTGTCCACGTCTGTGTCGATCATCCTGGGTTCGCTGGTGTTCGTCTGCTCGGCGCCGCTGACCCTGGCCGCCGTCAACCGCCTCACCGGCGTCCCCAACTTCGGCGCCCCGCTGACGTACGGCATGCTCAGCGCGTACAGCTGCTCGCTGCTGGTGCTGCTCGTCCACTGGCGGGGCGGCCCCCGCGAGCTGGTCCGGCGGCTGGTGCTGCGCAGCATCGCCGCGTACGTGCCGCTGGTCGCCGCCATCGTCGTGCTGTTCACGCTGGGCGACGCCGGCACCGAACGGCTCACCGACCTCGACACGTACTACGCCAACACCCCGTACGTGCGCGAGATGATCCTGCTGTACCTGATCGGGCACACCGCGGCGACCCTGGCGATGTGCGCGCTGTGCGTGAAGTGGAGCCGGGAGGTCACCGGGCTGCTGCGCACCGGACTGCGGCTGATCATGGCCGGGTCGCTGCTGGACGTGGTGGGGTTCCAGCTCACCAAGTACACGGCCGTCGCGGCACGTTGGTACGGTCACGACCTGGACGTGCTGTCCACGAAGGTGGCCCCGCCGTCCGCCTCGCTCGGCGCGCTGCTGTGTTCCGCCGGTTTCGTCCTGCCCCGGCTGCTGCCGGCCGCCGCCGCCCAGCTGCGCGGCCTGCGCGACTACCGCCGGCTCGAACCGCTGTGGTCGCGGGTGCGGTTCGTGTCCACCGCGCCCAAGCCGCCCAGCGGCTGGTGGCAGTCGCCCCGAGCGCGGCTGCACTGGCGCGAGGTGTCCATCCACGACGCCCTGCTGGCCCTCGCGCCCTACTTCGACGAACGGGTCCGCGCCCGTGCCCTGGACGCCGCCCGCGAGGCGGGCCGCGGCGCGCACGAGGCGCGGATCGCCGCGGAGGCCGCGATGCTCGCCGACGCCGCCCACCGCGCCGCCGCCCGCGAGGCACCCCTGGCGGCGCCGAGCGGATACCGCCTGCACGCCACGGAGGTGTCCGGCACCGGCGGCCTGGTGGAACTGGCGCAGGCCCTGCTGCCGCTTCCCGCGCCCGCTCAGGCCGCGGCCCGGGAAGGAACGTTGAGGACCTCCCATGGCTGAGCCATGGCCCACTCCGAGGAGTCACATGCCCCCTGGTCACAGCCAGCGCAGAGCTGTCGTCGTGGGTGCCGGCCTGGCCGGCATGCTGGCCGCGGCGGTGCTCTCGCACGCCGTGGACGACGTGGTCGTCCTCGACCGCGACGACCTGCCCGACGGGCCCGAGCACCGCAAGGGGCTGCCGCAGGGCCGCCACGCCCATCTCCTCATGGCCGGGGGCCTGGCCGCGATGGAGGACGTGGTGCCGGGCGGAAGCATACGGCGGCGGCTGCTGGCCGCCGGCGCCCACGAGATACCCCTGGGCCACGGCATCGTGGCCCACACCCCCGAGGGCTGGTTCCCGCGCTGGCGGCACGACGGGCCGCGCATGCTCAGCTGCACCCGCGCCCTGCTGGACTGGACGGTGCGTCAGGCCGTCCTCGCACACACGGACGTGGAGGTCCGCAAGGCGCAGGCGGTCGGGCTGACCGGCGACGCCGGACGGGTGCGCGGGGTGCGGATCGCCGCTCCCGGCGGGCGGGAGACGGAACTGGCCGCGGACTTCGTGGTCGACGCGAGCGGGCGCGGCTCCCGTGTGATCACCTGGCTGCGCGAGCTGGGCATCACCGACGTACCGGAGAAGACCGTGGACTCGGGACTGGTCAACGCCACCCGGGTCTACCGGACCCCCGCGGGCGCCGAGCAGTTCCCGCTGACCATCGTGCAGGCCGATCCGTACGGGGGCGAACCCGGTCGCAGCGGCATGATGCTGCCCGTCGAGGGCGACCGCTGGATGGTGAGCCTGGCCGGCACCCGGGGCGGGGAGCCGCCCGCGGATCCGGAGGGCTTCCTGCGCTACGCCCTCGACCTGCCGAGCCCGCTGGTGGGCCGGCTCGTCTCCGGCGCCGAGCCCCTCACCGACGTGCACGTCAGCCGCAGCACCAGCAACTCCCGGCGCTACCTGGAGAAGACCGCGCGCTGGCCGGAGGGTTTCGTCGCCCTGGGCGACGCGGTGGCCACGTTCAACCCCGCGTACGGCCAGGGCATGTCGGTGGCCGCGCTGGGCGCCCGGCTGCTGGGCGAGGAGCTGCGGCGCTGCGGGCTCACCGCGCCCGGCCTGGCCCGGCGGGTGCAGCGCGGCACGGCCCGGCCGGTCGACGCGGCCTGGGCGGCGGCGGTCGGCCAGGACGTCTGGTACCCGGGCACGCGCGGCGCCGACCCCGGCCTGGCGGACCGCCTGGTCACCGCCTACAGCCGCCGCCTGACCAAGGCGGCCACCGGTTCCTACCGGGCGGCGGCGGCCCTGTGGGACGTGACGAGCATGCGCACCGGCCCCGAGCGCCTCTTCCGCCCCCGCACGCTCCTGGACGTCCTCGCCGGCCCCCTCCTGCCCGCCCCGTCCGGCCCCCCGCTGACCCCGGCGGAGCACAAGATCGTGACCACCCTGGACCGGACAGGGGCCGGCGGAACCGGCGCCTGAGCCGCGGCTCAGCCCGCGAAGGCGGGCTGGGGCAGGCCCTGGCCCGCACCGGGCAGCACCAGCAGGGCACCCGCGAGAGGGTGGGGCGCCGTCAGACCCGTGCGGGCCGTGGTGACGTAGAGGTCGGTCAGGGCGGGCCCGCCGAAGGCGCAGGCCGTGGGGCGGGGGACGGGGACGGTGAGGACGCGGTCGAGCGCGCCGGCCGGCGTGTAGCGGCGTACCGCCCCGCCGTCCCACAGGGCCACCCAGACGCAGCCCTCGGCGTCGACCGTCAGGCCGTCCGGGTAGCCGGCGCTCTCCTCCACCTTCGCGAACTCCCGCCGGTTCACGGCCCGGCCGTCGGTGAAGTCGAACACGTCGATGCGGCGGGTCGGCGTGTCGATGTAGTACATCAGCCGGCCGTCGGGGCTCCAGCCGATGCCGTTGCTGACCGTCACGTCGTCCAGGACCGTCTCCGCCGCGCCGTCGCCGGTCAGCCGGGTCAGCGTGCCGCCGCCCGGGGTCTCGTCGTACGGCATGGTGCCCGCCCACAGCAAGCCGTCCGGCGCCACGGCGGCGTCGTTGCCGCGGCGGCCGGGCACCGGGTCGTGGTGCAACCAGCGGAAGCCGCCGTCGGGGTCGACCAGGCCCACCCCGTCCCGCAGGTTCAGCACCAGTCCGCCGCCGGCGCGCGGCTTGGCCGCGCCGACGTGCTGCTCGGTCCTGCGGACCGTGCGCGCGCCCGACGCCGGGTCGTAGGTGTGCACCCGGGAGGAGAGGATGTCGACCCAGATCAGCCGGCCGGCCGCCGGGTCCCACGTCGGGCCCTCGCCGAGCTCGGCCCGCGCGTCCACCGCGACCTCGTGGATGTCGTACGCCATCGTCCTGCCACGCTCCTGTGTCATGCCACGCTCCTGTGTCCGAGCCGCTCCGACAGCTCGGCGGCGCCCTTCGCGGCCAACTGCTCCAGCTCGGCCCGGCGCTCGTCGCTCCAGCGAATCATGGGGACGGAGATCGACAAAGCCGCGACCACCTGCCCGGTGCGGTCGCGCACCGGGGCGGCCACACAGCTGACATCCGGATTGGACTCGCGGCTCTCCACGGCCAGGCCGCGCCGGCGGATCTCGGTCAGGGCCTCGCGCAGGGCGGTCGGGTCCGTGATGCTGTTGGGCGTCATGGCCACGAGTTCGGCGTCCTCCGGCACGCGCGCGTCGAGCTCCTGCTCGGGGAGGGAGGCGAGCAGCATCTTGCCGACCGAGGTGCAGTGCGCCGGGAGGCGGCGGCCGGCCGCCGAGACCATGCGCACCGCGTGCGTGGAGTCGACCTTGGCGATGTAGATGACGTCGGTGTCCTCCAGGATCGCCACATGGACGGTCTCGTCGCAGGTCTCGGCGACGGAGCGGGCGACCTGCTGGCCCTCGGCGGCCAGGTCGAGCTGCTCGGCGTAGCGGCTGCCGAGCTGGTAGGGGCGTACGCCGAGCCGGTAGCGTCCGGGCTGACCGGTCACCGGCACGATGTACTTGCGGGCGGCGAGCGTGGTGACCAGCTCGTGCACGGTCGTACGCGGCAGCTGGAGCCTGCGCACGATGTCGGGGGCGGACAGGGTCCCGTCCCCGTCGAGGAAGAGCTCCAATATGTCGAGAGCCCGGGTCACGGCTGGTACGAGGCGTCCCACGACCGCCCCTCCCTTGCATCCAGGCCTGTTCGAGATTTCAACAGGCGGTCGGCATGACGAACACAGGCTAGCCACCCTGGGATGGGCGGGCAATGGCCGTGACGACCGTGACGGAACGGGTGCGGCCACCCTGGGCGAGCGGGCGCCGTCACGGCGGGCGAACGGGTGCGGCCACCCTGGGCGACGATGGTTCCATGCCCGCCCCGACACCCGCGCCGTTCACCCCGCTCGACTTCCAGCTGGTGCTGCTGCGCCGCATGGCCGACCACAATCCGGACCTGGTGGAGGACGCCCGCCACACCCTGGGCGTGTCCATCGCCCGGATGCGCGAGGCCAACAAGCGCTGGCAGGCGATGGTCCGCTCCCCGAGAGCCCGCTCGGCCGCCGCCCGGTACCGCTCCGTGCTCGGCCCGCCCGAGTCGACGGCGGCCCGCCGGATCGGCGACCTGGACTGCGAGGCCCGGCAGTGGCCCCTCCCCCTGTGGCCCGGCCTGCGCTTCGAGGTGCTGGCCGGCCCGAGCGGCCAGGTGTGGAACGAGTGGCTGGTCCGCGCCCCGGGAGCCGAGCCGCCGGCCCTGCGCACCCTGGACGACCTCACCCCCTGGTCCTGCACGGTCGACGAGGCCGCCCGCGCCTTCGCCCCGGCCCGCCCCCTGGAGGGCACGGCGCCCACCCGGTGGGGGCTGGCGTTCACCGCCCCCGACGCGCGGGGCGTACGGCGTGAGGTGGTCGCGGAGTTCACCTGGGGTCTGCTCCAGCGGACCCGGGTCGACGGGTGAGGGACGGCGGGTCAGCGGGCGGCTGCCGCCTCCCGGATCGCGTCCACCACCGCCGGCAGCGACGCCGGGTGCAGCCACAGGAACAGGTTCGGCTCGATCAGTTCCAGCTCCATGACACAGGGTTCGCCGTCCTCCCCGTCGACCAGGTCCACGCGGGCGTACAGCAGCTCGGGAGCGCCCGGTACGGCGGCCAGGGCACGCTCGGCGACGGCGAGTTCGGCGGGCGTCGGCGTCCAGGGCTCCAGGTCCGGGTGGGCCACCTTGTCGGCGTCGTAGGCGGTGCCGGGCGCCAGTACGGCCCGCTTGCGGCTGGCGTGCAGCAGCCGGCCGCCGAAGAACTGCAACGCCCGCTCTCCGCTGACGTCGATGCGGGTGAGGTAGGGCTGCACCATCGCGGTCAGCCCCTCCGCGTGCATCCGTGCCACCTGGGCGAGAGCCGTCTCCCGCTCCCCGGGCGTGTACCGGGCGGCGAACCGGGCGCCGGCCCCGAAGGCCGGCTTGACGACGAAGTCGCGGTCGCCGGGAAGGTCGCCGGGAACGAGGGTCCGCCGCGGAACCGGGCCGGAGGTCTGCTCGGGGGCGAGGTAGCTGGTCGGGACGACCGGCACACCCGCGGCGGCGAGGTCCCGGAGGTAGCGCTTGTCGGCGTTCCAGCGCACGACGTCGACGGGATTGGCGATCCGGGTCGCCTGCCCGCACTTCTCCGCCCACGCGGTGAACTCGGCGGCCCGCCAGCTGTAGTCCCACGTCGACCGTATGACCACGAGGTCGAACGCCGCCCAGTCGACGGTCTCGTCGTCCCAGTGCACGGTCTCGGCCGCGGCCCCGGCCTCCCGCAGGGCCCCCACCAGCACGGGCAGATCGCGGTCCTTGCTCGGCCCGGTCCGGGGGTCGTAGGTGGCGAGTGCGACACGGGGCACGGCGGGCTCCTCTTCCTGACACGGTCCGAAGTACGGCGCCCGCACGCTAACAACCGCCCCGGCAGACCGCCGCACCCGCCTCGGCCGACACCCCCGCACGGCGGCGGGACGTGACCGGCTCCACGCCCCGGCGGCGACGAACCGCGCCCGCCATGGGGTAGGACGTAGATGTCCTCCATCGGCCAGCACCACAGTGACTAGGAGTCCGCCGCGTGTCCTCCCTCTTCCCGGCCCTGACGGGCGATCCCGGGGCGCGAGCCGCCCTGCGGTTCGGTGATCGGTCGTTGACGTATGCGGAGCTCGCGACGGCGGCCGGGGCCGTCGCCGAGCGGGTGCGGGGGCGGGAGAGGGTCGCCGTGTGGGCGACGCCGACGCCGGAGACGGCCGTGGGTGTGGTCGGCGTGCTGCTGGCCGGGGCCGCCGCCGTCCCGCTGAACCCGAAGTCCGGGGAGAAGGAACTCGGTCACATCCTCGGTGACAGCGCGCCGTCGGCGGTGCTGGCGGGGGCCGGCGACACGCTTCCCCACGCGTCGGCGGGCCTGGAGCGCATCGACGTGGAGGTGGGCCGAGGGGGACCCACTCCCGAGAACCTCTCCGAGGACCGCTACGGGGACGGCGACCCCGCCCTGGTCGTCTACACCTCCGGCACCACCGGGCCGCCCAAGGGTGCCGTCATCCCGCGCCGGGCCGTCGCCACCACCCTGGACGCCCTCGCCGACGCCTGGCAGTGGACGGGCGAGGACGTGCTCGTGCACGGGCTGCCGCTGTTCCATGTGCACGGGCTGGTGCTGGGCGTCCTCGGCCCGCTGCGGCGCGGCGGATCCGTACGGCATCTGGGGCGGTTCACCACCGAGGGCGTGGCGCGGGAGCTGAACGCCGGGGCGACCATGCTGTTCGGCGTGCCCACCATGTACCACCGGATCGCGGAGGCGCTGCCCGGGGACCCCGAGCTCGCCAAGGCGCTCGCCGCGGCGCGGCTGCTGGTCTCCGGCTCCGCCGCCCTGCCCGTCCACGACCACGAGCGGATCGCGGCCGCCACCGGGCGGCGGGTGATCGAGCGGTACGGCATGACCGAGACCCTGATGAACACCAGTGTCCGGGCCGACGGCGAGGCGCGGGCCGGCACGGTCGGGCTTCCGCTGCCGGGCGTGGAGCTGCGGCTGGTGGAGGAGGACGGCAGGGCGATCACGGCGTACGACGGTGAGACGGTCGGCGAGATCCAGGTGCGCGGGCCGAACCTGTTCACCGAGTACCTGAACCGGCCGGACGCGACGGCCGCCGCCTTCACCGCCGACGGGTTCTTCCGCACCGGGGACATGGCGGTGCGCGACCCCGACGGCTACGTCCGCATCGTCGGGCGCAAGGCCACCGACCTGATCAAGAGCGGCGGTTACAAGATCGGCGCGGGTGAGATCGAGAACGCCCTCCTCGAACATCCCGCGGTCCGCGAGGCCGCCGTCACCGGGGAGCCCGACGCCGATCTCGGTGAGCGGATCGTCGCCTGGATCGTCCCGGCCGATCCGCAGTCCCCGCCGGGGCTGGAGGAACTGGCCGGCCATGTCGCCCGGCGGCTGGCCCCGCACAAGCGCCCGCGGGTCCTCCATCTCCTCGACGCGCTCCCCCGCAACGACATGGGCAAGATCATGAAGCGGGCGCTGACGCATGGCTGAACGTCTCTCGGCCCGGCAGGCCATCGCCCTCGTCAGCGACGACTTCGCCGAACTCCCTCGTCCCGCGGAGGAGTCGAAGCCCGACGGGCCGCTCGGCTGGGAGGGCTACGACGTCTCGCGGGCCCGGGCCGCCGAGCGTACCGGCGAGCAGGAGTCCGTGGTCTGCGGCACCGCGCACGTCGAGGGCACCCGGGCCGTGCTGATCGCCTTCGAGTTCGGCTTCCTCGGCGGCTCGCTGGGCCGGCGTACCGGCGACCGTCTGGAGGCGGCGTACGCCCACGCCCGCGAGCACCGCCTTCCGGTCGTACCGCTGGTCGCCACCGGGGGCAGCCGCATGCAGGAAGGCATGCTCGCCCTGACCCAGTTGCAGCGGGTGGCCCGGCAGTCCGCGCTCATCCGGGCGGCCGGGCTGCCGCAGATCGCGGTGGTGCGCGACCCGACGACGGGCGGCGGCTGGGCCACCCTGGGCGCGGGCGCGGACGTGATCCTCGCCCTGTCCGGCGCCCAGGTCGGCTTCGCCGGCTCCCGGGTGCGCCCGGCGGACGCCGACCCCGCGGCCTACCGGGCCGAGGCGCAGCTCGCGGCCGGCGCGGTGGACGCCGTGGTGCGACCGGAGGAACTGCGGGCGACGCTGGGGCTGTGGCTGCGGCTGCTCTCGCACCCGTCGGCGACCGCCGTCGCCCCGCCCGAGGCCCTGCCCACGACAAGGCCCGCGCCCGGATCCCCCGGCGGGTCTCCCGGATCCTGCACCGAGTCCGCCACCGAGTTCGCGACCGGTCTTCCCCGCGCCGGCCTTCCCGCCACCGGCTGGGACGCCGTCCGGCGGGCCCGCTCCCCCGAACGCCCGCGCGCCGAGCGCTACCTGGACTCCTGCCTCACCCGGCGGGCGGCCCTGCGCGGCGACCGCTGCGGCGGCACGGACGACGGGATGCTGTGCGGGTTCGGCGAACTCGACGGCCGTACCGTCGCGTTCGCCGCGCAGACCGGCACCGCCACCCGCCCCGCCGGATACCGGACCGCCACGCGGCTGATCCGGCTCGCGGACCGGCTCGGGATCCCGGTGCTGACCCTGGTGGACACCCCGGGGGCCGCGAACGACGCCGAGGCGGAGCGCCAGGGTGTCGGCGCCGCGATCGCCGAGCTGTTCGGCGTGGTGGCGGCCGCCCGGACGCCGATCACCACCCTGGTGATCGGCGAGGGCGGTTCGGGCGGGGCCCTGGCCCTGGCCGCGCCGGACAACACCTGGGCCACGCCCGACAGCTACTTCTCGGTGATCGCTCCCGAGCTGGCCGCCGCGATACTCAAACGCCCCCCGGACCAGGCACCGACCACGGCCGAACAGTTGCGGATCCGGCCGCAGGACCTGCTGGAGCTCGGAGTGGTCCGGGGGGTGGTGCCGGTCGCCGGCGCTCAGGACGCGACGTGAGGCTCGTCCGGGCCCAGGGTCTTTCGTCTGGATCGGGCCAGACTCCGCGAGCCCGGCCTGATCCGTGTGAGTGCCGTGAAGTGCAGCGACTGCTGATGCGTCAGCTGGTGCGAAGAGTGTCAGGGGGCTTGAGTCACAAGGGAGGTGGCGGATGAGCGCCGTGGCAGGTTCCCGCCACGGGCAAGGCACCCGACTTCATGCTTGTCCGGCGCTTATCCGGCCGATGACCGTGAAACGCGCGTATCCAGCGGCACCCGCCCGGCCCCCTTGAACAGGCGCCCGCTCCCCCGTCGCCCGCACGATGCCTATGTGGCCGCAGCCCGGCGGCCGCCACGGCCCGCGCTCTCGGGAGGATCTGCCATGACCGCGACCGCCAGTCTGGAGCAGTTGCGCCGCTGTCACTTCGCCGTCGACCTGGGAGCCGCCCGGACCCGTGTGTACGTCAAGGGCGCCGGACTCGTCGTCGACCAGCCCTCGGTGGCCGCCGTGAACATCCGCAACGGCGCGCTGATCGCGGTCGGCGAGTTCGCGGAGCGGATGACCGGCCGCACCCCCGACTACATCCGCGTCGTCCGCCCGGTCTCCGGCGGCACGGTCGTCGACATCGAGATGGCGCAGCGCATGCTGCGGCATCTGCTCGGCGACCGGATGCGCCGCTCGCTGCGCCGCAGGCCCCGGCTGCGGGCCGCGGCCTGCACCCCGCACGACGCCGACCCGCTGGCCCAGCGGGCCACGATCGAGACCCTGGTGGGGCTCGGCGCCCGCCGTGTGGAACTGGTCGACACGCTGATCGCCGCGGCCGTCGGCTGCGGACTGCCCGTGGAGCGGCCCGAGGCCACCATGATCCTGGTGTGCGGGGCCGCGGCGACCCAGGTGGCCGTGCTCTCCCTGGGCTCGATCGTCACCGCACAGCGCATGCCCGTCGGCGGCGAGGCCGTCGACCGCGCGATCGTGCAGCACCTGCGCCACGAGCACGCGTTGATGCTGCCCAGCCAGTCCGTCCGGCCCCTCCAGGTCGCCCTGCACGACAACGGGCTCACCGCGCACGGTCCGGTGTCCACGGAGATCCACGGCCGGGACGTGGCGACCGGCCTCGCCCGCTCCGTCGTGGTCGACACCGCCGCCGTACGGGAGGCCATCCAGACCCCGCTGACCACCGTCCTGGACGGCATCTACAAGGTGCTGAGGGAGTGCCCGCCGGACCTGGTGGCCGACCTCGCCGACCGCGGGATCATGATGGTCGGCGGCTCCGCCCTGCTCCCCGGCCTGGACCAGATGCTCCGCGAGGCCACCGGCATGCCGGTCAACATCGCCGAACGCCCCGACGTGTGCGCGGTCCAGGGCCTCGGCGACATGCTGGAGGGCAAGGTGGAACCCCTGGTCCTCGACCCGCTGGGGGCATGACCGGAGGAGGGCGGGGACACCGGCGCGGACGACGCCCGGGGGTCCGATACATGGGGGCCGGCGCGGACGACTCCGGGGCGGTCCAGTACATAGAGGCCGTTCCGGATCCGCCACGCTGTCGGTGGTCGCCCCGGCCGACGCGGCCGTCCCAAGCCCGGGACGACGCTCGCCGCCGCCCTGCGGAGGAGCGACCCCACGACCCGGCGCCACCAGGGCGGACACGCGCGCCCGGCACCCGGCGTTCGCGCCCGCGCGGCCGCCGGACCGCCGCGTCACCGCACGGGTGTCACCGGCGCTCGGGGGTACCCGATGGCCGAGTGACCAGCCCTTTCCGCAGGAGCCCCACCATGAGAGAGCGCACCCCCTCCCAGGCCGAAGGCGAGCGCGACGACAACGAGGCCATGCGCATCGCCGAGCTGCCCGACACGCCGTACCCGACACCCTCGCAGGCCGAGGGCGACCGCGACGACCTGCCCGAGACGGCCGACGCGGCCGACGCTTGATCGCGTTGCCGGCCGCTCCAGCGCGGGTGGACGTGAAGCCAACATTGGCATGCCCCCGACAATCAATCATATGCATCGACGCCCAGCAGCGACTCCCGCGTAGCCGCCCTCACCGAGCGCGGCTACGCCGCCCACGAGGCGGCCTGCCGCCCCCCGGCCCCCCAAGACACGCCCCCTGGAAGGCGACTGCCGGGACGGTTCCGGGACCGCCGAGATCAGCCGTGCGGGAAGCTCTCCGGCCGCGTCCGCGGCCGTTGCCGCGCCGCCGCTCGCCGCGTGCGGGACGACCGAGAAAACGGGCGGGAACGCACGGACGAGCGGGAGAACCTCGGGCGTCAAGGGGGAACGAGGCGACGTCGAGCGAGCCCCGAGCCCGAGGCCGACGTAAGGCTCCTGTCCTGTGCAAAGGACTGAGACCGTCACCCGAACGGCCAACCACTGCATGCCGCCCACATGGGTGAACGTCAAGGTGAAAAGCGCTCCGAACGAGGCAATCCGCGAAAGGGGAACCACCTACGTATTCGACGAGTTCTCGCCGCCGCCATCGCCACGACAGCCCTCGCCGGACTCAGCCTCACGGGCGCCGTCACCGCCACCGCCACCTCCTACCCGGCGGGTCAGGGCGCTGCCCCCACCGTGGGTGAGTGCGAGCAGGGCGGCGGAACGGTCCATTGGGCCACCTGGACCTGCGTGGGCGGCAAGTACGCCGGGCAGAAGATCGACTGAACCCCATCAGGAGGCGCCCCGCAGCCGCGCGCTGCGGGGCCGTCCCGCGCGAGCGTGGCCGGGAGAGCCGTACCGCGCGCCGACGATCCGGCGGACGGAGCGGTGGACACCGCCGAGGGCGGTGCCAACCCCGCGGGCCCGCCGGGGGCGAGTGCGCGGGCGAGGCGATGAGAGGATCTTGATCCGGTCGGGGGACCCCTCGGTGTGGCGAGGGGTCCCGGCTGCCCGCAGGTGAGAACGTGTCTGCTGCGAGGCGCCTCGGTGGGGCGGGTGGGACTCGAACCCACGGCCGACGGATTATGAGTCCGCTGCTCTAACCGGCTGAGCTACCGCCCCGTGCGGCGTGTCGCGCACACTTGTACGCGCCGTCTGCCGCAGCATAGCCGCTCATACGATCTCCTGCTTCGCCATGGTCGGCTTACCGCGGCCCTTCGTGACCTCGACGGTCTTCACGACCTTGAGGACTCCGCCGGGGCCACGACGGTTCCCCCGGAGCGGGACGGATCTGCGAGAAGCCGGATGGGCGGCCGGTAGACCCAGGCAAGGCCCGTGCCCAGAGGGCGGGCAGGAACGCGGACATGAAAAAGGACCCCGGAGGGTCCTCGTTCAGCATGCTCCCCCGACTGGACTCGAACCAGTAACCTGCCGGTTAACAGCCGGCTGCTCTGCCAATTGAGCTACGGAGGACCGAGCTCCCCCGACTGGACTCGAACCAGTAACCTGCCGGTTAACAGCCGGCTGCTCTGCCAATTGAGCTACGGAGGAATGCCTCGTTGCATCGAACGTGCCTACCTGGGTATTCGCCAGGGGGCGCGCGCTCGCTGCGACACATACATTAGCGCAAGCAGGGGGGTGCTCCGCCAATCGGTTCCCTCCGGCAACGACGTCGAGGCTAGGTCGAGGCAAGAAAGGGTGGCCGCCATGCGCTACCGGCTCGTGTTCATCGCAGGACTGGCTGTCGGTTACGTACTGGGCACGAGGGCGGGACGTGAGCGCTACGAGCAGCTGCGGAAGTCCGCGCGGCAGGTCGCGCAGAACCCGGCGGTGCGCAACACCGCCGAGAGCGCGGCGCAGCAGGGACGCCAGTACGCGGGCCGCGCTTATCACGCGGTGAGCGGGAGGGTCGGCGAGCGGATGCCCGACTCGGTCGCCCGGCGTGTGCGCTCCCTGCGCGAGCGGGGCGCGGGCCGCGCGGACGACTGGGGCACCAGCGACACGTAGCGATCCCGTGCCCACGGCCCGAGCAGGCGCTCCGGTGCGGCAGAATTTCGGTCATGGGGATAGTCGCCGGGTTGGACAGTTCACCCGATTTCACTCGCATCGTGGTCTGCGACACGGACACCGGGGCCGTGCTCAGGCAGGGCTACGCGCCGCATCCGGTGGAGAGCCCCGAGGGCGGAGGCCGCCCTGCTGACGTCGATCCGCAGGCGTGGCTGCTCTCGCTCGGGGAGGCCGCGGGCGGCGGACTGCTGGAGGGCGTGCAGGCCATCGGCGTGTCGGCCCAGCAGAACGCGCTGATCCCGCTGGACGGGCAGGGCGCCACCGTGCGGCCCGCACTGGTCGGCGGCGACCGCCGGGCCCAGGTCGCCGCGGCCGATCTGATCGACGCGCTCGGCGGGCGGGAGGCCTGGGCGCAGGCGGTGGGGTGCGTTCCGCAGGCCGCGCAGCCCGTGACCAAGCTGCGCTGGCTCGCCAAGAACGAACCCGATGCCGCCCGGCGTGTCGCCCTGTTGCTCCAGGCGCACGACTGGCTGGTGTGGCAGCTCCTCGGCCGGCCGATACGGCGGACCACCGACCGCGGCGGCGCCTCCGGCACCGGCTACTGGTCGGCGGCCGGCGGCGCCTACCGGCCGGACCTGGTGGAGCTGGCCCTCGGTCACCAGGCGGCCCTGCCGGAGGTGATCGGCCCGGCCGAGGCGGCGGGCACGACCCCCGAGGGGCTGCTGATCTCCGCCGGCACCGGGGAGACGATGGCCGCGGCCTTCGGGCTCGGCCTGAGCGTGGGTGACGCGGTGGTGTCGCTGGGCGCCTCGGGCTCGGTGATGACGGTTCACCCCGAGGCGCTGGTGGACCAGACCGGGATGATCACCTCGCTCGCCGACGCCACGGGGATGCACCTGCCCGTCGTCACCACCCTGAACGCGGTGCGGGCGCTGCGCGGCACGGCCGAACTGCTGGGGCTGTCCGACCTCGAGAGCCTGTCCGACCTGGCGATGAAGTCGACGCCGGGCGCGCACGGGCTGGTCCTGCTGCCGTATCTGGAGGGCGAGCGGACCCCGAACCTGCCGCACACGGCGGGGACGCTGGCGGGTCTTCGACGCGAGTCGATGAAGCCGGAGCATCTGGCGCGGGCCGCGTTCGAGGGCATGCTGTGCGGGCTGGCGGACGCGCTGGACGTACTGCGCGGGCGGGGTGTGGAGGTGCGGCGCGTCTTCCTGCTCGGGCAGGCCGCCGAGCTGCCCGCCGTACAGGCGGTGGCCCCCGCGCTGTTCGGGGCACAGGTCGTGGTCCCGCAGCCCGCGGACTACGCCGCGATCGGCGCGGCCCGGCAGGCCGCGTGGGCGCTCGGCGTGTCCCAGGGCACTCTCGACCCGCGCACCCCGCCGCCGTGGCAGGGCGCGGTCGCCCAGGTCCTGGAGCCGGGCGAGGACCTGGCGGTGGGCCAGGCCGTGCGCCAGCAGTACGTGTCGGTGCGCGAACAGGCCCATCCGGGGGCGTTTCGCCCGTAATGCCGTGTGAATTCCCTTACGCCACCCGGACGGAGTAGGTCCACCGGCTGACGGCGCGTCGGTCGGTGGGCCGCTATCGGCTTAATCAGTTGAGGTAACGCGGGTGGAGTGTTCGACGATAGGGGCCAGGGGACAACGACCGACCCCGACCGCCGACTCCGAGAGACCCAGCGTGCTCATAAGACTTCTGCGGACCTATCTCAGGCCCTACAAGAAACCTCTGGCCGTACTGGTGCTGCTGCAGTTCCTGCAGACCTGCGCCACCCTCTACCTGCCCACCCTGAACGCCCACATCATCGACAACGGTGTCGTGAAGGGGGACACGCACTACATTCTCACGTTCGGTGCCGTGATGATCGGCATCTCGCTGGTGCAGGTCGTGTGCAACATCGGCGCCGTGTACTACGGCGCCCGGACCGCGTCCGCGCTCGGCCGGGACGTGCGCGCGTCCGTCTTCGACCGGGTGCAGGCGTTCTCGGCGCGTGAGGTGGGCCACTTCGGCGCGCCCTCGCTCATCACACGTACCACCAACGACGTCCAGCAGGTGCAGACGCTGGCCCTGATGACGTTCACCCTGATGGTGTCGGCGCCCATCATGTGCGTGGGCGGTGTGGTGCTGGCCCTCGGGCTCGACGTGCCGCTGTCGGGCGTCCTGGTCGCCGTCGTACCGGTGCTGGGCATCTGCGTGACCCTGATCGTGCGCCGGCTGCGCCCGCTGTTCCGGTCCATGCAGACCCGCCTGGACACGGTGAACCGGGTGCTGCGCGAGCAGATCAGCGGCAACCGGGTGATCCGCGCCTTCGTCCGCGACGACTACGAGAAGGAGCGTTTCGGCAACGCCAACTCCGATCTGACGGACATGGCGCTGGCCACCGGCCGGCTGCTGGCGCTGATGTTCCCGATGGTGATGACGGTGGTGAACGTGTCGTCCATCGCCGTGGTGTGGTTCGGCGCACACCGCATCGACAGCGGCGGCATGCAGATCGGTGACCTGACCGCGTTCCTGGCCTATCTGATGCAGATCGTGATGTCCGTGATGATGGCCACCTTCATGTTCATGATGGTGCCGCGCGCCGAGGTGTGCGCCGAGCGCATCCAGGAGGTGCTGGGCACCGAGTCGAGCGTCGTGGCGCCGCTCGCGCCGGTGCGGGAGCTGCGCCGCCATGGGCATCTGGAGATCCGTCAGGCCGGCTTCCGCTACCCGGGCGCCGAGGAGCCCGTGCTGAAGGCCGTGGACCTGGTGGCCCGCCCCGGCGAGGTGACCGCCGTGATCGGCTCCACCGGCAGCGGCAAGTCCACCCTGCTGGGCCTGGTCCCGCGCCTGTTCGACGCCACCGACGGCGAGGTCCTCGTCGACGGCGCGGACGTACGGACCCTGGACGCCGAGCTGCTGGCGAGGACGGTGGGCATGGTCCCGCAGAAGCCGTACCTGTTCGCCGGCACGGTCGCCACCAATCTGCGCTACGGCAACCCGGACGCCACCGACGAGGAGCTGTGGCACGCGCTGGAGGTGGCGCAGGCCAAGGACTTCGTCACGAAGCTGGAGGGCGGCCTGAACGCCCCGATCGCGCAGGGCGGCACCAACGTCTCGGGCGGTCAGCGCCAGCGCCTGGCCATCGCCCGCACGCTCGTGCAGCGGCCCGAGATCTACCTGTTCGACGACTCCTTCTCCGCCCTCGACTACGCCACCGACGCGGCCCTGCGGGCGGCGCTGGCGCAGGAGACGGCCGAGGCGACCGTCGTCATCGTCGCCCAGCGGGTGGCGACCATCCGCGATGCCGACCGGATCGTCGTCCTGGACGAGGGACGCGTCGTCGGCACCGGCCGCCACCACGAACTGATGGCGGACAACGAGACCTACCGGGAGATCGTGCTCTCCCAGCTGACGGAAGCGGAGGCTGCCTGATGGCCGGGCCCATGGGTCGGATGATGGCCGGCGGCGGACCCGACAGCCGCTCGATGGACTTCAAGAACTCGGGCAAGCGGCTCGTCTCCCGGTTCAGGCCCGAACGGGCCACGATCGTCACGCTGGTGCTGTGCGTGGTCCTGAGCGTCGGGCTCAGCGTGATCGGGCCGAAGATCCTCGGCCGGGCCACCGACCTGGTGTTCGCCGGGATCATCGGGCGGCAGATGCCGTCCGGCATGACCAAGGACCAGGTCCTGCACTCCATGCGCGAGCGCGGGCAGGGCTCCATCGCCGACATGCTCAAGAGCACGGACTTCACCCCGGGCAAGGGCATCGACTTCGGCGCCGTCGGCGAGGTGCTGCTGCTGGCGCTCGGCACGTTCCTGGTCGCCGGCCTGCTGATGGCGGTGGCGACCCGGCTGGTGAACCGCGCGGTGAACCGGACCATGTTCCGCATGCGCGAGGACGTGCAGGGCAAGCTGTCCCGGCTGCCGCTGTCGTACTTCGACAAGCGCCAGCGCGGCGAGGTGCTCTCCCGCGCCACCAACGACATCGACAACATCGGGCAGACGCTCCAGCAGTCGATGGGCCAGCTCATCAACTCGGTGCTGACCATCATCGGCGTGCTGGTGATGATGTTCTACGTGTCCTGGCTGCTGGCACTGGTCGCGCTGGTCACCGTGCCGCTGTCGTTCGTCGTGGCCACCCGGGTGGGCAAGCGGTCGCAGCCGCACTTCGTGCAGCAGTGGCGCTCCACCGGCAAGCTGAACGCGCACATCGAGGAGATGTACACCGGGCACTCCCTGGTGAAGGTGTTCGGGCGGCAGGAGGAGTCGGCGCAGCAGTTCGCCGAGCAGAACGAGGCGCTGTACGAGGCGGGCTTCAAGGCGCAGTTCAACAGCGGCGTCATGCAGCCGCTGATGATGTTCGTGTCGAACCTGAACTACGTGCTGGTGGCGGTCGTCGGCGGTCTGCGGGTCGCCTCGGGCTCGCTGTCCATCGGTGACGTGCAGGCCTTCATCCAGTACTCGCGGCAGTTCTCGATGCCGCTGACCCAGGTCGCCTCGATGGCGAACCTGGTGCAGTCCGGCGTCGCGTCCGCCGAGCGGGTCTTCGAACTGCTGGACGCGGAGGAGCAGGAGGCCGATCCGGTGCCGGGCGTGCGGCCGGAGCAACTGCGCGGGCGGGTCGCGCTGGAGCACGTCTCCTTCCGCTACGACCCGGAGAAGCCGCTCATCGAGGACCTGTCGCTCGCGGTGGAGCCGGGCCACACCGTCGCGATCGTCGGCCCGACCGGCGCGGGCAAGACCACGCTGGTCAACCTGCTGATGCGGTTCTACGACGTCACCGGCGGGCGGATCACGCTCGACGGGGTGGACATCTCCCGGATGTCCCGGGACGAACTGCGCTCCGCCATCGGCATGGTGCTCCAGGACACCTGGCTGTTCGGCGGCACCATCGCGGAGAACATCGCCTACGGCGCTGGAGTCGGAGGAGGTGCGCGAAGCGCACTCGGTCAGGGCGGTGGCGGGCGACGGGAGGGCGAGGTCACGCGCGGGGAGATCGAGGAGGCGGCGCGGGCCGCGCACGCGGACCGCTTCATCCGCACCCTGCCCGACGGCTACGACACGGTCATCGACGACGAGGGCTCCGGGGTCAGCGCCGGTGAGAAGCAGCTCATCACCATAGCGCGGGCGTTCCTGTCCGACCCGGTGATCCTCGTCCTGGACGAGGCGACGAGCTCGGTCGACACCCGTACCGAGGTGCTGATCCAGAAGGCGATGGCCAAACTCCAGCACGGCAGGACGTCGTTCGTCATCGCACACCGGCTGTCGACCATCCGGGACGCGGACACGATCCTGGTCATGGAGAACGGGTCCATCGTCGAACAGGGCTCGCACACCGAGCTGGTGGACGCCGACGGCGCCTACGCGCGGCTGTACAAGGCGCAGTTCGCGCAGGCGGTGGCGGAGGTCGACTGACCGTCCGGGCCGCGCGTCGGGGGCCGCTCGCTTCGGGTCGATCCGGTCGACCCCGAGGTGAGCGGCCCTCGTCGTGCCAGGACGTCCCGGCGGCCGGTCGTCAGTCCAGGTAGCCGCGCAACTGGTCGGCGAAGGCGTGGTCGCGGAGCTTGTTGAGGGTCTTGGACTCTATCTGCCGGATCCGCTCGCGGGTCACGCCGAAGATGCGCCCTATCTCCTCCAGGGTGCGCGGTCGGCCGTCCACGAGCCCGTACCGGAGCTGGACGACCTTCCGCTCCCGCTCCCCCAGCGTCGACAGCACGGCCTCCAGGTGCTCGCGCAGCAGCAGGAACGCCGCCGATTCCACGGGGGAGGCGGCGTCGCCGTCCTCGATCAGGTCGCCGAGGGCGACGTCCTCCTCCTCGCCGACCGGGGCGTGCAGCGAGACGGGCTCCTGGGCCAGCCGCAGCACCTCACCGACCCGTTCGGGCGGCAGTTCGAGCTGGGCGGCGACCTCCTCGGCGGTCGGCTCGTAGCCGCGCTCCTGAAGCATCCGCCGCTGGACGCGCACCACCCGGTTGATGAGCTCGACGACGTGCACGGGCACGCGGATCGTGCGGGCCTGGTCGGCCAGCGCCCGGGACATGGCCTGGCGGATCCACCAGGTGGCGTAGGTGGAGAACTTGTAGCCGCGGGCGTAGTCGAACTTCTCCACGGCCCGGATCAGCCCGAGGTTCCCCTCCTGCACGAGGTCCAGCATGGTGAGCCCGCGGCCCACGTACCGCTTCGCCACGGACACCACGAGCCGCAGATTGGCCTCGATGAGCCGGCGCTTGGCCAGCCTCCCCATGACGACCAGCCGGTCCAGATCGCCGGCGAGCCGGCTGTCCAGGTCCGGGGTGTTGCTCAGCTTCTCCTCGGCGAACAGCCCGGCCTCGACGCGCCGGGCCAGCTCCACCTCCTCGGCGGCGGTGAGCAGCGGGATCCGCCCGATCTCCCGCAGGTACTGCCGGAACAGGTCGGAGGACGGGCCGCCGGTCTCGGGGCGGGCGGGGGCGGCCGGCTCGACGGGTTCGGGCGGGTCGGTCTCCAGCGCGCCGGCCTGGGGTTCCTCCGGCTCGGACGGCGCGGGCTCCGCCTCGGGATGGTGCGCGATCCGGTCCTGCGGGGGCACGGCCGCCGAGAGGACGAGGTCGGTGGCGGCACCGGCGGGGACGTCGGTCTGGGTGAGGGTCTGGGTCTGCACGGGGGCGACCTCCAGGATGATCGCTGCTGAGCTGTGCGGCAGCGGTACTCGGGGGGCGGAGTCGGCGGCCACGCCGCTGTCCGTCCCGTACGCGATGAGCGGAACCGCGGGGTTGTAGGACCCGTGAGGGACGGATCGGCCGCGCTCCGAGGACTCAGGCACCGGACCCAGTGTGGGGTACGACACATCGCCGCCACGAGGGGCGTGCGGTGACTTTTTGCGTCCGGTCCGTGACCGGTCGGTTACCCAGGCCGTCAGGCGGCCGGACCGGGCCGCGGGGGGGGGGGCGGAGCCGCCGGCCTCCGTCATCCTGGCGCGGGACGCGATCACCGGCCACTGAGGACTCGGGGCGCCGTCCCCGGCGCGACTCACAGCGCCGCCGCGCCCCGCTCCCGCAGCGCCTGGTCGTACTGCTGGAGGATCCACAGCTCGTTCTGCACCGCGGCCAGCTGGGCCGGGTCGCCGCCGTTGCCGAGGCGGGCGACCGTGCTCTGCAGGTCGCGGATGCGGCGTTCGACCGCGCGGCGGCGGACGGTGACCAGCTGGGCGCCGGCGTAGGCGTCGTCGACCTCCCGGCGGAGCAGGATCGCCTCGACCGCGAGTTCCGTGACCATCGCGCGGACCGTGTCGTCGGGGGCGGCGTCGCGGACGCGGACCAGGTATCCCTGCGGATCCGCGACGCCGTACTCCGCGCCGCCCGCCTCCAGGATGGTCTGCCGTACGGCCGCGTACGGCGGGGCGGTGAACTCGTCCACCCCGTAGGCGTCGAAAGCCGGGGACACCAGTTCGGGTCGCTGCAACGCCAGCTTCAGCAGCTCCCGTTCGGTGGCGTAGACGGGGTTGCGGAGGTTGAGCGCCGGGCCGCGGGGGGCGGCGGGGTGGGCGGGCGCGGCGGCGTACGACTGCTGCGGTCCCCGCTGCTGCCGCTCCGGCGCCGGGCCGCGGCCGCCGCGCTCCCGCGCCCAGCGGGCGAGTTGGGCCACGCGTCTGACCACGAACTGCGTGTCCAGGATGCCGAGCAGGCCGGCGAGCTGGACGGCGACCTCGTGCTGGGCGCCGCTGTTCTTGATCCGGGCGACGACCGGCGCGGCCTCGTCCAGGGCGGCGGCGCGGCCGGCCGGCGTGTTCAGGTCGTAGCGGGCCACGATCTGGCGCAGCGCGAACTCGAACAGCGGGGTGCGCGGTTCGACGAGGTCGGCCACCGCCTCGTCGCCCTTGGCCAGGCGCAGCTCGCAGGGGTCCATGCCGTCGGGCGCGATGGCGATGTAGGTCTCGGCGGCGAACTTCTGGTCGTCCTCGAAGGCGCGCAGGGCCGCCTTCTGGCCGGCCGCGTCGCCGTCGAAGGTGAAGATCACGCGGGCCGAGCCGTTGTCCATCAGCAGCCGGCGCAGGATCTTGATGTGCTCGCCGCCGAAGGCGGTGCCGCAGGTGGCGATGGCGGTCGTCACTCCGGCGAGATGGCAGGCCATGACGTCGGTGTACCCCTCGACGACGAC
The DNA here is from genome assembly GCF_053589015.1 of Streptomyces sp. NPDC003393. NCBI lineage: Bacteria > Bacillati > Actinomycetota > Actinomycetes > Kitasatosporales > Streptomycetaceae > Streptomyces > Streptomyces sp. NPDC003393. The sequence continues at coordinate 91,841 of NZ_JBSFRB010000005.1, read as the reverse complement.
CGCGCGGGAGGCCTTCGCGATGTCCTTCTTCGCCAGGTCGATGCCGTACAGGACCTGGGACTTCTTGTAGATCGGCGTCTCGGGCGTGTTGAGGTACTTGGGGCCGTTGTCCGCCTCGTAGAGCTTGCGGGCGCCGAAGCCGACCACCTCGCCGCCGATGTCCCGGATCGGCCACATCAGCCGGCCGCGGAAGCGGTCGATGGGGCCGCGGCGGCCCTCCTGGGCCAGCCCGGAGAGGATCAGCTCCTTGTCGGTGAAGCCCTTGCCGCGCAGGAAGCGGGTGAGGTGGTCCCAGCCCTGGGGGCTGTAGCCGACGCCGAAGTGGACGGCGGCGGCCTGGTCGAAGCCCCGTTCGGCGAGGAAGACCCGGCCGGTCTCGGCCTCGGCGGAAGCGGCGAGCTGCTCGGCGTAGAAGTCGGCGGCCAGCTTGTGGGCCTCGACCAGCCGGATGCGCTCGCCGCGCTGGTGGGCCGGGTTGTAGCCGCCCTCCTCGTAACGCAGGGTGATGCCGGCCTGGGCGGCCAGTCGCTCGACCGCCTCCGAGAAGGAGAGGTGGTCGACCTTCATCACGAACGTGATGGTGTCGCCGCCCTCCTGGCAGCCGAAGCAGTGGAAGAGTCCCTTGCTCGGGCTGACCTGGAAGGACGGCGACTTCTCGTCGTGGAAGGGGCAGAGACCCTTGAGGTTGCCTCCGCCCGCGTTGCGCAGCTGGAGGTACTCGGACACCACGGCGTCGATCGGGACCGCGTCCCGTACCGCCTTCACGTCCTCGTCGTTGATCCGTCCTGCCACGCGTGAATTCTACGGGGCCGGACCGACACTCCTGGGGCGAGCTGCCCCCGGCCGGGGGTCCGGGGGTTGACCCCCCGGGAACTGCAGCACGGGGGCGGTAGGACAGTGCCGCCCCGTTACGAGGCCAGCGTGGCCAGCGGCACATGCGGGTCCGCCAGCGCGTCGGTGTCCACTTGTGCCTTCGTACGGATCAGTTGCTGGATCGGCTCCGTGACGTCCCACACATTGACGTTCATCCCGGCCAGCACCCGGCCCTCCTTCAGCCAGAACGCGATGAACTCCCGCTTCCCGGCGTCGCCCCGGATCACCACCTGGTCGTACGACCCCGGCGGCGCCCAGCCGCTGTACTCCATGCCCAGGTCGTACTGGTCGGAGAAGAAGTAGGGCACGCGGTCGTAGGTGACGTCCTGGCCGAGCATGGCGCGGGCGGCGGCCGGGCCGCCGTTGAGGGCGTTGGCCCAGTGCTCGACGCGCAGCCGGGTGTCGAACAGGGGGTGCGGGAAGGAGGCCGCGTCGCCGGCGGCGTAGATGTCCGGGTCGGACGTGCGCAGCCGCTCGTCGACCGCCACGCCACCGCCGTGGGCGCGGTCGGCCAGCTCCAGGCCCGCCGCCTCCGCCAGGGCGACGCGCGGTGCCGCGCCGATCGCGGCGAGCACGTCGTGGCAGGGGTGCTCCTCGCCGTCGTCGGTGCGGGCGGCCAGCACCATGCCGTCCTGCCCGACGATCTCGGTGAGCACGGCGCCGAAGTGGAAGCGGACGCCGTGCTCGCGGTGCAGCTCGGTGAAGATCTGGCCGAGCTCGGGGCCGAGGACGTGGTGCAGCGGGGTGGCGGACGGTTCGACGACGGTGACCTCCGCGCCGTACTCGCGGGCCGCCGCCGCGACCTCCAGGCCGATCCAGCCGGCGCCGGCGATCACCAGGTGGCCGTTGTCCCGGCCGAGGTGGGCCAGGACGCCCTTGAGCCGCTCGGCGTGGGCGAGGCGGCGCAGGTGGTGGACGCCGGCGAGGTCGGTGCCGGGGATGTCCAGGCGGCGCGGCTCGGCGCCGGTGGCCAGCAGCAGCTTGTCGTAGCGGACGTGGGTGCCGTCGTCGCCGAAGTGGACGGTCCTGGCGGCGCGGTCGATGGAGTCGACCGTCTGGCCGAGGTGCAGCTCGATGTCGTTCTGCGCGTACCAGGCCGGTTCGTGCACGAAGACCGTGTCGCGTTCGTCCTTGCCCAGCAGGTAGCCCTTGGACAGCGGTGGGCGTTCGTAGGGGTGGTCGCGCTCGTCACAGATGAGGATGACGCGGCCGCTGAAGCCCTCCGCACGGAGGGTCTCGGCCGCCTTGGCGCCGGCCAGACCCCCTCCGACGATGACGAATGTCTGATCCGCGTCGACCACTTGTTGCCTCCTCGTCAGGGTGCCGCCACATGCGAGCGTCCCGCACGGAGCGTGGTGCGGGAAGAGGGAGTGGCCCGATCAGGCCACGGAGGGTCACCTGGAGGCCTGGTCACGGCGCCCGGATCCCCTCTGGAACCGACTGTTGTCACATGGGTATCACCGGTATCACGGACGACCGTAAGCGCGCTGTCAGTGTCATGCGCGCCCCCTCAGGCGTGCGTGCAGCGAGCGGGCCGAGGCGTCGGTGAGGGAGGCGATCTGGTCGACGACGACGCGCTTGCGGGCGCGGTCGTCCCGGGCCTGGTCGAACAGGGCCCGGAACTGCGGGTCCATGCCCTCGGGGGCGCGCGCGGTGAGCGCCTCGGCCAGCTCGGCGACCACGATCCGCTGGTCGGCGCGGAGCCGTTCCTGTTCGGCGCGTTGCATGACGTAGCGGTCGGCGACGGCCTTGAGGACCGCGCACTCCATTCGGGTGCTTCTGGGCACGACCAGCTCGGCGCCGTAACGGCTCAGCCGCCCGCTGCCTCCCCCAGAGCCTGAACGGCCTGGGCGGTACCCCCACGTCTGCCGGGTGGCGCCCTCGGCGGCCAGGCAGAAGCGGCCGATGAGCTGGCTGGTGGCGTCCTTCAGCCGGGCCTGGGCGACCGCCGAGCCGTCGTAGCCGTGCGGCCACCACTCCTGGCCCAGCAGGCGGTCCAGAGCCTCGGCCAGCTCCTCGGGGTCGGTGTCGGCGGGGACGTAACGGCCGACGGCGACCGCGAACACCGCCTGCCGCTCCGGTTCGTCCTGGAGGCAGTTCGGGTCGATGTGGCCGGCGTGCAGGCCGTCCTCCACGTCGTGCACCGAGTACGCCACGTCGTCGGACCAGTCCATGACCTGGGCCTCGAAGCAGGTGCGGGTGCCGGGCGCGTCCTTGCGGACCCAGTCGAAGACCGGCCGGTCGTCCTCGTACACGCCGAACTTGGGGGAGGCCGGGTCGCTGGGGTGCGCGCCGCGCGGCCACGGGTACTTGGTGGCGGCGTCGAGGGCGGCGCGGGTGAGGTTGAGGCCGACGCTGACCAGCTCCCCGGAGGCGGGGTCGGGCACGAACCGCTTGGGTTCGATGCGGGTGAGCAGCCGCAGGGACTGGGCGTTGCCCTCGAAGCCGCCGCAGTCCTGGGCGAACTCGTTCAGCGCCTGCTCGCCGTTGTGCCCGAAGGGCGGGTGACCCAGGTCGTGGGAGAGGCAGGCCGCCTCCACCAGGTCGGGATCGCAGCCGAGGGCGGCGCCCAGCTCCCGTCCGACCTGCGCGCACTCCAGCGAGTGGGTGAGCCGGGTGCGGGGGCTCGGGTCCCACGCCTGGCTGCGCTCGCCGGGTGTGACCACCTGCGTCTTGCCCGCCAGGCGTCTGAGCGCGCCGGAGTGCAGCACGCGCGCGCGGTCGCGCTGGAAGGCCGTACGGCCCGGCCGTTTGTCGGGCTCGGCGGCCCACCGCTCGACGGCGGACGCCTCGTAACCGGCGGGCGGGAGATGGTTCTCGTACTGCCCTGCTGCCTCGGCTGCCCCGGGGGCGATCCCTTCCATGCATCGACAGTAAGCGCAGCCGCCGACAATCGGGACGTCACCGTCCGGCTCCGGTCGGTGGTCGTGGGACCGGTGACGCCGCCGCCGGACGCGCGGGTCAGGCCGGCACGCGCGCGTCCCGCGCCGAGGCCGCCGGCGCCGCCAGGGCGCGGTCGTAGCGGTGCAGGACCAGCCGGGCCATCGCCGGGTGGTCGCCGAGCGGGGCGGAGGCGATCCAGGGGGCGGCCTCGGCGCACTGGGTGGCGAAGCGGCCGGGGGCGGTGAAGCAGGAGGCGACGGCGACGCGGTGGCGGCCCCGGGCCGCGAGGGCACGCAGGGCGGCCGGGACGGAGGGGCGGGCGGCGGAGGCGTAGGCGGGCACGACGGGCACGCCGAGGCGGTCGGCGAGGAGCCGCGCGGTGCGGCGGGTGCCGGCCGCGGACTCGGGGTCGCGCGAGCCGGCGGCGGCCAGCACCACCGCGCTCGTCCGGCGCACGGCGTCGTCGGTCCCGGCCTGGGCGGGCCAGCCCGCCTCGACCAGACGGTCGTACAGGGTCTCCACGAGCAGCGGGTGCGGGCCGAGCGGTGCGGCCACGCGCGTGCGTGCCGGTGCGGCGGCGGCCGTCTCGGGGATGTCTCGTTTGACGTGGTGGCCCGGGCTGAGCAGCAGCGGCACCAGGACGGCGTCGCCGTGGCCCAGCCCGGCGAGGGTGTCGGGGAGCAGCGGCTCGTTCAGCTCGATGTGCCCCAGGTGCACGGACAGTCCGGGGCGCAGCTCGCGGACCCGGTCCATGAGGGCCCGTACGGTGCTCAGCGCGCGCGGGTCGCGGCTGCCGTGCGCCACGAGGACGAGGGCGGGCGGCGCGGGCCGGCGTCCGCCGCTGGGCGACACCAGGCCGAGCCGGGCGGCGAGCCGGGTGCTGATGCTGCTCATGAGCTGCGCCGTGCTGTCGAGGCGGGCATCCGGCAGCGGCGGCCCGCCGGGGCCGTGGAAGGACGCGTGGCGGGACTCGCCGCGAGGAGGGTTCGACGCCGTCATGCACAGATCCTGACGGTGTGAGGTTGCCGCGTCGTTGCGTCGCCGTGACCGGGGTGTTTTCCGGCATTTCACGGCGCGGGGGCGGGCGGGGTGAGCAGGCTCGCCCGCTCCCCGCCCCGCCCGGCGAACCGGGTGGCCGCGCAGCGCGTCCCTATGGGCATGCCGGGCATGAAGATCCACCGACCGAGGCTGCCGCGCACCCGCGCCGGGCGGCGGCGGCTGGTGCAGACCGTGATGTCGTTGTGCGTGCTGGCGCTGCTTCCGGCGACCTGGCTGTTCGTCGCGACCGGCGACCGGCTGCGGACCACGGCCGATGTGCCGCGCACCGAGGTCGGCGTGGTCTTCGGCGCGGGCCTGTGGGACGGCGAGCCGTCGCCGTATCTGGCGCACCGCCTGGACGCGGCGGCGCGGCTGTACCACGCGGGCCGGGTCCAGGTGCTCCTGGTCACCGGCGACAACAGCCGCGAGGACTACGACGAGCCGGACGCCATGCGCGCGTACCTGACCGAGCACGGGGTCCCCGCCGCCCGGATCGTCACCGACTACGCCGGCTTCGACACCTGGGACTCCTGCGTGCGCGCGAAGAAGATCTTCGGTGTGGACCGGGCGGTCCTGGTCAGCCAGGGCTTCCACATCCGCAGGGCGGTGGCCCTGTGCGCGGCGGCGGGCATCGACTCCTACGGCGTCGGCGTGGCCGACAAGCACGACGTCACCTGGTACTACGGCGGCACCCGCGAGGTGTTCGCGGCGGGCAAGGCGGTGCTGGACGTGGTGTTCCGTCCCGACCCGACGTTCCTGGGGCCGAAGGAGCACGGGGTCGCCCGCGCCCTGGCCGGCGCCCGGTGAGCAGCGCCCTTCTCCCGACGGCGGCCTCACGGCGGCCGGGCCGGCGCTGCGAGGTCACCGTGCCGGACGCGTAACAGCGGCCGCCCGGGCGTGTAACACGGCCCGCGCACGCTGAGCGGCATGCAGCGACAGACCTCCGCGACGCCCACGCACTGCCCGTACTGCGCCCTGCAGTGCGGGATGAACCTCACCCCCGCCCCGGACGGGGGCGTGGAGGTGACCGAGCGCGCGGACTTCCCGGTGAACCGGGGCGCGCTGTGCGGCAAGGGCCGCACGGCGCACGCGGTGCTCTCCTCCCGGGCACGGCTGACCTCCCCGCTGGTGCGCTCCGGCGACGGCACCCTCGCGCCGGCCACCTGGGAGGAGGCGTTGGACCGCATCGCCGGGGCACTGGCACGCGCGCGCGAGGAGCACGGCCCGGACGCCTGCGGGGTGTTCGGCGGGGGCGGGCTGACCAACGAGAAGGCGTACGCGCTGGGCAAGTTCGCGCGGGTGGTGCTGGGCACCTCGCAGATCGACTACAACGGTCGCTTCTGCATGTCGTCGGCGGCGGCCGCCGGGACGCGGGCGTTCGGGCTGGACCGGGGGCTGCCGTTCCCGCTCGCGGACATCCCCCGCGCCGGCTGTGTGATCCTGGTCGGCTCCAACCCGGCGGAGACGATGCCGCCCTCGCTGCGCTACTTCACCGAGCTGCGCGAGAACGGCGGCACGCTGATCGTCGTCGACCCGCGCCGGACGAAGACGGCCGAGCAGGCCGATCTGCATCTGGCGCCCCGGCCCGGCACCGACCTCGCCCTGGCGCTGGGCCTGCTGCACCTGGTCGTCGCCGAGGGCCGCACCGACGAGGCGTACATACAGGAGCGGACGACCGGCTGGGAGGAGACGCGGGCGGCGGCCATGGCGCACTGGCCGGAGTACGTGGAGCGGGTCACGGGGGTGCCCGTTCCCCGACTCCGGGAAGCGGTGCGGATGTTCTGCGCGCCGGAGTCGGCGATGGTGCTCACCGCACGCGGCCCCGAGCAGCAGGCCAAGGGCACGGACACGGTGGGCGCGTGGATCAACCTGTGCCTGGCGACCGGCCGGGTGGGCCGGCCGCTGTCCGGGTACGGCTGCCTGACCGGGCAGGGCAACGGGCAGGGCGGGCGCGAACACGGCCAGAAGGCCGACCAGTTGCCCGGCTACCGCAAGCTCACGGACCCGGCGGCGCGACGGCACGTGGCCGAGGTGTGGGGCGTGGACCCGGACAGCCTGCCGGGGCCGGGCCGCAGCGCGTACGAACTCCTCGACGCGCTCGGCACGGACGTCCGCACCCTGCTGCTGATGGGCTCCAACCCGGTGGTGTCGGCGCCGCGCGCCGCGCATGTGGAGGAGCGGCTGGCATCGCTGGACCTCCTGGCCGTCTGCGACGTCGTGCTCTCGGAGACGGCCGCGCTGGCGGACGTCGTCCTGCCGGTCACGCAGTGGGCGGAGGAGACGGGCACGACGACGAACCTGGAGGGCAGGGTGCTGCTGCGGCGGCGCGCGATCACGCCGCCCGACGGGGTGCGCAGCGACCTGGAGGTCCTGCACGAACTGGCCGCGCGGCTGGGCGTGGAGAAGGGCTTCCCGACCGATCCCGAGGAGGTCTTCGAGGAGCTGCGCCGCGCGAGCGCGGGAGGTCCGGCGGACTATTCGGGGATCACGTACCGCAGGCTGGCGGAGGAGAACGGGGTGTTCTGGCCGTGCCCGGCGCCTTCCGACCCGGCCGGCACCGTCCCCGATCCCGGTCCCGTCTCCTCCCCCCTTGCCGCTCCCGCTCCCGCCTCCTCTCCCGCGTCCGGTTCAGAGGCGCACCCGGGTACTCCCCGCCTGTTCCTCGACCGGTTTCCCACCGAGGACGGCCGGGCCCGGTTCGCGCCCGTCTCGCACCGGCCGAGCGCGGAGGAGCCGGACGAGGAGTACCCGGTGCTGCTGACCACCGGGCGGGTGGTGTCCCAGTACCAGTCGGGCGCCCAGACCCGGCGCGTGGACGAGCTGAACGCCGCCGCACCCGGCCCGTTCGTCGAGCTGCACCCGCGGCTCGCCGCGCGGCTGGGGGCCGTCGAGGGCGACCCGGTGGCCGTGGTCTCCCGGCGTGGCCGTGCGGTGGCGCCCGCGCGCATCACGGCCGGCATCCGCCCGGACACGGTGTTCATGCCCTTCCACTGGCCGGGCGAGGGCCGCGCGAACACGCTGACCAACCCGGCCCTCGATCCGACCTCGCGCATGCCGGAGTTCAAGGTGTGCGCGGTGCGGCTGGAAGCGGTGCGTTCCTGAGGGCTGTCCCGTGATCCACCGCGGATCACGGGACAGCCCGTAGCGCTGCCGGGCGGCCTCAGCGCGGGCGGGACGACCAGACGCCTCCCTCGATGACCCGGCCGCCGTCGCGCAGGCGTGCGGTCACGACCGGACCCGCGACGTACACCCACGCCCGCACCGCCGTCTCGTCGGCCTCGCGGACGACCTCGCGTTCGACACGCTCGTACAGGCTGCGGGGGTCCCCGGCGACGTACCCCTCCAGCCGGTCGAGGACGGTGAGCAGTTCGTCGTACGTCTCGAGCCGTGCGGTCACCAGTTCGCCGCGCACCACGCCGCCCGGCTCCTCGACCGCGTACGGATAGCCGGGCCCCTCGTACAGCACGGCGCCGGTGAGGCGCGCCGGCTCCTCGGTCCGGGTGCGGCCGCGCAGGAGAACGTCGTGGTTGCGTTCGCCGGGGCGCAGGGTGCCGTAGACGAAGAACGGGAGGGGCTCGGGCGGCGGGGCAGGGGCCGGAACGATCACGGAAACGATTCTGTACTTCCTCCAGCTCCCCACACATCTCCATGGAGGCGGTATGGACACGACTTGTCATGGTCCCGTAAACCTGAACGAACGTCAGCGCCATCCCCATCCCCCATCGATGGCGCCTTCCCGAGGAGACCGATGAGTCGGACACGGCACACCCGAGGCGGCCGCCTGGCCACGGCCGGCATAGCCGCCACCACCGCCACCCTGCTGGCCGCCGTACTCTCCCCCGCCGCGCACGCGGCAGGCAGGCCCAGCCCCGCCACCGCGGTCCGGAACGCGGCCGCGGCGCTCCTGGACCACGCCACGGCCCTGGGACTGACCTCCGCCGAGAACACCACCGTCCGGGACGTCATCGTCGACAAGGACGGTACCCAGCACGTCCGTTACGACCGCACCTACGACCGGCTGCCGGTGCTGGGCGGCGACTTCGTGGTCCATCTGACCCCGGACGGCACCTACCGCGGCGCCGACCGGGCGACCAGGGGCACGATCTCGCTCCCGACCACCACCCCGCAGCTCGCCGCCCCCAAGGCCGCCGACCTGGCCGTCAACGCGCTGCGCGCCGCGAACCTCGGCGAGACCCTCAGGAGCGTCAAGGCCAGACCCGAACTGGTCGTCGACGCCCTGCACGGCGCCCCGCGCCTGGCCTGGCGCACCAACGCGGCCGGGCTGGACTCCCTCGGCAACCCGGTCGCCCGTACGGTGCTGACCGACGCCCGCACGGGCGCGCAGATCGACGCCTGGGACAGCATCGAGACGGCGACGGGGGACGGCAAGTCCCTCTACAGCGGCACTGTGGCACTGGAGACGACCCAGTCCGGCTCGACGTACCAGCTCAAGGACCCCACGCGCGGCAACACCTACACCGGCGACGCCGCGAACAAGACCGACCTGTGCATCTTCGGCATCTGCTTCAGCCGCGCCCCCGCGACCCTGCTCACCGACGCCGACAACCACTGGGGCACGGGCACCACGGCGGACCGCGCGTCGGCGGCCGTCGACGCGCAGTACGGGACGAACGAGACCTGGGACTACTACAAGAACGTCCACGGCCGGAACGGCATCGCGGGCGACGGCAAGGGCTCGTACAACCGCGTCCACTACGGCAACAACTACAACAACGCCTTCTGGGACGACAGCTGCTTCTGCATGACGTACGGCGACGGCGACGGGACGACGTTCGGGCCGCTGGTCGCGCTCGACGTCGCCGGCCACGAGATGACCCACGGCGTGACGTCGAAGACGGCGGCGCTGACGTACTCGGGCGAGTCCGGCGGCCTCAACGAGGCCACCTCCGACATCCTCGGCACGATGGTCGAGTGGTACGCGAACAGCTCCTCCGACCCCGGTGACTACCTCATCGGCGAGAAGATCGTCCGCTCCGGCTTCGGGGGCACGGCCCTGCGCTACATGGACAAGCCGTCAAGGGACGGCACCTCGGCCGACTACTGGACCAGCTCGGTCGGCAACCTCGACGTCCACTACTCCTCCGGCGTCGCCAACCACTTCGCGTACCTGCTCGCGGAGGGCAGCGGCGCGAAGACCGTCAACGGCGTCGCCTACGACTCGCCGACGTACAACGGCACGGCGGTGACCGGCATCGGCCGCGACAAGGTCGGCAAGATCTGGTACCGCGCCCTGACCGTCTACATGACGTCCTCGACCAACTACGCGGGCGCCCGCACGGCCACCCTGAACGCGGCCAAGGACCTCTACGGCTCCGGCAGCGCGGAGTACAACGCGGTGGCGGCGGCCTGGAGCGCGGTCAACGTCAACTGACCGCCACTGGACGATGCGACGGCCGCCCCGCTCTCATGGCCCGCGCGGCCATCGCATCGTCCTACCCGCAGGGCACGTCCCCGCGCCGGGCGACCGGTGCCGCGCTCACTCCACGATCCGCCGCACCTGCTGCCCCGTGACGCGGGCGATGCCCTCGAAGTCGCCGTCCTCATGAAGGACGGTCGGCTTGTGGTGCCGGGCGGTGACCGCCACCAGCGGATCGACCGGGCTCGCGCACTGGTGCATGCCGCGGTCGGCGAGGTTCCGCCGCAGCGCGGAGGCGCGCTTGTGCCGGCGGACTGACACCCGTCCGCCGCCGGCCCACGGCGTCGACGGCTCCGACTGCCGTCACGGCCGTCACCAGGAAGGCCGTTGCCCCCAAGAGTGCCCTGGTCTCGTAGTACGGGCCGGGGCTCAGCGTCCGGGACACGGTCACGACCACGTACGCGGCCCCCGTGCCCACGAGGCCGGCGCAGGTCAGTCGCCCGGCCAGCCGGAGAGCGCGTGTGCGGCGACGGCCCGGCGGAAAGCCGGCCGCGTCCGTCACGTCCGCCGTCCCGGCCACCGCGTCCCGGCCGGCCGGCAGACAGGACGCCGCCCCGATCACCAGCCCCGCCCCTGCCGCCGACCACGGTGTCCCGAACATCACGCCGTAGCGCACCGCCAGCGCCGGCACGAAGAAGAGCGCGAGCCAGCGGAACAGGGCGTGCCACACGAACGACATCGCCAGACCGGCAGCGGACCGGTCGTCCCGCAGTCGGTGCGCGACCCCGCGCAGTGCCGCCAGAAGGCCGGCGGCCGCCGACGCGACCGGCAGGCGGTCGTTCAACCGCCCCAGGTTGTAGAGCAGGGCAGTGTCGTACACGACCAGCACCAGCACACCCAGAGCGCCCAGCGAGCCAATGAACACCAGGAGCCCGGACACGGAGGCCGGGGTCCGGGTGTCCACGGTGTCACGCGCCGCCAGACGGGCGAGGAAAAGGGGTGTGAGGACGGCGGAGACGGCTCGTACGACGATGTCGTCGACCGTGTACGGATTGCGCAGGTCCCACTCCACGAGACAGAACACGGCGGTGTACGACAGCGAGGCCAGCGGCAGCAGGGCGGACCGGGCGATCGCCCGGTACAGCTCCGCGTCGAACCACCGCACGACGACCGCGAAGGCCAGGAGGACGAAGGGCAGCTCGAGAAGGGCCTGGACCCGCAGGACCGAGGGAGCGAGGAGCTCGGGCGCGGGGAAGCCGTCGGCGAGCCGCCGCGACACGGGGCTCTCGGAGACGAGTTCGAACCATCCCGTCGGCAGGTACCGCGCGACGAAGGACGGGTCGCCGCCGTGCACACGCAGCACGTACACGGTGAACAGCACCTGGTTGACGTAGATCAGCCCGGTCACCACCGCCAGCGCGGCGAGCGGCGGCACCGAGCGGCCCGTACGAGACCGGGGCGGCGTCCGCCGGACGGCCGCCGGCACGCGCGGGGCGAGCACCAGAGCCAGAGCGACGGACACGACCACCACGGCGTCGACGAACACGGGCACCACCGTAGGCCAGGACGTCACGCCGCGGCGCCGCGCGCTCTGCCGTGCGGCTTCGGCGGCTCTCTCGGTACGGCGCCATCACACACGTCGCCGAACGCCCCTATGCTCACCGGCCGTTCAGGCAGGCTCGAAGAACGGCTCGGGCACGGAATCGGCCACGGTACAGGGCCGGAATCCGGGATCGACGCAAGCCGGGAGCATCAGGCGACCTCGCGCCTGACCCTCCCGTGGAGCGTCAGCCAGAACCTCTGCAACGACTCCTCCGGGCCACCCGCGTCGAAGCGGTTGCGGACCTTGCCGAGCGGATTCCACACCCGCCCGTCGGGCATCCGTACGCCGACCGGCTGGCCGAAGTAGGCCCGCTGTGCGGCGTCGAAGTCGACCCAGACCGCGCCGGCGCGGCGCACCAGGACCTCACCGACGTACGCACCGAGCCCGGAGAGCGTCTCGCGGGCCCGCTCCCCGTCGGAGCCGCCCTTGCGCAACCCGTCCACGAGGAAATCGACCAGGCGCAGACTGGCCGCCGAGTAGTCCAGCGGCAACCGGTTGCGTGTCGCGACCCGTTCGACGAAGGCCGCCGCGTACGCCCGCATCCCCCTCGCGTCCGGCACGCCCGCACTCGGCATGCGCCCGTCCGCCCCGCCCATGAGAAACCGCCCCCTCGCTCGGCCCACGCGGGGAACTTCGAGCAGCCCCCCTCATGTCCCAGCGGATCGAGCGGCCGAGGCGACACGGGTCAGAAGCATGCCGAATCTCACACCGGAATCTCACCCAGGAGCCGCAACCTTTCCACGGCTCGTGAGTCATGAACGCCGCATGCCGGACGAACGCCGGGCGCTCTCCGCCGACACCGGGCACGACGACCGACGCCGGCCGTCACCGCGCGCCACTCGGCAGAGTCACCGTCCCGGTGAACACGCCGTAGTTCTCGGCCCGTACCTCCTGACTGACCGTGATGTCCCCGCCCGAGTACGGCACCAGGAACGCGAAGGCGTACCGGTGCGTGGCGATCCGATACCCGTGCGCCGGGTCCAGGACCCAGGTCTCGTCGAAGCTCTTGAGCGTGATCCGACCGTCGGTCGCCCTCACTCCCGCCTTGCGCAGCTGAGCGAGCGTGGGCTGCACCTCCCGAACGGCCTTCTTCAGCGCCGGACGCCCGCGCGCGGCGGACAACCGCCACCCGGAAGCGGTGACCCGAAGCCGCACCCGGCCATCGGCCCCCGCGTCGGTCACCTTCGCGCTCTTGGCGTACGCCGCGAAACCGGCCAGCTCGGCCACCGGGTCCTCGACGTCGTCGGCGATGTCCGGATCGGACAGCGGCCCCTTCTTCCACGCCCCGGCGCCTTCCCTGACATAGCCCGTACCGCCGACGACGTACACCAGCTCGGGCTTGCGCTCCCCCTTGCCGGTGGTGATCGTGCCGATCTGCTCCAGTGCCTCGGGGGCGGTGGTGCGGTGCACGGTCGCGGCGTACGTGGCACTGGACGGCGCCTGCCCCCGCATGACGGCGGACTCGCTGCCGCTGAGAGTGAACGTCCACCCCTTCTCGGCCCCCATGGCCCGCCGGGCCCGCGCGACGAACTCCGCGGCGGTCCGCGGCTTCGCCGCGGGCTCGGCCGGGGTGTCCGGCGCGTTCTTCGGCTCGGGTCGCGCCTCGGCCGCCCCCGTGGACGCGTGCCGCCCCGCCTCCTTCCGCGTACCGTCGCTCCCGGAGCAACCGGACAGGGCCACGACGACCGCGACCGACACGGCGACGACGGCGCGGCGCCCACTGCGACGAAGCCCACTGGGGCGAAGACGTGTTCCGGACAGCACGAAGCAACCCTTCGACGGGGCGGGGGGTTCGATGGCGGGCCGTTTATACATCAACGACCGGTGTGAGCACGAGCGTTCGGACAAATGGGCACGAACCGCCTGGCAGGGGCTATCCAAAGGCGGATCCGGAGCCCGCGGGCTAACGGCCGTACGGCCGTCGCTCCTTGGCCTCCCGCAGCGCCTGCCCCCACCACGCCAGCTGGTCCAGCATCGACTTCGCCGCGGCGTCGGCGGCGGTGGGGTCGTCGAGACGGCCCTCGTCGTCGAAGGACGCGTGTGCGTTGTGGAAGGAGACCGTGTCGCGGACGGTGACCGCGTGGAGTTCGGCGAAGACCTGGCGGAGGTGCTCCACGGCGCGGAGGCCGCCGGACAGGCCGCCGTAGGAGACGAGGGCGACTGGCTTGGCCTGCCACTCGGCGAAGTGCCAGTCGACGAGGTTCTTCAGGCCGGCGGGGAAGGAGTGGTTGTACTCGGGGGTGAGGACGACGAAGGCGTCCGCCCACGCCAGTTTCGGTGTGATGTCCGCCAGGGCCGCCGTCGCCTCCGGGCCGCGCGCCAGGGTCGTCGGCAGGGCCGCCGTCTCCGCCACGTCCACGACCTGCGGGACCAGGTCGGCGCGGTCGCGGAGGCGGGCGAGGAGCCAGTCGGCGACCACGGGGCCGAAGCGGCCGTGGCGGTTGCTGCCGATGACGAGGGTGACCTTCAGGGGTTCCGCGGTGGTGTTCATGCGGCACAGCCTGATACCTCAAGCTTTGTCGAGGTCAAGCCGGTCACGCCCCGGTTTCGCGTCGCCGTCGAGCCCGAGCGTCGCGATCACCCGTTCACCCCCGCGCTGCGCACCCTTCGGGGTGTTTCCCGACGAGCCGTCAGCGAAGCCACGCTGACCTGCTCAAACACCCCTCGTCACGCCTCCCCGGCGAGACGTCTCGACACCCGTTCACCGCATTTCTGACGTGCCCTCAGGAAGCGGGCTCGCGTCCGTGCCACTTACCTCGAAAGGGCAGGGCGCGGCGACGGCCACGGCACTCGTGGGTGCCGCTGGGCCGTGCCGCCGCCGCGGGACCGCAGGGCAACAGCAGAACCGCAGAGCTGGGAGGAGGACCGATGCGACGTCTCGCTCGTCTGTCGTCGGCCGGGGCCGTGACCGGGGCCGCGCTCGCCGTCGCCGCCGTGAGCGGTCTCGCCGCGCCCGCGTACGGCGCCGAGGACGCCGTCGTGGCGGCGCGTCCCTCCGGCCCGGCCACCGGCGCTCTCGAGGTGTACCCGTCCTCGGTGGTGCCGGGCGGTCATGTCAGCGTGAACACCAAGGCGTGCGGCGCGAAGGGCTCCGCGGCGGGTGACGCGAGCGCCGTCGGCGCGGGCGCCTTCCCGCTGGCGCCGAGCGCGCACGAGGGCGACGCGATCGGCCAGTTCCGGGTGCCGGAGAGCGCGCAACCGGGGACGTACGAGATCGTCGCGGACTGCGCCGTGGGCGGCCGGCGGGTCAAGGGCGATCTGATCGTCACCCTCAGTTCCGCCCAGGGGCAGCTCCAGCCCCGGGGAAGTGTGAAGACGGGGGTCGGCGGCGCGCTGGGCGCCGACCCCGTACGGACCGCGGCCGGCGTGGCGGCTCTGGCCGTCGCCGCCGCGGGCGGTACCTGGCTCCTGCATCGCCGGGCGAGAGGCGACGGGATCTGACGGACACCCTCCGCTGTCCGTCCACCGGTACCGCACGTCCCTCCCCCTCCGGGCCCGACGCCCCTCGTGGCCCGGAGGGGGCACGGGGCACCGGATCGAAACGGGGTCCATGAAGCGTCGGGGGTGCAACCAGCGGGGGCCGACACGGGGGCGAGAGGTGTTCGTATGCGCAGGATAGGCAACTCCGCGATAGCCACCGTGACCGTCGTCGCCCTCTGCTCCGGCGTATGGCTGCTGCGTGGCACCGGCCACGAGCAGCCGCCGCCCCAGCCCGCCGCGGCCGAGGGCCACCCCGACCCCGGCGAGGAACGGCTCGCCGCCCCCGCCCTGCCGCCGTCCCCGCCCCTCCGTATCCGCATACCCTCGATACGGGTGGACGCCCCCTTGATGGGCCTGGGCCTGACCCCCTCCGGCAGCCTGGACGTCCCGCCCTCCCAGGAGAAGAACCTCGCCGGCTGGTACGAGGCCGGCACCACGCCCGGCGAGAACGGCACCGCGATCGTCGCCGGCCACGTCGACAACACGGAGGGTCCCGCCGTCTTCTACGACCTCGGCGCCCTGCGCAAGGGCAGCATCATCGAGGTGGACCGCCGGGACCGCAGCGTCGCCGTCTTCACCGTGGACGCGATAGAGGTGTACCAGGCCAGTCACTTCCCCGACCAGAAGGTCTACGGCGCCGCCCCGCGCCCCGAGCTGAGGGTGATCACCTGCGGCGGCGGCTACTCCCGGTCCACCGGCTACCAGGGCAACGTCGTCGTCTTCGCCCATCTGACCGGCAGCCGCTGACCGGCCGACCGTCTCCCGGTCCCCGCCTCGTACCGCACCCCGGCCGCCCCCTCGATCCGCTCCTCGGCGGCCCCCGCACACACCTCACACCACACCCCGGCCGCCCCCGCGAACCCCTCACATCCACCCCCGGCGCCCACTGAGGGCAGCGTTCCGTACGGGAAACAGGTGTGATGCGGCCGGGTAACGTCCGCGCCGCAGGCTCGGGTGCATGACCTCGAATGCGCGTGTGGTGGTGATCGGCGCCGGCCTCGCGGGTGTGACCCTCGCCCGGCGGCTCGGTGAGCTCGGCACGCCCGCGCTGGTCGTCGGCGAGGAGGAGCATCCGCCGTACAACCGGGTGCTGCTCGCCGAGGTGCTGGCCGAGCGGTACGCACCGGAGGTGATCGCGCTCCCGGCGCCCGCCGGTCTGGTCCGCGCCCGGGTCACCGGGATCGACCGCGCCGCACGCGAGGTGCGGTGCGCCGACGGCTCGTCGATCGGCTACGGCACGCTGGTGCTGGCCACGGGTTCCAACCCCGTGCTGCCCCCGCTGCGCGGTCTGTTCACACCGGACCACGAGCTGCCCGAGGGCGTCCACGCCTTCCGCACCATGGACGACTGCCTGGGCCTGTCCAAGGCCGTACGGCCCGGGGTGCGCGCGGTCGTCGTCGGCGGCGGGCTGCTCGGCGTCTCCGCGGCCCGCGCGCTCGCGGCCCGCGGCGCGCAGGTGGTCCTCGCCCAGCAGGCCGAGCGCCTCATGGAACGGCAACTGGACCCGGGCGCCTCCCGGCTCGTGCGGCACCACCTGGAGGGCCTCGGCGTCGAGGTGCACACCGAGTGCCGGGTGCGGGACGTGCGCTGCGTGGGCGGCGCGGTCCGCTCGGTGGAGATGGCGGACGGGTACGCGCTCGACGCCGACCTCGTGGTGGTCGCCTGCGGGGTGCGTCCGCGCACCGGCCTCGCCGAGCAGGCGGGCCTCACCGTCCGCAAGGGAGTCCTCGTCGACGACGAGCTGCGCACCTCCGACCCGCACGTCCACGCCATCGGCGACTGCGCCCAGCACGCCGGCACCGTGTACGGCCTGGCCGCACCGGCCCTGGAACAGGCCGGCGCGCTCGCCGCGCTGCTCGCGGGCGACCCGGACGCCCGGTACACCGGCACCCGTTCCCTGACAAGGCTGACGCTCACCGGCCCGCACTCGCCCTTCGACCTCGCCGCGTTCGGCGAGACCGAGGCCCGCCCCGGCGACGACGTCGTGCAGCTCGCCGACGCCACCCGCGGCACCTACCGCAAGGTCGTCGTCCGCGACGACCGCCTGGTCGGCGGGGTCCTCGTCGGCGAACTCGGCACCGTCGGCGCGCTCGCCCGCGCCTGGGAGGGAGCAGAGCCGCTCCCGACGGACGGCGGCCCCCTGCTCCACCTGCTCACCAACGACGGAGGCTCCTGATGTCCACGGACACCGCCACGGACACCCGCACGGACACCCCCACGATCGTGCTCGTCGGCCACGGCATGGTCGGCCAGCGCTTCCTCGAAGCGCTGGCCGAGCGCGGCCTGACCGCCACGCACCGGGTGGTCGTGCTGTGCGAGGAGCCGCGCCCCGCGTACGACCGTGTGCAGCTCACCTCGTACTTCTCCGGCCGGACGCCCGAGGACCTCTCGCTGACCGACCTCGCGTTCATCGAGGACCACGGCATCGAGCTGCACCTCGGCGACCCGGCCGAGACCGTCGACCGGGAGGCGCGGAAGGTGACCGCCCGGTCGGGCGTGGTCGTCGGCTACGACATCCTGGTCCTGGCCACCGGCTCGTACCCGTTCGTGCCGCCCGTCCCGAACAAGGACGCCACCGGCTGTTTCGTCTACCGGACCATCGAGGACCTCCTCGCCATCGAGGAGTACGCGAAGGCGAGGGCGACCACCGGTGCCGTGGTCGGCGGCGGTCTGCTCGGGCTGGAGGCGGCCGGCGCGCTCAAGGGCCTCGGACTGGACGCCCACATCGTGGAGTTCGCGCCGCGCCTGATGCCGGTGCAGGTCGACGAGGGAGGCGGCGCGGCGCTGCTGCGCACCATCGAGGAGATGGGCCTCGCCGTCCACACCGGCGTGGGCACCCAGGAGGTCGTCGTCGACGACTCCGGCGCCGTCACCGGCATGAAGCTGTCCGACGGCTCCGAGCTCGCCACCGACATGGTGGTGTTCTCCGCCGGGGTCCGCCCCCGCGACCAGCTCGCCCGCGACTGCGGACTGACCGTCGGCGAGCGCGGCGGCATCGCGGTCGACGAGCAGTGCCGTACGGTCGCCGACCCGCGTGTGTTCGCGATCGGCGAGTGCGCGCTGGCCGCCGACGGCCGGGTGTACGGCCTGGTCGCGCCGGGCTACGAGCAGGCCGAGACGGCGGCGGCGACGATCGCCGAGGACGAGGCGGCGTTCACGGGCGCCGACCTGTCCACCAAGCTGAAGCTGCTCGGCGTGGACGTGGCGTCCTTCGGCGACGCGCACGGCGCCGCCGAGAACTGCCTGGACGTGGTCTACTCCGACTCCCGGGCAGGTCTGTACAAGAAGCTGGTCATCGGCCGGGACGGCACGCTGCTGGGCGGCATCCTGGTGGGCGACGCGGAGGCGTACGGCACGCTGCGCGCGCTCACCGGTTCGGTGCCGCCGATCGCCCCGGAGTCGCTGGTGCTCCCCGCCGGCGCGGGCGCGCCCGCGCAGCTCGGCCCGTCCGCGCTCCCGGACGACGCGGTGATCTGCTCCTGCCACAACGTCACCAAGGGCACGATCCGCGGCGCGGTCACCGAGCACGCGTGCACCACCGTGCCCGCGGTGAAGAAGTGCACCAAGGCCGGCACGGGCTGCGGCAGTTGCGTCAAGGTGCTCACCCAACTGGTGAACGAGGAGCTGGAGGCGAGCGGCGTCGAGGTCGACAAGGGCCTGTGCGGCTGTTTCGGGCAGACCCGTGAGGAGCTGTACGAGATCGTCCTGGCCCTGCGCCTCACCTCCTACCAGGAGCTGCTGGACCGCTATGGCCGCGAGGAGACGAGGGGCGGCGACGGCTGCGAGACCTGCAAGCCGGCGGTGGCCTCGATCATCGCCTCGCTGGCCCCGGCGATCGGCGCCCACGGCCATGTCCTGGACGGCGAGCAGGCCGCGCTCCAGGACACCAACGACCACTTCCTGGCCAACCTCCAGAGGAACGGCTCGTACTCGGTGGTGCCGCGGATCCCCGGTGGCGAGATCGCCCCGGAGAAGCTGATCGTGATCGGTGAGATCGCTCGGGACTTCGGCCTCTACACGAAGATCACCGGCGGGCAGCGCATCGACATGTTCGGCGCCCGGGTGGAGCAGCTGCCCCTGATCTGGACCCGCCTGGTCGACGCCGGGTTCGAGTCGGGGCACGCGTACGGCAAGTCGCTGCGCACGGTGAAGTCCTGCGTCGGGCAGACCTGGTGCCGCTACGGCGTCCAGGACTCGGTGCGCATGGCGATCGACCTGGAGCTGCGCTACCGGGGGCTGAGGTCCCCGCACAAGCTGAAGTCGGCGGTCTCCGGGTGTGCCCGCGAGTGCGCGGAGGCCCAGTCGAAGGACTTCGGCGTGATCGCCACCGCGGCCGGCTGGAACCTGTACGTCGGCGGCAACGGCGGCGCCACCCCGCGCCACGCGGACCTGCTGGCCCAGGACCTGTCGGACGCCGAACTGGTCCGGCTGATCGACCGGTTCCTGATGTTCTACATCCGCACCGCCGACCGCCTGGAGCGCACCAGTGTCTGGCTGGAGCGGATCCCCGGCGGCCTGGACCACGTACGGGACGTGGTGGTGCACGACTCGCTCGGCATCTGCGACGAGCTGGAGGCGCTGATGGCCGCGCATGTGTCCCACTACCGCGACGAGTGGGCCGAGACCCTCGACGACCCGGAGAAGCTGGCCAGGTTCGTGTCCTTCGTCAACGCGCCCGACACGCCCGATCCGGTCGTCGGTTTCGTCCCCGAACGCGACCAGATGAAGCCCGACCTGCCGCTGCTGTCCATCGGCATGCGACCCGCCGACGCCACCGAGACCACCGGAAACCTGGAAGACGTCCTGGAAGGAAGCGCCCAGCGATGACCACCCTGGCCCCCGAGAAGACCGACCTGAAGGTGCAGCTGCGGCTGGACGACGACTGGTTCACCGTCTGCGACCTGAGCGCGCTGCTGCCGGGCCGCGGGGTGGCGGCCCTGCTGCCGGACGGCCGTCAGGTGGCCGTCTTCCGTGACCGTTCCGGGCGCGTCTACGCCATCGACAACCGCGACCCCTTCACCGGCGCCGCCGTGCTCTCCCGCGGCCTGACCGGCACCCACCGGGGCCGCCCGTTCGTGGCGTCCCCGCTGCTCAAGCAGCGCTTCGACCTGGCCGGCGGCCGGTGTCTGGATGACGAGTCGGTGCGGGTGACGGCGTACGAGGTCCGGATGGCCTGAAGCCTGCTCCGGGCGCGAGGAAGGGGCGGCGTCCCCGCACAGGATGCCGCCCCTTCTCCTGGTGGACCGGAGTCCTCGTCGCAATCGGTAGTGAGGGTCGGGGACCACGACGAGAACTCCGGGGTCTCTGCCGGTCGCCGCCGGCGGTCCGGCCTACCGGTGGTCGCTGCCCTGCGACTGGGAGGCCGCGCGGCCGGCCTCCAGGCGGGCGACCGGGATGCGGAACGGGGAGCAGGAGACGTAGTCCAGGCCCACCTCGTGGAAGAAGTGGACGGACTCCGGGTCGCCGCCGTGCTCGCCGCACACGCCGAGCTTGAGGTCGGGGCGGGTGGCGCGGCCGGCCTGGGCGGCGGCCCTCACCAGGGAGCCCACGCCGTCCTTGTCGATCGTCTCGAACGGGCTGACGCCGAAGATGCCCTTCTCCAGGTACGCCGTGAAGAAGCTCGCCTCCACGTCGTCGCGGCTGAAGCCCCACACCGTCTGCGTCAGGTCGTTGGTGCCGAAGGAGAAGAACTCCGCGGCCTCGGCGATCTGGCCGGCGGTGAGCGCGGCGCGCGGCAGCTCGATCATCGTGCCGATCGCCAGCTTCAGACGGGCGCCGGTGGCCTCCTGGACCTCGGCGATGACCCGGTCGGCCTCCTCGCGGACGATCTCCAGCTCCTGGACGGTGCCCACCAGCGGGATCATGATCTCGGCGCGCGGGTCGCCCTTGGCCGCCTTGCGCTCGGCCGCCGCCTCGGCGATGGCGCGGACCTGCATGGTGAACAGGCCGGGGATCACCAGACCGAGGCGTACGCCGCGCAGGCCCAGCATCGGGTTCTGCTCGTGCAGCCGGTGCACGGCCTGGAGCAGGCGCAGCTCGTTCTCGTGCGGCTCCTGGCGGGACTCGGCGAGGGCCACGCGCACCGACAGCTCGGTGATGTCGGGCAGGAACTCGTGCAGCGGCGGGTCGAGCAGGCGGATGGTGACGGGCAGTCCGTCCATCGCCTCGAACAGCTCCACGAAGTCCTTCTTCTGCAGCGGCAGGAGCTGCTTGAGGGACTCCTGCCGCTCGTCCTCGGTGTCGGCCAGGATCAGCCGCTCGACCAGCTCGCGGCGGTCGCCGAGGAACATGTGCTCGGTGCGGCACAGGCCGATGCCCTGGGCGCCGAAGCGGCGGGCGCGCAGCGCGTCCTCGGCGTTGTCGGCGTTGGCGCGCACCCGCAGGCGACGCTTGCGGTCGGCGAAGGCCATGATCCGGTGCACGGCCTCGACCAGCTCGTCGGCGTCGTCGGCGCCGGCGTGCATCCGGCCCTCGAAGTACTCCACGACCGGGGAGGGGACCACCGGGACCTCGCCCAGGTAGACCTTGCCGGTGGAGCCGTCGATGGAGATGACGTCGCCCTCCTCGACGACGTGGCCGCCGGGGACCGTCATCCGGCGACGCTTGGTGTCGACCTCCAGCTCCTCCGCGCCGCAGACACACGTCTTGCCCATACCGCGGGCCACGACGGCCGCGTGGGACGTCTTGCCGCCGCGGGAGGTCAGGATGCCCTCGGCCGCGATCATGCCGTCGAGGTCGTCGGGGTTGGTCTCCCGGCGGACCAGGATGACCTTCTCGCCCGAGCGGGACCACTTGACGGCGGTGTAGGAGTCGAAGACCGCCTTGCCGACGGCCGCGCCCGGGGAGGCGGCGATGCCCCGGCCGATCTGCTCGACCTTCGCGCCGTCGTCGAAGCGCGGGAACATCAGCTGCGCGAGCTGGGCGCCGGTGACGCGCTGGAGCGCCTCGGCCTCGTCGATCAGGCCCTGGTCCACCAGCTGCGTGGCGATCCGGAACGCGGCGCCCGCGGTGCGCTTGCCGACCCGGGTCTGGAGCATCCACAACTGGCCGCGCTCGATGGTGAACTCGATGTCGCAGAGATCCTTGTAGTGGTTCTCCAGGGTCTCCATGATCTGCATGAGCTGGTCGTACGACTTCTTGTCGATGTTCTCCAGCTCGGCGAGCGGCACGGTGTTGCGAATGCCCGCGACGACGTCCTCGCCCTGCGCGTTCTGCAGGTAGTCGCCGTAGACGCCCTGGTGGCCGGAGGCGGGGTCGCGGGTGAAGGCGACGCCGGTGCCGGAGTCGGGGCCGAGGTTGCCGAAGACCATGGAGCAGACGTTGACGGCGGTGCCCAGGTCGTGCGGGATGCGCTCCTGGCGGCGGTAGAGCTTGGCGCGGTCGCCGTTCCAGGAGTCGAAGACCGCCTTGATGGCGAGGTCCATCTGCTCGCGCGGGTCCTGCGGGAAGTCCCGGCCGGCCTCGGTCTTGACGATCTTCTTGAACTTGGTGACCAGCTTCTTCAGGTCCGCCGCGTCCAGTTCCGTGTCGACGGCGACCTTCTTGGCCGCCTTGGCCGCCTCGAGGGCCTCCTCGAAGAGGTCGCCGTCGACGCCGAGCACGGTCTTGCCGAACATCTGGATGAGCCGCCGGTAGGAGTCCCAGGCGAAGCGCTCGTCGCCGGCCTGCTTGGCCAGTCCCTGCACGGACTTGTCGGACAGGCCGATGTTCAGGACGGTGTCCATCATGCCGGGCATGGAGAACTTCGCCCCGGAGCGGACCGACACGAGGAGGGGGTCGTCGGCCTGACCGAGCTTCTTGCCCATCCGCTCCTCGAGGGCGTCGAGGTGCGCACTCACCTCGTCGCGCAGGGCGGCCGGCTCCTCGCCGCTGTCAAGGTAGACCTTGCAGGCCTCGGTGGTGATGGTGAAGCCCGGAGGGACGGGGAGGCCCAGGTTGGTCATCTCGGCGAGGTTGGCACCCTTGCCGCCGAGGAGGTCCTTGAGGTCCTTGTTGCCCTCGGTGAAGTCGTAGACGAACTTCACCCCCTCAACACTGTCGCCGCGCTCGGCTACCTGGGGATCTTTGTTTTCCGACACGGGTCTCGACTCCTCGAGGACGCGGTGGCTGCCCTGACGGCGAGGAACATACCCAGATCGAAGGGGCCTTGGTACGTCCACTTGCGCGTCATGCGCCCGTAACCACTCGTCCGCCAGCGGATCGAAAGTCAAGGCTTGGCAAGCGGTCAAGGGCCGATGTTTTCACTTCTTGAACGAATCAACGCCGATAGAGCGCTCCTGTCGCTCATATGAGCAGGTCGCGGCACGTGTGATTTCGATCGATGAACGATCAAGGTGTGGCACTCAGTGCCATCTCTTGATGAGGTGCAGCCGCCCACGATCCGCTCATCTGAGCGTAAGCCTTATCAAGGGTGGCGAGAATCACGCTGCCACAGACGCCCGGATTTCACCATGCGGACGCGTGCCGACGTCGTTTGCCGGGTGTTTGCCGAGCGCCGTGAACAGGTGGCGTGGGCAGGCCGTACGGGACTGCGGCGGGTCCTCACTCCCCTGCGGGACCCGCCGTTCAGCGACGCCGCGTACGGGAAGGACCTCCGGGGTGCCTCAGCACACGAGTACAGACCGGCCATCGGCAACGACCGAGGCGGAGGTCGACACCGGGACCACGGCCCCACCCCCGCCGGCACCGGAGGCGACGGCACTGAGCACGACCGTCGCCGAACCGAAGACGGACCAGTCGGAGGCGGACGGACAGGAGGCCACGGCTCCCGGCCCGGATGAGCCGGACCTGCCCGAACCGAAGACGGACGAGCCGGATGCGAGCACGCCCGAGTCCTCCCCCCACGGGTCCGGCTCCCTCACCGCCCCCGACCCCTCCCGTTCCCCGCGCTCCCCTCTACGGCTCCTCCGTGTGTTCCGTCCCCGTACCGCGCGACGGGCATGGCGGCGCTGGCAGGTGGGGCATCCGGTGGCCGCGCGGGGCGTGTCCACGGCCGTGACCGGGGTGGCCCTGGTCCTCGTCCTTTTCGCACTGCTGCTGCCGAACAAGCAGCAGCAGTTGCATCCCGCGTCGTTCACGCGGATTCCGGTGGAGGCGTTGCTCGGGGCGGCGGTGCTGGTCGCGTTGCCGCGCAGGCCACGGGTGGTGGCGGCGGCGCTCGGCGGGGTGGCGCTCGGCGTGCTGACCGTGCTGAATCTGACGGACATCGAGTTCAACCAGTACCTCGGCCGCAGCTTCGACGTGATCCTGGACTGGCAACTGCTCGACGACGCGCAGTCGTACCTGGCGGACACCCTGGGCGGCACGGTCGCGCTGCTGGCCGCCGTCGCCGTGGTGCTCCTGGTCGTGGCGGTGCTCGCGGTGATGGCGCTGGCGGTGGTCAGGGTCGGGACCTTCCTCGGCCGGGACAAGTCACGTACGACCCGTGGGCTGCTGCTGGTCAGCGTGGTGTGGATGACGTGCTCGACCCTGAACCTCCAGATCTCCGGCATCCCGGTGGCCTCCGAGCACACGGTGACCATGCTCAAGTACCACGAGCAGGCGCTGCGTTCGACGATCCGGGACGAGCGCGCGTTCGCGAGGACGGCGAAGGCCGACGCGTTCGGGAACACACCGGGCCGTCAGCTCGTGCCCGACCTGCGGGGCAAGGACATGATCTTCACGTTCATCGAGAGCTACGGCCGCAGTGCGATCGAGGACCCGATCATGGCGCCCGGTGTGGACAGGACCCTGGACGCCTCCACCCAGGCCCTGGCCGAGGCGGGCTTCCACGCGAAGAGCGGCTGGCTGACGTCGGCCACGTACGGCGGCGGCAGCTGGCTCGGCCACTCCACGTTCATGTCGGGACTCTGGGTCGACAACCAGAACCGCTACCGCACGGTGACCTCCGGCGATCACCTGACCCTCACCGAGGCGTTCAAGAAGACGGGCGCCTGGGACACGGTCGGCATCATGCCGGGCGTGCAGAAGGGGTGGCCGGAGGCGCACTGGTACGGCCTGGACAAGGTCTACAACGCCTTTCAACTCGGCTACCAGGGACCGAAGTTCAGCTGGTCGACCATGCCCGACCAGTACGCGCTGGAGGCCTTCCAGCGCCTGGCGCACGGCAGGAAGCACGACAAGCCGCTGACGTCGTTCGTCATCCTGACCTCCAGCCATCAGCCCTGGGCGCCGATCCCGAAGATGGTTCCCTGGGACCGGATCGGTGACGGCTCGGTCTACAAGGGCATCGAGGCGGCGGGCACCAGGCCGCAGGACATCATCACCGACCCCACCCGGTCCCGGGAGGAGTACGGCAAGGCGGTCCAGTACTCGGTGACGGCCCTGACCCAGTGGCTCCAGCGCTACGGCGACGACGACACCGTGCTGGTCTTCCTCGGCGACCACCAGCCCATCGCCCGGGTCAGCGGCGACCACGCCAGCCGGGACGTTCCGGTCTCCATCGTCGCCAAGGACCCCAAGGTTCTCGACAGGATCGCCGACTGGGGCTGGACCGACGGCCTGCGCCCCGCCCACGACGCCCCCGTCTGGAAGATGAGCGCCTTCCGCGACCGCTTCCTGACGGCCTACGGCTCGACTCCGCATCCCAGGAAGAACTGACCGCTCGACGTCCCGCACGCGTCGCCACCGCGCCACCCGCGCCGAACGGCGCGGGCACCTGACATGGGGGCGACAGCCCTGGTGGGCCAGGGGCAGAGCCCCGGCCGGGCTCAGGGGCGCAGCCCCTGGGACGGTCACCTCTCTAGTGCTGTGACCGAGACGGGTGTGCGGGCGGGCGGAGAAGGCCCCGCTCACCCACCGGAGGTGTCCACCTCCGCGTCCGCACTCACGCCCGCGCAGTCGTACGGATCCCTCAGCCAGCCGTCCGGCAGCACCACCCGGTTGTTGCCGGACGTACGGCCGCGGGGCCCGTCCGCGCCGACCGGCCACGGCTGGTCCAGGTCCAGCTCGTCCAGGCCGGCGCGCAGTTCCTCCAGAGACGAGGTGATCGCGAGCCGTTTGCGCATCTCGGAGCCGACAGCGAAGCCCTTCAGATACCAGGCGACGTGCTTGCGGAAGTCGATGACGCCCCGCGACTCGTCGCCGATCCACTCCCCGAGCAGGGTGGCGTGGCGGACCATGACGTCCGCGACCTCGCGCAGGGTGGGCCGTACGCCGTGTCCCTCGCCGCCTCCGGCGCGAACATCCGCGTCCGTACCGCCCTCGAACGCCGTCACCAGGTCCGCGAACAGCCACGGCCGGCCCAGACACCCGCGCCCGACCACGACGCCGTCGCACCCGGTCTCGCGCACCATGCGCAGCGCGTCCTGAGCCGACCAGATGTCGCCGTTGCCGAGCACCGGGATCTCGGGCACGTGCTCCTTCAGCCGGGCGATCGCGTCCCAGTCGGCGGTGCCGCCGTAGTGCTGGGCGGTGGTGCGGCCGTGCAGGGCGATGGCGGTCACGCCCTCCTCCACGGCGATCCGGCCGGCGTCGAGGTAGGTGAGGTGGTCGTCGTCGATGCCCTTGCGCATCTTCATGGTGACCGGCAGGTCGCCGACGCCGCTCACCGCCTCGCGCAGGATCGCCCGGAGCAGGTTGCGCTTGTAGGGCAGGGCCGAGCCGCCGCCCTTGCGAGTCACCTTCGGCACCGGACAGCCGAAGTTCAGGTCGATGTGGTCGGCGAGGTCCTCCTCCACGATCATGCGGACGGCCTTGCCGACGGTCGCCGGGTCGACGCCGTACAGCTGGATGGAGCGGGGCGTCTCGCTCGCGTCGAACCGGATGAGCTGCATGGTCTTCTCGTTGCGCTCGACCAGGGCCCGGGTCGTGATCATCTCGCTCACGAACAGGCCCTTGCCGCCGGAGAACTCCCTGCACAGGGTGCGGAAGGGTGCGTTGGTGATGCCGGCCATGGGGGCCAGGACCACCGGCGGCCGGACGGGGTGCGGACCGATCTGCAAGGGGGACTCGGGCGTGGGCATTCCCCCATTGTCGCGTATCGACGGAGATCATGTATCGGTCATTAGTTAACCGCACTATCGAAATCGACTACGATGGAAGGCATGCCCGAGCTCAGCCACCGCCGGCGTCTGCTGGTGCTCGCGATCTGCTGCATGAGCCTGTTGATCGTGAGCCTGGACAACACCGTTCTGAACGTCGCCCTCCCCTCCCTGCAACGCGACTTTCACGCCACCACGTCCGGCCTCCAGTGGACCATCGACGCCTACACCCTGGTCCTGGCGTCGCTGCTGATGCTCGCCGGTTCCACGGCCGACCGGATCGGCCGCAGACGCGTGTTCATGACGGGCCTGGTCGTCTTCGGCATCGGCTCGCTGCTGTGCTCGCTCGCGCCCGACCTGGAACTGCTGATCGTCTTCCGCATGGTGCAGGCCGTCGGCGGCTCGATGCTCAACCCGGTCGCCATGTCGATCATCACCAACACCTTCACCGACCCGCGCGAGCGCGCCCGTGCGATCGGTGCGTGGGGCGCCGTGGTCGGCATATCGATGGCGGCCGGACCGCTGGTCGGCGGCCTGCTGGTGGAGTCGGTCGGCTGGCGTTCGATCTTCTGGGTCAACCTGCCCGTCGCCCTCGCCGCGATCCTGCTCACCCTGCGCTTCGTCCCCGAGTCCCGCGCCCCGAAGGCCCGCCGCCCCGACCCGGTCGGCCAGGTGCTGGTCATCGCCCTGTTCGGCGCGCTGACGTACGCGATCATCGAGGCACCGCACGCGAGCGCGGCCCTCGTGCTGCCCTTCGCCGCCGTGGCGCTCGCCGCTCTGATCGGCCTGCTGTGGTACGAGCCGCGCCGCACCGAACCCCTCATCGATCTGCGGTTCTTCCGCTCCGCCCCGTTCAGCGGGGCCACGGTGATCGCGGTCAGCGGCTTCGCGGCCCTGGGCGGCTTCCTCTTCCTGTCCACGCTGTACCTGCAGAACGTGCGCGGCCTGGACGCCCTGCACGCGGGCCTGTGGATGCTGCCGATGGCGGGACCCACCTTCCTGTTCGCCCCGCTGTCCGGACGGCTGGTCGGCAACCGGGGTCCGCGTCTGCCCCTGCTGATCGCCGGGACCGCCATGACGGCGAGCGCGGTGCTGTTCGCGGCCTTCGAGGCCGAGACGTCCGACCTCACCCTTCTGATCGGCTACCTGCTGTTCGGCATCGGCTTCGGCTTCGTCAACGCCCCCATCACCAACACGGCGGTCTCCGGCATGCCGCGCGCCCAGGCCGGCGTCGCCGCGGCGGTCGCCTCCACCAGCCGGCAGCTCGGGCAGACCCTCGGCGTCGCCGTGGTCGGTGCGCTGCTGGCCTCCGGGGTCGGCTCGTCCTCGTACAAGGAGGCGTTCGTGTCGGCCGCCCGGCCCGGGTGGTGGGTGCTGGTGATCTGCGGGCTCGCGGTGCTGCTGCTGGGCGCGATCACCTCCGGCCGCTGGGCCCGACGCACCGCCCAGCACACGGCCGACCGGCTCCAGGAGCACGAGGTCCGCCAGGCGGCGGGCGTCGGCGCCTGAGCCGCTTTCGAGGCCGACCTGACCCACTCCGGGGGCGGACGTGAGCCACTTCGCCGGGCCGGCCTGAGCCATACCCGGCGCCGGCCTGACCGGCCCATCGAGAAACCCGGACGAGCGGGCCCCGCGCTTTCGGCAGCCCGCTCTCAGGAGCCCCGCGCGTTCCGCTCCAGCGCGATCACGTGCAGCTTCTCCAGCCGCTCGCGCGACTCCTCGTCCCCCGGTACGTACGTCACCAGGCGAGGCCCCACCTCGGGGCTGACCCACAGGTCGGTGTGGTCGACGGTGACGCGGCCGACGTGGGCGTTGCGGAACTCCTTGCGCTTGCCCGCCGGGGCCACCACCTCGTGCCGGTCCCAGACCCGGCGGAAGTCGGGCGACTGGTCGCGCAGCCGCTTCAGCAGCGTCTTCCAGGTCGGGTCGGCCAGATGCCCGGCCATCGCGGCGCGGAACCGGGCCGTCATGTGCCGGGTGGCGTCCTCCAGGTGCACGATCGAGGAGCGCCACTCCTCGTGGGTGTACGACAGAACCAGACAGTTGCGGTCCTCGGGCGCCACCGCGTCCAGGTCGCAGAAGAGCATGCCGTAGCTGCGGTTGTAGGCGAGGATGTCGTACCGGCTGTTCTGGAGGCAGGCCGGGAAGGGCTCGATCTGCTCCAGCAGGGCCCGCAGGGCGGGAGTGACCGACGGGCAGGCGGCCGGCGGGGCCGGGTCCGTGGCCCCGGCCAGCTGGAACAGGTGGGCCCGCTCGCCCGGATCGAGCAGCAGGGTGCGGGCCAGGGCGTCCAGGACCTGCACGGAGACCTGGATGTCGCGGGCCTGTTCGAGCCAGGTGTACCAGGTGACGCCGACCGCGGAGAGGTGCGCGACCTCCTCGCGGCGCAGGCCCGGCGTACGACGCCGGCGGCCGCGCGGCAGACCGACCCGCTCGGGGGCGATGTGCTCGCGCCGGTGGCGCAGAAAGGCGGCCAGTTCATGCCGCCGGACCGCCGACGCGGCGGCCCCCCGGGATCGCGCGGCTGCGGGCTCGTCCCCCGCTCCGCCCGCCGCTTCCCGGATCCGCGTCTCGTGCGCCATGGTGGTCATGCCTCCAGCCTGCCCGCGCGCGAAGCCGGTTGCCAGGTAGTGCTCCTACCAGGATAAGAACACACTGGTACCCGTCTGAGCCGGGGCGCACGCTCGGATCCGTGACCACCCGAACCTTCACTTCGCGCACTGCCCGTCCCGTCGCGGCGACACCACCCGCGCTGGGCGCGCTCGGGCTCTTCACGGTGCTGCTGGCCGCGGCACTTCCCCTCGTCGACTTCTTCATCGTCAACGTCGCCCTGCCCACCATCGGCGGAGACCTGCACGCGAGCGAGGCCGTCCTGGAACTCGTCGTCGCCGGGTACGGGGTGGCGTACGCCGTCCTGCTGGTCCTCGGCGGCCGGCTGGGCGACCTGTTCGGCCGGCGCCGTCTCTTCCTCGGCGGCATGGCGGCCTTCGGCCTGACCTCGCTGGCCTGCGGGCTCGCGCCCGGAGCCTGGTCGCTGGTGGCGGCGCGGGTCGCCCAGGGCGCCTCGGCCGCCGCGATGCTGCCGCAGGTGCTCGCCACCATCCAGGCGACCACCTCCGGCCCGCGCCGGGCCAGGGCCATGGGCCTGTACGGGGCGACGGCCGGCCTGTCGATGGTGGCCGGACAGATTCTCGGTGGCGTCCTGGTCGCCGCGGACGTGTGGGGCACCGGCTGGCGCTCGGTGTTCCTGGTGAACGTGCCCGTCGTGATCGCCGGCCTGGTGCTGGCCGTCCGGGCCGTCCCCGAGACCCGCTCGCAGCGCCCGGAGCCGGTCGACGGCCCCGGCACGGTCCTGCTGGCGGTCTCCCTGGTGGCGCTGCTCGCGCCCCTCACCGAGGGGCGTGCGGCGGGCTGGCCGCTGTGGACGTGGCTGTCGCTGGCCGCGTTCCCGCCGTTGACGGCGGCGTTCTACGCCGTGGAGCGGCGGGCCGACCGGCAGGGCCGTACGCCACTGGTGCCGCCGAGCCTGTTCCGGCTGGTGTCGCTGCGCCGCGGCCTGGCGCTGATCGTGCCGTTCTCGGTCGGCTTCAGCGGCTTCATGTTCGTCATCGCGGTGGCTCTGCAGCGCGGCGCGGGTCTCGGCCCGGTCCCCGCGGGGCTGGCCCTCGCCCCGATGGCCGTCGTCTTCTTCTTCGTCTCGCTGGCCGGGCCCCGGCTGGTCGCCCGCCACGGCACGCGCGTGGTGACGGCGGGCGCGGTGGTGCAGCTGGCGGGCGTGGGCCTGATGGCGCTGGCCGTCCGGCACTCCTGGCCGCACCTCGGCGTCCTGGAACTGCTGCCCGGTGCGGCCCTGGCCGGCGCCGGACAGGCGCTCCAGCTGCCCGTCGTCTTCCGGATCGTCCTCTCCGAGGTGCCGGCCGCCCGGGCCGGGGTGGGCAGCGGGGTCATGATCACCGCCCAGCAGTCGTCGCTGGCGCTGGGCGTGGCCACGCTCGGCACGCTGTTCCTGTCTCTGGTCCCCGGCTCCGGCATGCGGGACGCCCTGGTCGTCACGCTGCTCGCCCAGGTGGCGGGCGTGGCGCTGACGGGCCTGCTCAGCCTGCGGCTGCCCCGCACGATCGGCTGAGGCCGAAGGGCCGGCACCGATGACGCCGACGGCCCGCCACCGAGGAGCGGCCGGTGCGATGACTTTCCACGGCGGCGCGAGTCGTCATCCGCGACGGGGAACGCTGTGACGACCGTGACGACCGGGAGGCCGGACGATGAGCGAACTGCACGACACCCTGCGACGGCACGTGGACGACGGCAGGGTGCCGGGCGCGGTGGGCCTGGTCGCCCGTGGTGACGAGGTGGAGGTGGTGGCCGTGGGGTCCGTGGACACCGCCCGTAGCGCCCCGATGACCCGTGAGTCGATCTTCCGGATCGCCTCGATCACGAAGCCGATCACCGCGGCGGCCGTGCTGATGCTGGTGGAGGACGGGCGGATCGGCCTGGACGATCCGGTGGCCGACTGGCTGCCGGAGCTGTCCGGGCCGGTCGCCGTCCGCACCCCGTCGAGCCCCGTGGACGACGTGGTCCCGGCGGCCCGGCCGATCACCGTCGAGGACCTGCTGAGCTCACGCACCGGGTGGGGCTTCCCCTCGGACTTCTCCCTCCCGGCGGTCCAGGCACTGTTCGGGGTGCAGAAGGACGGCCGGGCCCTGCAGCAGTGGCCGGAGCCCGACACCTGGCTGACGGAACTGGCCGCCGTACCGCTGCTGTATCAGCCGGGCGAGGCCTGGCTGTACGGCACGTCCTCCGACCTGCAGGGCGTGCTGGTGGCACGGGCGTCGGGCCGTACGCTTCCGGAGTTCCTGGCCGAGCGGGTCTTCGAGCCGCTCGGCATGCGGGACACGGCCTTCGAGGTCCCGGCGGCCAAGCGCGACCGCTTCACCAGCTACTACCGGGTCGCCGAGTCCGGCGCCCCGGAACTCGCCGACCGCCCGGACGGCGACTGGAGCAGCATCCCGCCCTTCCCGTCAGGCGGCGGGGGCCTTGTCTCCACGGCCGACGACTGGCTGGCCTTCGCCCGCATGCTCCTGGGCGGCGGCAGGGCGGGCGGCCACCGCCTGCTCGGGGATGCCTCGGTGAGCCGTATGACGACCGACCACCTCACCGCCGCCCAGCGGAGGATCGGCGCCCTCTTCATGGAGGGCCAGGGCTGGGGCTACGGGGGCCAGGTCGACGTGACGCCGGCCGATCCGTGGAACGTCCCCGGCCGTTACGGCTGGGTCGGCGGCACCGGCACCACGGCCCACCTCACCCCGGCGGGCAAGGTGACGATCCTGCTCACGCAGGTGGGCATGAACGATCCGACGCCCACCCGCCTGATGCGCGACTTCTGGCACGCGACCGTCTGACGGGGCGGGCCGGAGGGCACCCCTACGGCCGCAGTCCCCGCAGCAGCAGGTCCAGGACCGCGTCGAACTCGGCCTGGACGCCGGGCTGCTCCCACTCCCGCGCGTGGCACGGGTCGTGGAAGCGGCCGGTGGCGTGGAAGAGGGCGCGGGCCGCGGCGGCGGGGTCGGCGGCGGTGAAGGCGCCGACGGCGACACCCGCCTCGACGATCCGGGTCAGCTGGGCCGTGAGATCGTCGATGTGCTCGCCGACCACCGTGCCGTTCTCGTCGGTGAGGACCGAGTACGTGGCGAACAGCTCGGGGTCGTGGCCCGCCTTGCGGCGCTTGGCGTCGAACAGCCCCTGGAACCAGTCCCGCAGCCGCGTCTCGGGATCACGCCCCTCCTCGGCGGCTATGCGCGACAGGGCCTCGGAGGTGCGGTCGAGCCACCGTTTCGTCACCGCCTCGCGCAGCGCCGCCTTGGTGCGGAAGTGGCGGTAGACGCTGCCGTGACTGACACCGAGCGCGCGGGCCACGTCCACCACGGTGGCCTTCGCCGGACCGTGGCGGCGCAGCACCTCCTCGGTCGCCTCGAGGATGCGCTCGGCGGTCAGGGTCTCGGTGGTGGGTGACATGTCTTAGACCGTACCCGGACGCGTGACCGGCGCCGTCGTCAGTGTTCGCTGTCCAGGTGGGCCATCTGCGCCTCGGGGTAGCGCTCGCCCGCCGCCGCGTCCGCCGGCACCGCCTCCTCGATGGCGCTCAGGTCGGCCTCGTCCAGGGTGACGTCGAGTGCGCCGAGTGACTCCGACAGCCGCTCGCGGGTGCGGGCGCCGATCAGCGGCACGATGTCCTCGCCGCGGGAGAGCACCCAGGCGATCGCGGTCTGCGCGACGGTGACGCCCTTGCCCTCGGCGATCTTCCGCAGCGCCTCGACGAGGTTCAGATTGTGCTGGAGGTTCTCGCCCTGGAAGCGGGGCGAGTGCGCCCGGAAGTCGGTCGCGGCGAGCTGCCGGTCGCGGCTGAAGTGCCCGGAGATCAGCCCGCGCGAGAGGACGCCGTACGCGGTGACGCCGATGCCGAGTTCGCGGGTGGTGGGCAGGATCCGGTCCTCGATGCCGCGCGAGATCAGCGAGTACTCGATCTGGAGGTCCGAGATCGGGGCGGTGGCGGCCGCCCGGCGGATCGTGTCGGCGCCGGCCTCGCTGAGGCCGATGTGCCGCACGTATCCCTTCTCGACCAGCTCGGCGATCGCGCCGACGGTCTCCTCGATCGGTACGTCGGGGTCGACCCGGGTGATCCGGTACACGTCGATGTGGTCGACGCCGAGGCGCTGGAGCGAGTAGGCGGCGAAGTTCTTGACGGCGGCGGGACGGCCGTCGTGGCCGCTCCAGTTGCCGTCGGGGTCGCGCAGCGCGCCGAACTTCACGCTGATCAGGGCCTGTTCCCGGCGCGCGGCGGGAGCGGTGCGCAGGGCCTCGCCGATCAGCATCTCGTTGTGGCCCATGGCGTAGAAGTCGCCGGTGTCGAGCAGGGTGACGCCCGCTTCGAGGGCGGCATGGACGGTGGCGACGGACTCGGTGCGGTCCGCCTCGCCGTACAGCGCGGACATGCCCATGCAGCCGAGGCCGAGGGCGGAGACCTGGGGGCCGGTGGTGCCGAGGGATCGGTTGTTCATCGTCATGGCTCCACCCTGCCATGACGAATAACAGATTTCAATATCTGTCATTCACTACTTGTCACCCACTTGGAGCACTCCCCCTCGGCCCAGACCTCTTGACGAAAGGTCTGGACCAGAGCACTGTCATGTCTGCGACATAAGCGCGCACCCCGCGAATTCTCGAAGCCTTGAACCCCCACGACTCCGCGTTCATGACCCTCACCGCACCCCCACCGGGAGGCTCCGCATGATCCGCCGCAGACTGCGTCTGCTCGCCGCCGCTCTGGCCACCGCCTGTCTCGCCCCGCTCTCCCTCGCCCTCACGCCCGCCGCCTCGGCCGCCACCGCGGCTACCGACACCTGCGCGGTGAAGTCGCGGCCCGCGGGCAAGGTCCTCCAGGGCTACTGGGAGAACTGGGACGGCTCCTCCAACGGCGTCCACCCGCCCTTCGGCTGGACCCCGATCACCGACTCCCGCATCCCCGCGCACGGCTACAACGTGATCAACGCGGCCTTCCCCGTCATCCGCTCGGACGGAACGGCCCTGTGGGAGGACGGCATGGACTCGGGCGTGAAGGTGGCCACGCCCGCGGAGATGTGCGCGGCGAAGGCCTCCGGCCGGACGATCCTGCTGTCGATCGGCGGCGCGGCGGCCGGCATCGACCTCAGCTCACAGGCGGTCGCGGACCGGTTCGTGGCGACGATCGTGCCGATCCTGCAGAAGTACAACTTCGACGGCATCGACATCGACATCGAGACCGGCCTGGTGGGCAGCGGCAGCATCTCCCAACTCTCCGCGTCCCAGGCCAACCTGATCCGGATCATCGACGGCATCCTGGCCCGGATGCCCTCGAACTTCGGCCTGACGATGGCCCCGGAGACCGCGTACGTCACCGGCGGCAGCATCGTCTACGGCTCGATCTGGGGAGCGTACCTGCCGATCATCAAGAAGTACGCGGACAACGGCCGGCTGTGGTGGCTCAACATGCAGTACTACAACGGCAGCATGTACGGCTGCTCCGGCGACTCCTACTCGGCCGGCACCGTGGAAGGCTTCACCGCGCAGACCGACTGCCTGAACAGGGGTCTGGTGGTCCAGGGAACGACGATCAGGGTCCCCTACGACAAGCAGGTCCCGGGTCTGCCCGCGCAGCCGGGCGCGGGCGGCGGCTACCTGTCCCCCTCCCAGGTCACCCAGGCCTGGCGCCACTACGGCACGGCGCTGAAGGGCCTGATGACCTGGTCGATCAACTGGGACGGTGCGAAGAACTGGACCTTCGGCGACAACGTGAAGGCGCTCCAGGCGCGTTGAGACTCCGCTCACCGCGCGGTGAGGGCGAGTTTGGCGCCGAGCGCGACGAACGACCCCGCGAAGCTCCGCCGCAGCCACGTCATCACACGCGGCCGTGAGACGACGTGGCTGCGCACGGATGCGGCGAGGATGCCGTACGCGGCGAACACCACGAAGGTCGCCAGCATGAACACCGCGCTCAGCCCGAGCATTCGCGGCAGGGCGTGCGGCTCGCCCGGGTCCACGAACTGCGGCAGGAAGGCGAAGAAGAAGATCGTCAGCTTCGGGTTGAGGATGTTGATGAGCACCCCGCGCGCGATCACGCGCCCCGCCGAACCGGGAGTGTCCTCCTCCGCGACGACGATCGCCTCCTTGGACCGTGCCGTCGCCCACGCCATGTACAAGAGGTAGGCGACCCCGGCGTACTTGAGGACCTGGAAGGCCGCCGCACTGGCGTTCAGCAACGCGGCCAGCCCGCTCACACCGGCCAGGACATGCGGCACGATCCCCAGCGTGCAGGCAAAGGCGGCGACGACACTCGCGCGGCGCCCCCGGGACAGCCCGGCGGCGAGGGTGAAGACGACGCCGGTACCGGGCGTGGCGACGACGACCAGGGTGGTGAGGAGAAAGGCGAGACTCATGGGACCACCCTGTCGACACGGTGGCCGGACACACAGGTCCAAAGCAGGGCGCCTATCGGGGACCAATGAGTGACAGACGAACACCGGGCGAGCTGATCGCCGCGCCCACACCCGGTGGCCGCGCTCCGCGGCGAGCCGGGGGTGCAGGGGGCGGAGCCCTCGCTGGGGTCTGGGGCGGAGCCCCCGG
This sequence comes from Streptomyces sp. NPDC003393, assembly GCF_053589015.1. Classification (NCBI taxonomy): domain Bacteria; kingdom Bacillati; phylum Actinomycetota; class Actinomycetes; order Kitasatosporales; family Streptomycetaceae; genus Streptomyces; species Streptomyces sp. NPDC003393. The sequence goes on along the minus strand of NZ_JBSFRB010000005.1, from coordinate 55,450 downwards.
GCGGTCGGCTCTCGAGTCACCGAGACGGGCGGGCGGGTGGGCGAAGAACCCACCCGCCGAGCCTGCGCAGCGACTCCCCAGGGACTAGGAGCCCAGAAGCCGCCCGGCCAGGTACCCCTCGATCTGGTCCAGCGACACGCGCTCCTGCTTCATCGAGTCACGCTCGCGCACGGTGACCGCGTTGTCGTCCAGGGTGTCGAAGTCGACCGTCACGCAGTACGGCGTGCCGATCTCGTCCTGGCGGCGGTAGCGGCGGCCGATGGCGCCGGCGTCGTCGAACTCGATGTTCCAGTTCTGGCGCAGGGCCTGGGCCAGGCCCTTGGCCTTGGGCGACAGCTCCGGGTTGCGGGACAGCGGCAGCACCGCGACCTTCACCGGGGCCAGGCGGTGGTCCAGGCGCAGCACCGTGCGCTTCTCCATCTTGCCCTTGGCGTTGGGCGCCTCGTCCTCGATGTAGGCGTCGAGGAGGAAGGCGAGCATCGCACGGCCGACACCGGCCGCGGGCTCGATGACGTACGGCGTCCAGCGCTCGCCGGCCTCCTGGTCGAAGTACGACAGGTCCTGGCCGGAGGCCTTGGCGTGCGAGGAGAGGTCGTAGTCGGTGCGGTTGGCGACGCCCTCCAGCTCGCCCCACTCGTTGCCGCCGAAGTTGAAGCGGTACTCGATGTCGGCGGTGCGCTTGGAGTAGTGGGAGAGCTTCTCCTTCGGGTGCTCGTACCAGCGCATGTTCTCCTCACGGAGACCCAGGCCGGTGTACCAGTTCCAGCGCTGCTCCATCCAGTACTCGTGCCACTTCTCGTCCTCGCCCGGCTTGACGAAGAACTCCATCTCCATCTGCTCGAACTCGCGGGTGCGGAAGATGAAGTTGCCGGGCGTGATCTCGTTGCGGAACGACTTGCCCATCTGGGCGATGCCGAACGGCGGCTTGCGCCGCGAGGTGGTCTGCACCTGGCCGAAGTTGGTGAAGATGCCCTGGGCGGTCTCCGGGCGCAGGTAGGCGACGGAGCCGGTGTCCTGGGTCGGGCCGAGGTGGGTGGAGAGCAGGCCCGAGAACTGCTTGGGCTCGGTGAACTGGCCCTTGTTGCCGCAGTTGGGGCAGTTGACGTCCGCGAGGCCGTTCTCCGGCACACGGCCGTGCTTGGCCTCGTACGCCTCCTCCAGGTGGTCCGCGCGGAACCGCTTGTGGCAGGCGGTGCACTCGGTCAGCGGGTCCGTGAAGGTGGCGACGTGACCGGAGGCCACCCAGACCTCGGGGGCCAGGATCACGGACGAGTCGATACCGACCACGTCCTCGCGCGACGTCACCATGTAGCGCCACCACTGGCGCTTGAGGTTCTCCTTGAGCTCGACACCCAGCGGCCCGTAGTCCCAGGCGGCGCGCTGGCCACCGTAGATCTCACTACTGGGGAATACGAAGCCACGGCGCTTGCTCAGGCTGACGATGGTGTCGATCTTGTCGGCGGCCACGGTGCTCTCTTCATTACGACGACGGGCGACGAAGCGAGACGCTTCACAGCGAATGCTTCAGGGTACCGGCGGGGGCTCCCCCTCAATCAAATCGGTGCCGGGTGCGGAGCCTGTTCGGGTCTCCAGGGCCCCTCCACGGGTGCTTGTTGACAATGGTTTCCATATTTGTTGAAAATGACTGTCATGAACGTACGACGACGCCTCATATCCGGGGCCGCGCTCGCGGCCTCCACCACCCTCGCTCTCGGAACCCTCTCCGCCTGCTCCACCGGCTCCGCGGCGGGCAGCACGGACAAGTTCGACGTCGTAGCGTCGTTCTATCCGATGGCCTTCCTCGCCGAGCGGATCGGCGGCAGCCACGTCCACGTCACCAGTCTCACCCAGCCCGGCCAGGAGCCGCACGACCTGGAGATCAGCGCCCGGCAGACCGCGCGCCTCCAGGAGTCCGACGCGGCGCTCTACCTCAAGGGCCTGCAGCCCTCGGTGGACAAGGCCATCGCCCAGTCGGAGATCAGGACGAAGATCGACGCCGCCTCCCTGACCACGCTGGAGGAGCACGGCAACGAGGTCGGCGGGCACGCCGCCGCGCACGACACCCACCAGGGCGAGGAGACCGGCGGCAAGGACCCGCACGTCTGGCTCGACCCGGTGCGCTACGCCCAGATCGCCGAGGGTGTCGGCGAGGCGTTCGAAAAGGGCGACCCGGACCACGCGGCCGACTACCGGAAGAACACCGCCGCCCTGGTCAAGCAGCTGAACGAGCTGAACACCCGGTTCAAGGACGGTCTCGCGCACACCAGGACCAAGGTCTTCATCACCACCCACGCCGCCTTCGGCTACCTCGCCGAGCGCTACGGCCTGACCGAGGAGGCCATCAACGGCCTCGACCCGGAGTCCGAGCCCAGCGCCGCCCGGGTCAAGGACCTGGAGACGATGGCCGAGGCCGACGGCGTCACCACCGTCTTCTACGAAACGCTCGTCAGCGGCAGCACGGCGAAGACCATCGCCGCGGACGCGGGCCTGAGGACGGACGTCCTCGACCCGATCGAAGGCATCACGAAGAAGTCCCGGGGCACCGACTACTTCTCGGTCCAGGAGGCCAACCTCAAGGCCCTCCAGCAGGCCCTGGGCGCCCGGTGACCGACATGGAGGACCACGTCATGCGGGATGTCACGAGCGGTGCCGGCGCCGAGCCCGTCATAGCGATGCGCCGGGTGACCGCCGAACTCGGCTCGCGCCCCGTCCTGCGGGGCATCGACCTGACCGTGCGCCGCGGCGAGGTCGTCGCCCTGCTCGGCGCGAACGGCTCCGGCAAGTCCACCGCCGTGCGCAGCCTCATCGGCCAGGTGCCGGTCAGCGGCGGCATCATCGAACTGTTCGGCACCCCGCACCGCTCGTTCCGCGACTGGGCGCGCGTCGGCTACGTGCCGCAGCGCACCACGACCGCCGGCGGGGTCCCCGCGACGGTCACCGAGATCGTGTCGTCCGGCCGGCTCTCCCGCACCCGCTTCGGCGTCTTCCGCCGGGCCGACCAGGCGGCCGTGCGGCGGGCCCTCGAGCGGGTCGGCATGGCGGACCGGGCCAAGGACTCGGTGAACGCCCTGTCCGGCGGCCAGCACCAGCGGGTGCTGATCGCCCGCGCGCTCGCCGCCGACCCCGAGCTGCTGATCATGGACGAGCCGATGGCGGGCGTGGACCTGGCCAGCCAGGAGGTGCTGGCCCACACGCTTCGCGAGCAGACCGCCCGGGGCACGACGGCCCTGCTGGTGCTGCACGAACTCGGCCCGCTGGAGCCGCTCATCGACCGGGCGGTGGTCCTGCGCGACGGCTGCGTCCTGCACGACGGCCCACCGCCGAAGGCGGTCGGCCAGCATGCCCTGCCCGGCCACGACCATGTACACCCGCACGGCGCCATGGGCGCCGATCCGATCCGCACGGGACTGCTGAGCTGATGGACCTGTTGAACTACGCCTTCATGCAACGGGCGCTGCTGGCCGCCGTCCTGGTCGGCATCACCGCGCCGGCCGTCGGCATCTACCTCGTCCAGCGCCGCCAGGCCCTGATGGGCGACGGCATCGGCCACGTCGCGATGACGGGCGTCGGCCTGGGCTTCCTGCTGTCCACGTCGCCGGTGTGGATGGCGACACTGGTGTCCGTACTGGGCGCCGTCCTGATGGAGCTGATCCGCTGGTACGGCCGCACCCGGGGCGACATCGCCCTCGCCATGCTCTTCTACGGCGGCATGGCGGGCGGTGTCATGTTCATCAACCTCGCCCCGGGTGGCTCCAACGCCAACCTCACGTCGTATCTCTTCGGCTCCCTCTCGACGGTCTCGCAGTCGGACGTCGTGGCGATCTGCCTGCTGGCGGCCTTCGTCGTGCTGGTCACCCTGGGGCTGCGCCGCCAGCTGTTCGCGGTCAGCCAGGACGAGGAGTTCGCCCGGGTGACCGGACTGCCGGTGCGCGCCCTGAACCTGCTGACGGCGGTCACGGCGGCGGTGACGGTGACGGTCGCGATGCGGGTGGTCGGCCTGCTGCTGGTCTCGGCGCTGATGGTCGTCCCGGTCGCGGCGGCCCAGCAGCTCAGCCGCAGCTTCGCGGCGACGTTCGCGATCGCCGTCGCCATCGGGGTGAGCGTCACGATCGGCGGCACGGTCACGTCGTACTACCAGGACGTGCCGCCCGGTGCGACGATCGTGTTGCTGACCATCGCCGCGTTCATCGCCCTCACCGCGCTCGCCACGCCGCTGGCCCGGCGCCGCGCCCGGGCGCTGGCCGCGGCGCGGCCCGCCGGGGACCCGGCGGAGTGCGCGATCCCGGCCGGCCGGGGTGCCGGGGACGAGGTCGGCGTCTGACCCCGCGGTGCCCGGACTGGCACAATGGCCCGGGCAGACGCACGTGTGCGCGCCAGCAGAAGGAGGCAACCGGTGACGACCGCTGGACCGCCCGTCAAGGGCCGCGCGACCCGGCAGCGGGCAGCCGTGGCGGCGGCCCTGGACGAGGTCGACGAGTTCCGCAGCGCGCAGGAACTCCACGACATGCTCAAGCACAAGGGCGACTCGGTCGGCCTGACCACGGTCTACCGCACCCTCCAGTCCCTCGCCGACGCCGGCGAGGTCGACGTCCTGCGCACCTCCGACGGCGAGTCCGTCTACCGCCGCTGCTCCACCGGCGAACACCACCACCACCTGGTCTGCCGCGTCTGCGGCAAGGCCGTCGAGGTCGAGGGCCCGGCGGTGGAGAAGTGGGCGGAGTCGATCGCGGCGGAGCACGGCTACGTCAACGTGGCCCACACGGTGGAGATCTTCGGCACCTGCGCGGACTGCGCGAAAGCCTCCAGCGGTTGAGCCGGGGCCTGTGTGCGAGTGAGCTGAACTGACCGGCCCTGGGGGCTGCCGCCCCGAGCCCCCCGGCTTGGGCCTGAACGGCTCGTCCTCAATCTCCCTGAGAGGAGGCACCCCCGGACAGGCCGCTTTCGTCGCCCTCCATCGCGAGCAGCTCCTCGTTCGGGATCGCGCCGCCGAACCGCCGGTCCCGGGAGGCGAACTCGACGCACGCCCGCCACAGGTCGCGCCGGTCGAAGTCCGGCCACAGCACGTCCTGGAAGACCATCTCGGCGTACGCGCTCTGCCAGAGCAGGTAGTTGGAGGTGCGCTGCTCGCCGCTGGGCCGCAGGAACAGGTCCACATCCGGCATGTCCGGGTAGTACAGATACTTCTGGATCGTCTTCTCGGACACCTTCGCCGGGTCGAGGCGCCCCGCCCTCACGTCCTCCGCCATCGCCTTCGCCGCGTCGGCGATCTCGGCGCGCCCGCCGTAGTTCATGCAGAAGTACAGCGTGAGCAGGTCGTTCCCCTTGGTCTGCTCCTGCGCGACCTGCAGCTCCTTCGCGACCGACTTCCACAGCCTGGGCATGCGGCCCACCCACCGCACCCGTACGCCGAGCTCGTCGAGCTGGTCGCGGGTCTTGCGGATGAAGTCGCGGTTGAAGTTCATCAGGAAGCGGACCTCTTCCGGCGAACGCTTCCAGTTCTCGGTGGAGAAGGCGTAGAGGGAGATGTTGCGGACGCCGATCTCGATCGAGCCCTGGAGGACGTCGAGCACCCGCTCGGCACCCACCTTGTGCCCTTCGGTCCGGGGCAGGCCACGCTCCTTGGCCCACCGCCCGTTGCCGTCCATGACGATGGCCACGTGGTTCGGCACCAGCTCGCCGGGGAGCTTGGGCGCACGCGCACCGGACGGGTGCTGTTCCGGCGCCCGGTACTCGCGCCGCTGGCGCCCCAGAATCCCGCGTACCACCATGTTGCTTCTCTCTCCTGACGTGCCGTGCGTACTTGTCCGCTTACTTCTCTACGTACCGCAGGGAGCGCAGCCCGCGCTCCAGATGCCAGTGCAGGTAGGCGGACACCAGTCCGCTGCCCTCACGGACGTGGCGCGCCTCGCACGCGTCCGCGGTCTCCCAGTCTCCCGTAAGCAGCGCGCCCAGCAGCACCAGGGTCTGCGGCGACGGTACGACGCTGCCGGGGACCCGGCAGTCGGCGCAGACCGAGCCGCCGGAGGCCACCGAGAAGAACCGGTTGGGGCCGGGCATCCCGCACCGGGCGCAGTCGCCGAAACTGGGTGCGTAGCCGTTGACGGCGAGCGAGCGCAGCAGGAACGCGTCGAGCACCAGATGCGGGGCGTGCTCCCCGCGCGCGAGGGTCCGCAGGCCGCCCACGAGCAGCAGGTACTGCTGCACCGCCGGCTCGCCCTCGTGGTCGGTGAACCGCTCGGCGGTCTCCAGCATGGCCGTCCCGGCGGTGTACCGGGCGTAGTCGGTGACGATCCCGCCACCGTACGGAGCGATCGTCTCACTCTGTGTGCACAGCGGCAGCCCGCGCCCGACCAGTTCGCTGCCCCGCGCGAAGAACTGCACGTCGACATGCGAGAACGGCTCCAGCCGCGCCCCGAACTTCGACTTCGTGCGCCGTACCCCGCGAGCCACGGCCCGCACCCGCCCGTGCCCCCGCGTGAGCAGTGTGATGATCCGGTCCGCCTCGCCCAGCTTCTGGGTGCGCAGCACGATGCCGTCGTCGCGGAACAGACTCATGCCCCCATTCTCGCCCATGCGCCGGGCGCCGGGGCCCACTCCCCGGGAGGCGCGGCTCACTGCCGGGGACCGACGGCCGGCGAGGCGCCGCCCGGGGGCGGTCACGGCACCTCACCCCGGCTGCGGGCGTTGGCGTGCGCGGTGGCGGTGTCGAGCCGTTCGGCCGGGGTCGCGGCCCGCACCCGATCCGGCGGGCAGTCCCACTCCCTGCCCCCGCCGAGCGGGCGCAGCTGCACGTACGGTCCCTCGTGCCCCATGACGACGCCGACCCTGCCCGTGACGGTGTCCATCGCATACGAGCCGACCGCCGGCCGCACGGCGCTCACCGCAGCACCGCGGCGAGCCGGGTCGCGGTCACGATCGCCGCCAACCCCTTCAAGACCGACGCCTACGTCGCCGAGATCGTGGCCGCCCGCCTAGAGCGGTCACTGATCCTGGACGACGCCGCACGGCCCGAGTACTGGGTCACCGTGCTGCGCATCCCAGTGGGCGGCCGGGCTGCCGTGGCGGCCCAACTGGACCACGTCGCAGGGCTGGTGAGGAAGCGCACGGCGGTGGTGACGGTACTGCCGTATGCAGGCGGGGCGCACGCGGCCATGGGCGGGATGCTGCAACTCATGGAGTTCGAGGACGCGCCACCGGTCGCCTGTACAGAGACGTCGTTTTCGGGAACGCTCGTCGACGAACCGGCCGTGGTGAAGCGGGCGCGGCGCACATACGATCTGCTCAGGGTCGCCACGCTGTCGCCGGAGGCGTCTCTGACCCTGGTCGAATCGGCGGCGGAGGACTTCAGACGATGTGCGAGTACGACCTGGCCAAAGCCCGCTGGCAGAAGAGCAGTTACAGCAATGGCGAGGGCGGCAGCTGCGTCGAGGTCGCGTACGACTTCCCCGGCGCCGCCCGCTGGCGGAAGAGCACGTACAGCGGCGGCGACGGCGGCGAGGCCTGCGTCGAGGTCGCCGACGGAGTCCCCGGTGTCGTCCCCGTCCGGGACAGCAAGGTGCCGGACGGGGCCGTGCTGGTGGTGCGGGCCGGGGCCTGGGCCGCGTTCGTGGGCGCCGTGGGGGCGGACCGCCTCTAGGGGGTGATCGTCGCCGGCGGCGCGAAGTGCCGTACGTACCGCTTCTGCCACGGCGTCTCCACCGCGTGCCGGTCGTAGTGCTCGCGCACATAGGCCACCGCCTCCCCCGGCGGGACGCCGTCCAGGACCGCCAGACAGGCCAGTGCCGTGCCCGTGCGGCCCCGGCCGCCGCCGCAGGCCAGTTCGACGCGTTCGGTGGCCGTCCGTCGCCAGACCTCGGCGAGCAGCGCGCGGGCCGCCGTGCGGTCGGCCGGGAGGCGGAAGTCCGGCCAGCGCAGCCAGCGGGACTCCCAGGGGAACTCGGGCGGCCGCTTGCCCAGGAGGTAGACGCCGTACGTCGGGTTCGGCGCGCCGGGGTCGCGGGGGAGACGCAGGCCGCGGCCCCGTACCAGCCGTCCCGACGGCAGCCGCAGTACCCCCGGCTGTCCTTCCTCCCACCGCGCTTCCCCGTTCGTCATCCGGCCATTCGAACCCGGGCCCGGGCGGTCCGCAACCGGATCCCTCACATGCCGCCCGGAGAGACCAGCCCCGACTCGTAGGCAACGATGACCAGTTGCGCCCGGTCCCGCGCGCCCAGCTTGCCCATGATCCGGCTGACGTGGGTCTTCGCGGTGAGCGGGCTGACGCCGAGCGCCTCGCCGATCTCGGTGTTGTTCAGGCCCCGCGCGACCAGGGTGAGGACCTCGCGCTCGCGGTCGGAGAGGCAGTCGGGGCCGCCCGTGACGGGGGCGGCGGGACTGCGCAGGAAGCGGGCTATCAGGCGGGAGGTGGGGCCGGGTGAGAGCAGGGCGTCCCCCGCGGCGACCGTGCGGATCGCGTCCAGGAGGTCGGCCGGGCGGGTGTCCTTGACCAGGAAGCCGGAGGCGCCGGCGCGCAGCGCCTCCACGATGTTCTCGTCGGTGTCGTAGGTGGTGAGGACGAGCACCTTCACCCCGGCCAGGTCCTCGTCGGCGGCGATGAGCCGGGTGGCCTCGATGCCGTCCAGGTCGGGCATGCGGATGTCCATCACCACGAGGTCGGCGCGGGAGCTGCGGGCCAGCGCGACGGCCTCGCGCCCGGTGCCGGCCTGACCGACGACCTCCATGTCGCCGGCCGACTCGACGAGCATGGCGAAAGCTGCCCTGACCAGCGTCTGGTCGTCCGCCAGCAGGACTCGGACGGCGCTCACCGGCCCCCCTCCAAAGGCAGTACGGCCGTGACCTCGAAGCCCCCGCCGGACCGGGGGCCCGCGTCCAGCGTCCCGCCCACGCTGCGGGCCCGCTCCCGCATGCCGACGAGCCCGAAGCCGGCGCCGGCGCCGGGCGCGGTCCCCGCGCCGTCGTCGGTCACGGAGAGGCGCAGTGCCCCGTCCTCGGTGTGCAGGTCGACACCGACGGACGGTTCGGGCCCGGCGTGCCGTACGGCGTTCGTGAGCGCCTCCTGCACTATGCGGTAGGCGGCGGCCCCGACGGCGGGCGGGACGTCGGCGGCACGCACGGACAGCTCCACCTTCGCCCCGGCCAGCCGTGCGGTCTGCGCCAGGTCGGCGACGCCGTGCAGCGCGGGCAGCGGGCCGCGCCCCTCGGCGGCGCCCTCCCGCAGCACCTCCAGCGTGGTGCGCAGTTCACCGCGCGCCGTCCGGCAGGTCTCCGCGATGTCGTCGAGGGCCTCGGCGACGGCGGCGCGGTCCAGGCGCTGGGGGTCGGCGGCCAGGACGTGCGCGGCCACGGAGGTCTGGACGCCGATGAGGGTGATGCTGTGGGCGAGCAGGTCGTGCAGGTCGCGGGCGATGCGCAGGCGTTCCTCGGCGACGCGGCGGCGGGCCTCCTCCTCGCGGGTGCGTTCGGCGCGTTCGGCGCGTTCGACGATGGAGGCGACGTACTGCCGGTAGTAGCGGACGTCGACGCCGAAGAAGAGCACGGCGATGATCCAGCCGGAGACCCGCAGGAGTTCCACGGCCTGGTGGGTGTTGACGGTGAGCATCACGCTCGTGGCGACGGTGACGACGATGACGCCGGTCAGGATCGTGCGCAGCGGGCGGCTGGTGACCGCGATCGTGTAGAGGGCCACGTACGCGGCCGGGGTGGGCGCGAAGTGGTTGTTGTCCAGGGCGTGGTACGGCATGATCAGCGCCACCATCGCCGCCAGCACCAGCAGCGGCCTGCGCCGCCGCCACACCAGTGGCACGTGGGCGGTCAGGAGCAGCGCCCAGCCGAACGCGTCCGGCCGCCGGCCGGCGTCGCCGAACAGTGCCAGGCACGTGGCCACCAGGGCGAGTGCCGCGGCGAGCAGCGCGTCGTTGCGGATGCCGTGCGGCGCGGTCCGGGGGTCGCGGTTGATCGCCGCCATGATCCGTTCGCCCACGCGGGGCCGCTCCGCTGTCATGGTTGGTTGCACGGGGTTCATCCTCCGACAGGGGGGCGCCCCTCCGGGAGGGAGGGGCGCCCGGCGGCTCACACCGGCTCCGGCTGGCGCTCGGGCGGCGGCGCCGGTTCGGGGGTTCGCGACAGCGGGCCCGGCCACCAGACCTTCCGGCCCAGTGCCACGCTCGCGCTGGTCACCAGGTAGGTGCGGACGAGGAAGGTGTCCAGCAGCACACCGACGGCGATGACGAAGCCGAGTTCGACGAGCTGGACGAGCCCCATGTTCGTCAGCACGGCGAAGGTGGCGGCGAGGACGAGCCCGGCGGACGCGATGACCCCGCCCGTGGTCCGCAGCGCGGTCAGCGCGGCGGCGGACGGCTCCGTGCCCTTGAGGGACTCCTCCCGCATGCGGTGCATGAGGAAGATGCCGTAGTCGACGCCGAGGGCGACGAGGAACACGAAGGACAGCAGCCCGAGTCCGGGATCCGTGCCCGCGAAGCCGAACAGCGGGCCGAACACCAGTCCGCCGATGCCGAGCGCGGCGCCCCAGACCGCGATGACGGCGGCCACCAGGATCAGCGGCGCGACCAGGGAGCGCAGCAGGGCGATCAGGATCAGCAGGACGGAGACGAGGACGATGGGGATGACGACGAGCCGGTCGCGGGCGTTGGTGTCCTTCAGGTCGATCTGCTGGGCGCTGGGCCCGCCGACGTAGGAGCCGGGCAGCCGGTGGCGCAGGTCCTCGATGGTGGCGGTCTCGGCCGCGGACTGGGGCGGGGCGGTGGCGATCACGGAGATCTCGGTCCAGCCGTCGCCGGTGCGGCCCGTCCGGGCGTTCGCGACGCCGTGCGCGGCACGGACGGTGGCCAGGGTGGCGTCGGCCCGATCGGCGGGGGTGATGACGTCGATGGGCTGGGCGGACCGCTCGGGGTAGGCCTTGGCGAGGGTCTCCAGGGCGGCGACCGACTCCGGCTTGTCGACGAACGCGTCCTGCTGCTTGATCGTGCCGGGCAGGTTGAGGGCGCCGAGGGCGAGGGCGCCGAGCAGGACGGCGCCGGAGGCGAGGACGGTCAGGGGGCGGCGTCCGGCGGAACTGCCCATCGCCGCGAACAGCGAACGGCGCGCCTTGGGGATGCTGCCGTAGGCGGGCACGAGCGGCCAGAACACCCGGCGGCCCAGCAGGACGAGCAGTGCGGGCAGCAGCGTGAGCATCGCGACCAGCGCGCACAGCACGCCGACCGTGCCCAACGGGCCCATGCCGCGGCTGGAGTTGAGGTCGGCGGCGAGCAGGCACAGCAGGCCCGCGGCGACCGTGCCGGAGGAGGCGAGCACGGCCGGGCCGCAGCCGCGCAGGGCGGCGCTCATGGCGTCGTACGGCCGTTCGTGGCGCCGTAGTTCCTCGCGGTAGCGGGAGACGATCAGCAGGGCGTAGTCGGTGCCGGCGCCGAAGACGAGGACGGTCATGATGCCGGTGCTCTGTCCGGAGACGGTGGTGCCGAAGGCCTGGTGGAGACCGTAGGCCACGCCCGTGGACAGGAAGTCGCCGATCCCGGCCACGACCAGCGGGACCAGCCACAGCAGCGGGCTGCGGTAGATGAGGATCAGGAGGACGGCGACGACGGCGACGGTGGTGTAGAGCAGCGGTCCGCCGAGGGACTGGTAGACGCCGGCGGCGTCGGTGGCCATGGCGCTCGGGCCGCCGACCTGGACGCTCATTCCGTCCTGGTCGTGGGCGACGCCGCGGACGTCGTCGACGAGGGCGTCGCGCTTCTTCTCGTCGGTGCCGGGCTCGTTGCTGGTGACCGGGTACATCACGGTCGTGCCGTCCTTGGACGGGACGGGCTGCGGTGTCCCCGTCAGGGCGTGCTGCCGGCCGATGGCCGCGACCTGCCGTGCCGCCGTCGCCCGGTCCGCGGCGGTCAGGCCGGAGTCGCGGTGGTAGACGAGGACCAGTTCGGTCGTCTGGCCACCCGGCAGCCGGTCCTGGATCTTCGCGACCTGGGTGGAGTCGGCGCTCGCGGGCAGGTAGTCGGTGACCCGGTCGTGCTGCACGTCGCCCAGTTTCGACGCGAACGGCGCGACGACCGCGAGCACGCCGACCCACAGCGCGAGCAGCAGCCAGGGGACGGCCCGTTGTCGCGTACGTTTCGTTTCTGCGGCCCCCATGGAACGGGCCCTCCCTCCGGCGCGGCTGTCTGGATGCGGTTCCAGACTCCCAGCACGGGGGGCGGGTTCCGTCCCGCCGGAGGGCGAGTTCGGGCGTACTGCGCGGGGTGGTCCTGCGGGCGGACTACTCCCCGGGGAGTAACACGGGGAGCAGCCCGGCAGGTGCCGCGGGGAACCGCCCGGGACGTGGCGCGGCGAACGACCCGCGAGGTGGCGCGGCGAACGACCGGCAAAGGTGGCGCGCGGAACGCCGCAAGAGGTGCCGCACGCAACGACCCGGGAGGTGACGCGGGGCGCGCCGCGGTGGGTGTCAGGACGGCGTGCGCGCCGCCGCGAGCAGTCGGGTCACATCGTCCGCGCAGATCGTCAGGGCCGCGCCGACGGTGGCGAGGGTGTCGCGTTCGGCGGGCGTGTAGGGGCCGTCGGCCAGGGCGATGCGGGCGGCCTGGAGGAGGATCGACTCGCGGCCGGCGGCGGCGAGGTGCGGGGCCAGCGGGTCCAGGGCCTCGTGGAGCTCTATGGCCAGGCCCGCCACACTCGGCTCGCCCTCGTACACCCGGCCGGTGTCCGCGGCCAGCGCCTCGACCAGGGCGGCCAGCTGCTCCTCGGTGCACTCGGCGAAACCGGCCGCGCGCACGGCGACCGCGGCGGTCTCCAGGGCCGTACGGGAGGAGGCGCCGCCGGCGGAGAGCACCGCGAGGGCGACGGTGTGCACGGCGTCGCGGAGCATCGCGGAGAAGCGGGAGGTGGTCGGGTGGTCCAGGGTGTCGGTGCCGAAGTGCCCGCCGCACGCCGCGCACTCCACGACCGGCCCGGTCGCTCCGCGCGGCAGCAGGGGCACCCCGAGGACGGTGAAGCGCCGCCGCCCGCTCAGGCGCTGGTAGTTGCGGTCCCCGCCGCAGCCGGGGCAGAAGAACTCGCCGTCGCCGACGGGAGTCCACGAGATGCGGGTGCCCAGCACCCGGGCAAGCCCGGCGGCACGGCCGTTTCGACCCCGTACTGGCAGCACGTCGCACCTCCGTAACCACGCGGCAACATCGCCACGTGGGCGTGATGTTAGCCACATCCGTGAGGCTGAGTCAGTACCCCGGAAGAGACCTGTTCGTGACCTGGCCGGTAAACGACCGTGAAAGAAAGGGCCCCGATCGCCTCAAAAGACGGTCGGGGCCCCGGGAAATCACCGGTCAGCGCCGGTCGGCGGGGTCAGCGCGTGGCGCGGTTGACGGCCGAGACGACCGCCTTCAGCGACGCACGTGTCGTGTTCGCATCGATGCCGATGCCCCACAGGACCTTGTCGTCGATGGCGCATTCGATGTAGGAGGCGGCCTGCGCGGAGGCGCCCTCGCTCATCGTGTGCTCCTGGTAGTCCAGCAGGCGTACGTCGACGCCGATGGACTGGAGGGCGTCGAAGAAGGCCGAGATCGGACCGTTGCCGGAGCCGGTCAGGACGGTGTCCCGGCCGTCGACCGTCGCCTCGACGGTGAGGGTGTCCACGCCGTCGGTGTCCGTCGTCGACTGTCCCGTCCTGACCTGGATGCGGCCCCAGGGGTTCTCCGGGTTCGGCAGGTACTCGTCCTGGAAGACCGCCCAGATCTCCTTCGGCGTGATCTCGCCGCCCTCGGCGTCGGTCTTCGCCTGGATGATCTTCGAGAACTCGATCTGCATCCGGCGCGGCAGGTCCAGCTTGTGGTCGTTCTTCAGGACGTAGGAGACACCGCCCTTGCCGGACTGGGAGTTGACCCGGATGACGGCCTCGTAGGAGCGGCCGACGTCCTTGGGGTCGATGGGCAGGTAGGGCACCGCCCACTCGATGTCGTCGACGGTGACGCCCTTGGCCTCGGCGTCGGCCTCCATGGCGTCGAAGCCCTTCTTGATGGCGTCCTGGTGGGAGCCGGAGAAGGACGTGTAGACCAGGTCGCCCACGTACGGGTGGCGCGGGTGGACCTCCATCTGGTTGCAGTACTCCCACGTACGACGGATCTCGTCGATGTCGGAGAAGTCGATCTGCGGGTCGACGCCCTGGGAGAACAGGTTCATGCCCAGGGTGACCAGGTCGACGTTGCCGGTGCGCTCGCCCTGGCCGAACAGGCAGCCCTCGACGCGGTCGGCGCCGGCCATGACCGCCAGCTCGGCCGCCGCCACGGCCGTGCCGCGGTCGTTGTGCGGGTGGGCGGACAGGCAGACGTACTCGCGCCGCGACAGGTTGCGGTGCATCCACTCGAAGCGGTCCGCGTGCGTGGACGGGGTCGAACGCTCCACGGTGGCGGGCAGGTTGAGGATGATCTCGCGGTCCGGGCCGGGCTGCCAGACGTCCATGACCGCCTCGCAGACCTCCAGGGCGAAGTCCAGCTCGGTGTCGGTGAAGATCTCCGGCGAGTACTGGTAGCCGAACTCCGTCTCCGGGCCCAGCAGCTTCTCCGCGTACTCCATCGCCAGACGGGTGCCGTCGACGGCGATCTGCTTGATGTCGTCCTTGGAGCCGCGGAAGACGACCCGGCGGAAGACCGGGGCGGTGGCGTTGTACAGGTGGACGTTGGCCCGCTTGGCGCCCTTGAGGGACTCCACGGTCCGCTCGATCAGGTCCTCGCGGGCCTGGGTCAGCACGGAGATCGTGACGTCGTCCGGGATCGCGCCCTCCTCCTCGACGATGGAGCGCACGAAGTCGTAGTCGGTCTGCCCGGAGGCCGGGAAGCCGACCTCGATCTCCTTGTAGCCCAGCTTGACCAGCAGGTCGAACATCGCGCGCTTACGGGCGGGCGACATCGGGTCGATCAGGGCCTGGTTGCCGTCGCGCAGGTCGGTGGAGAGCCAGCGGGGGGCACTGGTGATCCGCTGGTTCGGCCAGGTGCGGTCGGGGATGTCGACCTGCTCGTAGCGGCCGTACTTGCGGATCGGCATGGGACTGGGCTGCTGGCGGTTGGCCATGTTGCGTGGGCTCCTCGGTTGGTCCGCGGTCGGTGCGGTGCCGGAAAGGGCGGCCGACGGCGCAACGCCAGACTCCGCGGGGAGGGGGTCGGCCTACGACTACAGGCCCTCGCCGCGGCAGCTAAGGAGAAGCAGCCCGAAAAGCATGATGCTCCGCAGCCTAGCCGAGCCGCACCGACCGTGCGGGCGCGTTCCAGTATGCGAAACCGAAGGGAGAAAAGGGACAAAAAGTGCGCCATCTCACCAAGGGACGATCACGGCGTCACCGTGCGCGACACTCCCTACCACTACGTGACGACACCGCAGCCCCCTTGCCCCGATATTTCACCAATCATGGTTGCGGGTGGTGACAGCGGGATAACACAGTGCAATGGTGCGAGGCATGACGACCAACGGGGGCCTCGAGCCCGTCTTCTGCACCATCGTGCCGCCGCACATCCTCGACCGCCTCGCGCGCCACGAGGATCCCGCGCTCTCCGGACCGGCGCGCCGCAGCCTGGAGCGCGACGCCCTGGAGCGCACCCGCCGCCGGCTGACCACCGTCGTCGGCGCGCCCGCCGTCGCCGCGCCCGCCGGCAAGCGGGCCGAGGAGCCGCACCGCACCATCTACGACGCCCATCACGGCACCGACCTGCCCGGCCGCAAGGTCCGCGGCGAGGGCCAGGAACCGGGTACCGACGCCACCGTCAACCGCGCGTACTCAGGTCTCGGCGCCACCTTCGAGCTGTATCTGACGGCGTACGCCCGCGACTCCATCGACGGCGCGGGCCTGCCCCTGGACGCGACCGTGCACTACGACGAGAAGTACAACAACGCCTTCTGGAACGGCGAGCAGATGGTGTTCGGCGACGGCGACGGCGAGATCTTCCTCGACTTCACCATCCCGGTCGACGTCATCGGCCACGAGCTGACCCACGGCGTCACCCAGCACACCGCCAATCTGGAGTACTTCGGCCAGTCCGGGGCGCTCAACGAGTCGGTGTCCGACGTCTTCGGCTCGCTGATCAAGCAGTACACGCTCGGCCAGACCGCCGCCGAGGCCGACTGGCTGATCGGCGCCGGCCTGCTCGCCCCGGACGTCACGGGCACCGCGCTGCGCTCCATGAAGGCGCCCGGCACGGCCTACGACGACGACGTGCTCGGCAAGGACCCGCAGCCGGCCACCATGGAGCACTACGTCCGCACCAGCAGCGACAACGGCGGCGTGCACATCAACTCCGGCATCCCCAACCACGCCTTCTACCTGACCGCCACCGCGCTCGGCGGCCACGCCTGGGAACGGGCGGGACAGATCTGGTACGACGTGCTGAGCCGCGGCGAGCTCAAGGACGACGCGCTCTTCGCGGACTTCGCCACGCTCACCGTGAAGGCCGCCCGCGAGCGGTACGGATCCGGCGACGAGCTGCAGGCGGTGCAGAAGGCCTGGGAACAGGTCGGGGTGCGGACCCTGTGATTTCGTACTAGACACGAACCCATGCGGATTCAGGTGAGGCGCACGGGCGGGTTCGCGGGCATCGAACGGTTCGCCGAGGTGGACACCGCGGGGCGTGCCGACGCCCACGAGTGGCATGCCCTGGCCGAGCAGGCGCTGGCCGCAGGCCGGGGCACACCGCCGGTGGCGGTGCCGGACGGCTTCTGCTACCAGATCACGGTGGACGGCAGGACGGTGTACGCCGCCGACCCCCGGCTCACCGACGCGGAGCGGAAGCTGATCACCCGGGTGCTGAAGGAAGGCGCGTGACCGGTATGGGCGGGCGCGCGCGTCCGGCGGGACGCCCGAATCCGGTGTGCCGCAGGGGCGTTGACTTCTGTTACCGCGGGTACGGATGATCCGTCGCATGGCGACTGACGCGGGCACGGCGACGGCACCGATCCCCCGGTTCCCGGACGGCTTCCTGTGGGGCGTGTCCACCTCGGCCCACCAGATCGAGGGCGCGGCCGGCGAGCGGGAACCGTCCGTCTGGGACGTGTTCACGGCCGAACCGGGACGGGTCAGGGACGGCACGACGGCGGCGGTGGCCTGCGACCACTACCACCGCCACCGCGAGGACGTGGCGCTGCTGGCGGATCTCGGCGTGGACGCCTACCGCTTCTCGATCTCCTGGCCCCGGGTGAACTCCCCCGGCGGCCTCGACTTCTACGACCGGCTGGCCGACGAGCTGTGCGCGGCCGGCGTCCGGCCGGTCCCCACCCTCTTCCACTGGGACCTCCCGGCCCGTCTGGACTGGCTGGAGCGGGACACGGCGTCCCGTTTCGCGGAGTACGTGTCGCTGGTGGCCACCCGCCTGGGCGACCGCGTCACGAAGTGGATCACGCTCAACGAACCCGCCGAGCACACCCTGCTGGGCCACGCCCTGGGCGTGCACGCGCCGGGGAAGCGGCTGCTGTTCGACGCCCTGCCGGTCGCCCACCACCAGCTCCTCGCCCACGGCCTGGCGGTGCGGGCGCTGCGCGCGGCAGGCGCGGCGGACATCGGCATCGCCAACTCCCACGCCCCGACGTGGCCCGCGTCGCGGGAGGCGGCGGACGTCGAGGCGGCCGACTTCTACGACGTCCTGCTCAATCGGATGTTCGCCGAGCCGGTCCTGCTGGGCCGCTACCCGGAGGGCATCGGCGAACTGTTGCCCGGCGACGTCGAGGCGGACCTGAAGATCATCGCCGAGCCGCTGGACTGGTACGGGATCAACTACTACGCCCCGGCCCGGGCTGGCGCGCCGCAGGGTGCCGGGACGGAGTTCGGCGGGGTGACCATACCGGCGGAGCTGCCCTTCTCACTGCGGGCGATCGAGGACCGCCCGGTCACGGACTTCGGCTGGCCGGTGGTCCCCGAGGCGCTGACGGAACTGCTGACCGGCTTCCGCGACCGCTACGGCGACCGGCTCCCGCCCGTCGTGATCACCGAGAACGGCTGCTCCTACGAGGGCGTCGACGACCAGGACCGCATCGCCTACCTCGACGGCCACGTCCGTGCCCTGCACCGCGCGGTGGAGGCGGGCGTCGACGTGCGCGGGTACTTCGTGTGGTCGCTGCTGGACAACTTCGAGTGGGCGGAGGGCTACGCCCGCCGCTTCGGGCTGGTGCACGTGGACTTCGAGAACCCCGCGGCGCTCACGCGGACACCGAAGGCGTCGTACCGCTGGTTCCAGCGGGTGCTGCGGGCCCAGGTACGGCCGGCCAGGCCCTCGGCGGATCACCTGTGAGGTCCACGAAAAGTCCTACGGCGTTGTCACTCCCCCGTCGTACCCTGGGAAGCGCGAGGCCGCCCTCAGCTACGCGGCCGTGACGAGGAGGAACCGCAGGCCTACAGCGCCGGCCCATGACTCAGACACCCGCAGCCAAGACCCCCGCGCAGGGGCAGGCGAGAGCACAGTTCACCGTCCCCGCCCAGCACCCCATGGTGACCGTGCTGGGTTCCGGCGACTCCCTTCTGCGCGTGATCGAGAAGGCCTTCCCGGGGGCCGACATCCATGTCCGGGGCAATGAGATCAGCGCGGTCGGCGACTCGGCGGACGTCGCCCTGATCCAGCGCGTGTTCGACGAGATGATGCTGGTGCTCCGCACCGGACAGCCGATGACGGAGGACGCAGTGGAACGCTCGATCGCCATGCTCAAGGCGAGCGAGAACGGGGAGAGCGAGGGCCAGGAGACCCCGGCCCAGGTGCTGACACAGAACATCCTGTCCTCGCGCGGCCGCACGATCCGCCCCAAGACGCTCAACCAGAAGCGCTACGTCGACGCGATCGACCAGCACACGGTCGTCTTCGGCATCGGCCCCGCCGGTACCGGAAAGACCTATCTGGCCATGGCGAAGGCGGTGCAGGCCCTGCAGTCCAAGCAGGTCAACCGCATCATCCTGACCCGTCCCGCGGTCGAGGCCGGCGAGCGGCTCGGCTTCCTCCCGGGCACGCTCTACGAGAAGATCGACCCCTATCTGCGCCCGCTGTACGACGCGCTGCACGACATGATCGACCCGGACTCCATCCCGCGGCTGATGGCGGCGGGGACGATCGAGGTCGCACCGCTGGCCTACATGCGCGGCCGGACGCTCAACGACGCCTTCATCATCCTCGACGAGGCACAGAACACCTCGCCGGAACAGATGAAGATGTTCCTCACCCGCCTCGGCTTCGACTCGAAGATCGTGATCACGGGCGACGTGACGCAGGTGGACCTGCCGAACGGCACCAAGAGCGGTCTGCGGCAGGTGCAGGAGATCCTGGAGGGCGTCGAGGACGTCCACTTCTCCCGGCTGTCCTCGCACGACGTCGTACGGCACAAGCTGGTGGGCCGTATCGTCGACGCGTACGAGAAGTACGACAGCAGGTACGGCACCGAGAACGGCACGCCGAGGCCCGCCGGGCACGGCAGACCGGGACACGGACACAAGGGGAAGTAGACCAGCACGACCATGTCGATCGACGTCAACAACGAGTCCGGAACCGAGGTCGACGAGCAGGCGATCCTCGACATCGCCCGCTACGCGCTCGCGCGGATGCGCATCCACCCGCTCTCCGAGCTCTCGGTGATCGTCGTGGACGCCGACGCCATGGAGCAGCTGCACGTGCAGTGGATGGACCTGCCGGGGCCCACGGATGTCATGTCCTTCCCGATGGACGAGCTGCGTCCGCCGGGCAAGGACGACGACGAGCCCCCGCAGGGTCTGCTGGGCGACATCGTGCTGTGCCCGGAGGTGGCCGCCAAGCAGGGGGCCGAGGCCCCGACGAAGCACTCCATGGACGAGGAGCTGCAACTGCTCACCGTCCACGGGGTGCTGCACCTGCTCGGCTACGACCACGAGGAGCCGGACGAGAAGGCCGAGATGTTCGGCCTCCAGGCGGCCATCGTGGACGGCTGGCGTGCGGAGCGGGGCCTGACCGGGCCGTCCCCGGCACCGACGGTCTCGTAGGCCGCCCATGAGTCCGCAGATCGTCGTCGGCGCGATCGCGCTGGTCGTCGTCGCCTGGCTCGCCGCCTGCGCGGAGGCGGGCCTCGCGCGCATCTCCAGCTTCCGGGCCGAGGAGGCCGTGAAGTCCGGCCGCAGGGGCAGCGCCAAGCTCGCCCAGGTGGCGGCCGACCCGACCCGCTATCTGAACGTGGCGCTGCTGGTGCGGGTGGCGTGCGAGATGGCGGCGGGCGCGCTGGTCACGTACGCCTGTCTGGAGGCCTTCCCCAGCAAGGCCGAGGCGCTGGTGATCGCCATCGCGGTCATGGTGCTCGTCTCGTACGTCGCCGTCGGCGTCTCCCCGCGCACCATCGGCCGGCAGCATCCGCTGAACACGGCCACCGTCGCGGCGTACGTGCTCGTCCCGCTCGCGCGGATCATGGGGCCGATCCCGCCCCTGCTGATCCTCATCGGCAACGCGCTCACCCCCGGCAAGGGCTTCCGCCACGGCCCGTTCGCCTCGGAGGCGGAGCTGCGCGCGCTGGTCGACCTGGCCGAGCAGGAGTCGCTGATCGAGGACGAGGAGCGCCGGATGGTGCACTCGGTCTTCGAGCTCGGCGACACCCTCGTGCGCGAGGTCATGGTCCCGAGGACCGACCTGGTCGTCATCGAGCGCTTCAAGACCATCCGCCAGGCCCTCACGCTGGCGCTGCGGTCCGGTTTCTCGCGCATCCCGGTGACGGGTGAGAGCGAGGACGACGTGGTCGGCATCGTGTACCTGAAGGACCTGGCCCGGCGCACCCACATCAGCCGGGACGCCGAGAGCGACCTGGTGTCCACGGCGATGCGCCCGGCCGTCTTCGTGCCGGACACGAAGAACGCCGGCGACCTGCTGCGCGAGATGCAGAAGGAGCGCAACCACGTCGCCGTCGTCATCGACGAGTACGGCGGCACGGCCGGCATCGTCACCATCGAGGACATCCTCGAGGAGATCGTCGGCGAGATCACCGACGAGTACGACCGCGAGCTGCCGCCGGTGGAGGACCTCGGCGCGGACCGCTACCGGGTGACCGCCCGGCTGGGCATCGGCGACCTGGGCGAGCTGTACGGCCTGGAGGAGTACGACGACGAGGACGTGGAGACGGTCGGCGGGCTGCTCGCCAAGGCGCTGGGCCGGGTGCCCATCGCCGGGGCGTCGGCCGTGGTCGAGCTGCCCGACGGCCGGGAACTGCGGCTGACCGCGGAGGCCGCCGCGGGTCGCCGGAACAAGATCGTCACCGTGCTGGTGGAACCGGTGGCGCAGGCGGACGTGCCCGCGGAGGAGGCGAAGGCGGAGTGACGGAGACCGACCGGGGACCGGTGGCGCGGATGCGCGTGACCAACCGGGGCACGGACATGCTGGAACTGATCCTCGAACCCTACGGCAGTGACCACTGGCTGCGGCCCGGTGAGACCTTCGTCGTCGTGACGTACGGCTTCGGGGACGGCGACCCGTTCGAGATCGAGCACCGACCGGCCAGGGTGGTGGTTCACCTCGACGGCCACGGCGACGTGACCGACCTCCACGGCCACGTGATCGACTGCGCCCACGGCCGCCCCGAGACCGGCGGCGGGGCGACCGCATGACCCCCCGGCAGCTGCGGACCCTGTGTCTGTCCTTCAACGCCGCCGTGGAGGACTTCCCCTTCAACCCGGAGACCTCCGTCTTCAAGGTCCGGGGCAAGCTGTTCGCGCTCACGGCGCTGGACGCCGAGCCGCTGACGGTCAACCTCAAGTGCGACCCGGAGGATGCGATCCGGCTGCGCGGCGAGTACCCGGGCCTCATCGTCCCGGGCTGGCACATGAACAAGCGGCACTGGAACACGGTGACGGTCGACGGCGGACTCCCGGACCGGCTGGTCCGGGAGCTCGTGGAGGACTCGTACGACCTGGTGGTGGCCGGCCTGCCGCGCGCCGAACGGCTCCGCCTCGACCGGCCCTAGGGTTGCCTGTCCGGGCCTTCCATCGGGCCCGCATGTTCCGGCGCCCGGCCTAGGACGCGCGCCGGACCCGCAGGCCCAGGGCGACCAGGGCGGCCGCCGCGAGGACGATCGTCGCGTCCAGGGCCAGCACGGTGTGGACGCCGGCGAGGAGATCGCCGGAGGTCGTGGCCAGGACGCCCAGCAGCGGGATGCCGACGGTGATGCCGACCTGCTGAGTGGAGGTGACCAGGCCGGTGGCCAGGCCCTGTTCCTCGTCGGGCACGCCAGAGGTGACGGTCAGGCCGTAGGAGATGATCGCGCCGAGGTGGCACATGCTGGCCGGCGCGACGGCCGCCGTGGCGAGCCACACCGACCAGGTGTGGGCGTTCAGGCCGAGCAGCGCGGCGATCAGCGCGCCCTGCCCGGCGAGCGAGCCGAGGAGGGTGCGGCGGGCGCCGAACCGGCCGATGACCTTCGCCGCGTAGGTGCCCGCGACCGCCGACAGCACGCCCTGGACACCGAAGACCAGCCCGGTCTGGAAGGCCGAACGGGACATCGAGGACGCCGGGCAGATCCGCAAGGAGCTCGACCATCCGCTGGTGGGACTGCTGTGCGTGGAGTCGACGGCCCTGAAGGTGCCGGCCCGGCCGGACCTGACGGTCGTGCTGCACACGCCGCTGGACGAGGCGAACACCGCGGCGAAGCTGGAGTGGCTGGCCTCGCCGGAGGGGCGGCGCGGTGCGATGTATCCGGTGGCGGGGTGACCCGGGCGGTCGCCGGTGCGGCTTTCGTATGCTCGGATCATGACCGACAGCAACGGGCTCGACCCCGAGGACCGCAAGATCGTCACCCTGGCCCGTTCGGTGCGGGCCCGCAACGGCGTGCCTGAGGGCGCGGCCGTACGGGACGAGACGGGCCGTACGTACGCCGCCGGGTCGGTGCACCTCGCGTCGCTGAAGCTGAGCGCCCTGCAGACGGCGGTGGCCATGGCGGTGGCCTCCGGTGCCACGTCCCTGGAGGCGGCCGCGGTGGTCAGCGAGGCGGAGGGCATCGCGCCCGAGGACCGGGCCGCGGTCGGGGACCTGGGCGGCCCCGGCACGCCGGTGCTGCTGGCCGGGCCGGACGGCACGGTCCGGCTGACCGAGCCGGCGGGCCCGGCGCGGTAGGGAGCGGTACGGACCGGCGCAAAGATCGATCGACCGCGGGACGGGGCGGGCCCGGTGGGCGCTACAGCGCGTCGGGTCCGCGTTCGCCCGTCCGGACGCGTACGACCGTCTCCACGGGCACGGACCAGACCTTGCCGTCGCCGATCTTGCCGGTCTGCGCGGCCCGGACCACCGCGTCGATGACCGCGTCCGCGTCGGCGTCCTCGACGACGACGTCGATGCGGACCTTCGGCACCAGGTCCACCCGGTACTCGGCGCCGCGGTACACCTCCGTGTGGCCACGCTGGCGGCCGTAGCCGCTGGCCTCGGTCACGGTCAGACCGTCCACGCCCATCTCCTGGAGCGCGGTCTTGACCTCGTCGAGACGGTACGGCTTGATGATCGCGGTGATGAGCTTCATGCCTGGGTGCTGACCTTCTGGGCGGTGGTGACGAAGGGGGACGCGCCGACCGGGGCGCCGTGCCCCAGGACCCCGTGATCGTAGGCGGTCTCGGCGTGCACCGTAAGGTCCAGGCCGGTGTGCTCCTGCTCCTCGCTCGCACGCAGGCCCATCACCTTGTCGAGCAGTTTCCCGATCCCGTACGTCGCGCCGAAGGCATACACCGCCACGGCCGCCACGGCCAGCAGCTGCCGGCCGAGCTGGGCGAGTCCGCCGCCGTAGAGCAGCCCCTCGGCTCCACCGGTCATCGCCTTCTCGGCGAACAGGCCGATCAGCAGGGTGCCGACGATGCCGCCGACCAGGTGGACGCCGACGACGTCGAGGGAGTCGTCGTAGTTCAGCTTGAACTTCCAGCCGACCGCGTAGGAGCAGACGACGCCCGCGGCCAGGCCCACGACCAGCGCGCCGAGCAGGGAGACGGTGCCGCAGGACGGGGTGATCGCGACCAGGCCGGCGACCGCGCCGGAAGCGGCGCCCAGCGTCGTGGGGTGTCCGTCGCGCCTGTGCTCCACGAAGAGCCAGCCGAGCAGACCGGTGCAGCCCGCCGCCAGAGTGTTGAGGAAGGCGGCGGCGGCCAGGCCGCTGGCGCCCATCGCCGAGCCAGCGTTGAACCCGAACCAGCCGAACCAGAGCAGACCGGCGCCGAGCATCACCATGGGCAGGTTGTGCGGGCGCATGGCGTCCTTCTTGAAGCCCAGTCGCGGGCCCAGGACCAGGCAGAGGGCGAGGCCGGAGGCACCGGAGGTGATCTCGACGGGGAGGCCGCCGGCGAAGTCCAGCGCGCGCAGGTGCTGACCGATCCAGCCGCCGGGGCCCCACACCCAGTGCGCGACGGGAACGTATACCAGCAGCGCCCACACCGGCACGAACACCAGCCAGGCGCCGAACTTCGCCCGGTCCGCGACCGCTCCGCTGATCAGCGCGGCCGTGATGACCGCGAAGGTGAGCTGGAAGGTGGCGAAGAGCAGGGTGGGTACGCTGCCGTGCACGCTCGACGGGCCGAGACCGGCCATGCCGGCCTGGTGCAGGCCGCCGATCAGGCCGTCCGCGACGTCGTCGCCGAAGGCCAGGGAGTAGCCGCAGGCCAGCCAGACCACGGTGACCAGGGCGATCGACACGAAGCTCATCATCAGCATGTTGAGCACGCTCTTGGTGCGCACCATGCCGCCGTAGAACAGGGCGAGGCCCGGTGTCATCAGCAGGACGAGAGCGGTGGCGGCGAGCAACCAGGCGGTGTCGCCGGTGTCGATGTGTGCGGCGGCGAGGGTCACGGGCGTCTCCAGCGGTCCGGGGGCACGACCGAGGGTCACCGCAGCGCGTTTCCGGTCGCGTACAGGTGTGTTTCCGTGACGTTTCGTTGCGCGCGGGTTACCACGACCTCACGGTGCCGCCGGGCTCCGCGCATCAGGGAGAATGGGCGGCATGAGCGTTCGCAACCCGTCATCCGAAGAGCCGGCCGAGGGTGGGGGCACCTCCCACGCCGTCAAGGCAGTGGGGGACCACCGCGCCGGCTTCGCCTGCTTCGTGGGCCGTCCCAACGCGGGCAAGTCCACCCTCACGAACGCTCTGGTCGGGCAGAAGGTGGCGATCACCGCGAACCAGCCGCAGACGACGCGGCACACGGTACGCGGCATCGTGCACCGGCCGGACGCCCAGCTGATCCTGGTGGACACCCCGGGCCTCCACAAGCCGCGCACGCTGCTCGGCGAGCGGCTCAACGACGTCGTGCGGACGACGTGGGCCGAGGTCGACGTGATCGGTTTCTGCCTTCCCGCGAACGAGAAGATCGGTCCCGGCGACCGTTTCATCGCCAAGGAGCTGGCCGGGATCAGGAAGACCCCGAAGGTCGCCATCGTCACCAAGACCGACCTGGTCGACTCCAAGGCCCTCGCCGAGCAGCTGATCGCCATCGACCAGCTGGGCAAGGAGCTGGGCATCGAGTGGGCGGAGATCGTCCCGGTGTCGGCGACCGCGGGCAAGCAGGTGGACCTGCTGGCCGACCTGCTGATCCCGCTGCTGCCCGAGGGGCCGGCGCTCTACCCCGAGGGCGACCTGACGGACGAGCCCGAGCAGGTCATGATCGCGGAACTCATCCGGGAAGCCGCGCTGGAGGGCGTCCGCGACGAACTGCCGCACTCCATCGCGGTGGTGGTCGAGGAGATGCTGCCGCGTGAGGACCGGCCGGCGGACAAGCCGCTGCTGGACATCCACGCGAACGTGTTCATCGAGCGGCCGAGCCAGAAGGGCATCATCATCGGGCCCAAGGGCAAGCGGCTGAAGGAGGTCGGGATCAAGTCGCGCAAGCACATCGAGGCGCTGCTGGGGACGCCGGTCTTCCTCGATCTGCATGTGAAGGTGGCGAAGGACTGGCAGCGGGACCCCAAGCAGTTGCGGCGGCTCGGTTTCTGAGGGGGCGTCGCCCATCCGCCGCCCGACTCGGTGGCTCCGGAGGTGCCGTCCTGGGGCTGCGCCCCTACGCCGCCGGGGCTCCGCCCCGGACACGGCGGAGACTCCGTCCCCTCCACCCTTGCGGAGGGCGCGTCTCTGGTTCCCCGCGGGCCGCGTTCCCCGGCCCCCTGTGGCGACCACATCCCCACCCCCGCATGCCCGTGGGCCGGTCGCCCCTCGGCGGCCGGCCCTTGGATCGTGCGGGTGGGTTTCTCAGCGCAGGGCCCGCAGGGCCTTGTCCGCTCCCTTCGCGCCCAGTTTCACGAAGACCGGGGTGGTGCCCAGGGGTGTGGCGTAGGAGGTGAGGGTCCGGCCGCCGTGGACCGCTCTGCCGTGGGCCACGTCGTACCAGGTGCCCGGGGGCAGGTGGATGCTCCGGGTGGGGGCGTCGGTGAGCTGGGGGGCCGCCAGGACGGCCGGGCCCAGCATCCACTCGTCGGTGATCGTGTAGGCGGGCTTGTCCTGCGGGAAGTCGAAGAAGAGGGGGCGCATGACGGGGTCGCCGGTCCTCAGGGTCTGCTGGACCTGGTCCCAGATGTACGGGGCGAGGCGGGCGTGGCGGGCGATGGCCTGCCGGTAGAGGGCGATCGTCTCCTCGTCGTACACCACCTTCTGGCCCGTTCCGGGGTCGATCGTGTCCACGGGGGACGTGGAGGCGTACATCAGCGGCATCAGGGCGGCCGACTGCGCCCAGCGGACCAGTACCTGCTTCGTCGGCGCGGGCTGAGCGCTCGAGCCGCCGATCATGTCGGTGGTGACGAAGGGGTATCCGATGGTGGAGATGGCGAGGTTCTGGGTGACGGAGGCGCGCAGGGAGTTCCAGCCGGTGCCCTTGTCGACCTGGCGGGTGACGAAGCCGGCCTGGTGGGCGGCGGTGTCCCAGTGGACGCGGATGCCCACGCCCTGGAGGTCGTACTCGTCGGCGAGTCCGGCGCCCAGGCGCTGGTAGTCCGTGGGCTTGTAGCCCTCGTGGGGCGCGCACCGCTCGTCGAAGAAGCGGGTGTCGAACTTCAGGCCGTCGACGTCGTAGGTGTCCATGAGGGACTTCAGCCGGCCCTCGTACCAGGCCTTCGCCTCCGGGTTGCCGAGGTCGACGATGCCGGCGGTGCCGTTCCACCAGGTGACCGTGCAGGGCTTGGTGGTGTCGGCGGCGTCCTTGAGCAGATAGCCGTGGTCGGCGGCGTACTGGTACTGGTCGGAGTCGAGGTTGATCCACAGGGTGACCCAGAGGCCGAAGTCGAAGCCCAGGTCGTGGATCTTCTGCGACATGGCCTTGGGGTCGGGGTACGCCTTCGGGTCGAAGGTCATGTTCCCGTAGTTGGACTCCCACTTGTCGTCGAGCTGGAGGGCGTGGCCGGTGATGCCGGCCTCGTGCAGGTCCTGGGCGTAGTCGAGGAGCTTGGCCTGGTCGACCTTGGTGTAGAACTGCGCCCAGGAGTTCCACACGGGCTCGGCGTACTGCCGGTATCCGGCGTCGCTCTTGGCGGGTTTGCCGACGATGCCGACGTAGTCGCGGTAGACGTCGAGGGGGGTCCGCTCGACGAAGACCGTGGCCCGGTACGGGTCCGCCGACTCGATGTCGAAGCGGCCGGCACCGTCGGTGTCCTGGTTGATCGCCACGTCCATGACGTGACCGGTGTCGACGCGCAGTCCGGTCGCGGTGGACGTGTACCAGAAGGGGTCGATCATGTAGTACGAGGCCGGGCCGAAGCCGGGGTGGACGACCTGGCCGCTGTCGAGCGGCCAGGGCTGGTCGGTACCGGGGCCGCCGTTCGGGGTCTGGGCCTCGCCGTGGCCGTACCAGTGGCCGGCGGACTTCAAGTCGTAGGCCAGGCCCAGGCGTTCGGGAGTGAGGCCGCTGACCTGCCAGTCGAGTTGGTAGCGGTCGGCGGAGGGGGTGACGCGTGCCTGCACCGTGGCACCGGGCGCGGTGGTGGCGGCGGTGAGAGTCAGGACGCCGTTCTTCCAGGACCAGTCGGTGACGCGGGTGGCGTGCTGCCAGGTCCCGGCGGCGCGGAAGCGGAGGGCTCCGGTGTCACCGGATGCGGTGGCCAGGACGGTGGTGCCGGAACGGCGGGTGGTGAGGGCGAGTTGCTCCCTCGCCACCTGGAGGGTGTAGCCGGGTGCGGTGCGGCCGCCGGGGACGGTCAGGGTGAGTTCCGTCGCGGACGCGGTCAGTCGGGGGGTTCGGGGGGCGGGGGCGGCCTGGGCGCGGTTCTGCGCGGAGAGGCCGACGGGGAGGGCGAGGGCCAGGGCGAGGGCGGCGAGGAGCACTCGGGGTCTGCCTGTTGGTCTGCGCACGACGCATGTCCTTCGACGGTGGGAGTCCGGAGCAGCAAGTCATGGTCAGGAGGTGCGGGAGCCCATGCGGTCATCGTGCCTGCCTGCTCGATGACTGCAAAATCGTGCTTGATTCAGCCGATAATTGAGCAGGAAACGTCAACTGTCAATGGCGCGCTCCGGCGTGGGCCCGGCTCGGCGCCATGACCTGGTGCGCCTGCGGGCAAGGGGGGTCCGCGGAGTCGACCCCGTGGGTCAGCCCGGTATGTGCCGCGAGCGGTAGAGGGGCCCGTGTCGCCGGGTGCGGCCGGTCACGCGGACCTGCCGAAGCCGATGGTGGGTACGGCCCGGCGTCGCGGCCACGGCTCCGCGCAGGTCTCCGGCACCAGGTCCGCCAGGAAGGCGTACCGTCGCAGGGCCGCCGGGTCCTGGGCGTCCACCGACTGCACCTTGCGCCACCAGGCCGCCACCTCGGACCAGCCGGGCGCCGACAGCGAGCCGCCGAACTCCTGCACGGACAGCGCGGCGGTGAGGCCGGCGAAGGCGAGACGGTCGGCCAGCGGCCAACCGGCCAGCGTGCCGGTGACGAAGCCGGCCACGAAGACGTCGCCGGCGCCCGTGGGGTCCAGCGCCTCGACGGCGATGGCGGGCACCTCGGCGGTCTCCCCGGTGCGCCGGTCGACGGCGCAGGCGCCCTCCGCGCCGAGGGTGACCACCGCGACCGGCACGAGGGCGGTGAGCGCGCGTGCGGCCGCCCGCGGGCAGTCGGTGCCGGTGTAGCGCATGGCCTCCTCGGCGTTGGGCAGGAACGCCTCGCAGTGCTCCAGGTCCGGCAGGGCCGCGAGGTCCCAGGCTCCGGTCTCGTCCCAGCCGACGTCGCCGAAGATGAGTGTGCCCCGGTGCGCGGCCTCGGCGATCCAGGGCGAACGCCTGCCGGGCACCAGGGAGGCCACGGCGGCTCGCGCGCGGGGCGGGCAGGCGAGTGCGCCCTCCTGCGCGAACTCGGCGTCGGGGGGTGGCTCGTGGCCGTGCGAGACCATCGTCCGCTCACCCTCGTAGGCCATGGAGACGGTGACCGGGGAGTGCCAGCCGGGAACGGTGCGGGACGGCGAGAGGTCGATGCCCTCGCCCTGTTCGAGCGCGTCCCAGCAGTACTCGCCGTAGTGGTCGTCGCCGAAGGCCGCCGCGAGCGCCGTGCGCAGGCCGAGGCGGGCCAGTGCGGTGGCCATGTTGGCCACGCCGCCGGGGCTCGACCCCATGCCGCGTGCCCAGGACTCGGTCCCGCGCACCGGTGCGGAGTCGAGCCCGGTGAAGATGATGTCCAGGAAGACGGTGCCCGTGAGGTACACGTCCCAGGGCGGGTCGCCGCTCGTCCGCAGCCCGGCCAGCGGATCGAACTGCGGACCGAGGGGGGCGTGCGGCGCCCCGACGATGTACTCCCGGCCCTCCGGCTCCTGGTCCTGGCGGTGTCCCTGGTCCTGGCGGTCCGGCCCCTCTCCGGT
This sequence comes from Streptomyces sp. NPDC003393, assembly GCF_053589015.1. Classification (NCBI taxonomy): domain Bacteria; kingdom Bacillati; phylum Actinomycetota; class Actinomycetes; order Kitasatosporales; family Streptomycetaceae; genus Streptomyces; species Streptomyces sp. NPDC003393. Next base: position 25,703 of record NZ_JBSFRB010000005.1, on the reverse strand, counting down.
GGGTGTGCTGGACGCGGTCACGGTGCGCTCCCTGACGTGGTGCCGATCAGGCCAGTGTGCACCAGCGGGCTGACAACGCGTCGACGGTCACGCCGGGACGGGGCGGCGCGGGCGGGGCGACCCGGGCCGGTGGGGGCCGGCGGGCGCCTACCAGCGGGGCACCGCGGGCGTCACCCAGCCCGGCTGGGCGACCCGCATCGCTGCCGCGTCGTCACGGTCCCTGAGCGAGCCGTCGTCCGCGGCCCACCGCCGGTGCAGCCGGGCCAGTTCGTCGCGGTCGAGTGCGACACCGAGGCCGGGGGCGTCCGGGACGGCGACCCGGCCGCCGTCGAAGGCGAGGCGCTCGGTGAGGACGTCCTCGGACTGCCACGGGTAGTGGGTGTCGCAGGCGTGGTGCAGGTTCGGCACGGTGGACGCCACGTGGGTCATCGCGGCCAGGCTGATCCCCAGGTGCGTGTTGGAGTGCATGGACACGCCCACGCCGAAGGCGTCGCACAGGGCCGCCAGGTGCTGGGTGTTGCGCAGGCCGCCCCAGTAGTGGTGGTCGGAGAGGACCACCTGCACCGCGTCCTTCGCGAACGCCTCCCTGATCTCGGCGAACGTCGTCACGCACATGTTGGTGGCCAGCGGCACCCCGGTGCGCGCCGCCACCTCGGCCATGGCGGGTGTGCCCAGCGCCGGGTCCTCCAGGTACTCCAGCAGGTCCCCCAGCTCCCGGGCCACCCTCACCGACGTCTCCACCGACCAGGCGCCGTTGGGGTCCAACCGCAGCGGGTGCCCGGGGAACGCCTCCGCCAGCGCCCGCACGGCGGCGATCTCCTGCTCGGGCGGGAAGACCCCGCCCTTGAGCTTGAAGGAGGTGAAGCCGTGGCGCTCCTTGAACCGGCGGGCCTGCTCCACCACTCCCGCCGGGTCGAGAGCGGCGCCCCAGTCGTCCTTCTCGGACGGCACGCCGTCGGGATGAGCGGCGTTCTTGTAGAAGAGGTAGGCGCTGTACTCGACCGAGTCGCGCACCTTCCCGCCGAGCAGCGCGTGCACGGGCAGGCCGAGCGCCTTGCCGAGGGCGTCGAGGCAGGCGACCTCGAAGGCGGACAGCACGGACAGGCGCAGCTTGTCGGCGGTCTGGACCCCGCGCAGTCCGCCCGCGTCCACCTTCCCGCTGACCCGGGACTCGTCCACACCGAGGTCGGTGGCGAACAGCCGGTTCACGTCCGTGACCGACCGTCCGGTGAGCCACTCGGCGAGCGGACGGACGAGTTCCAGGTACTTGGTGTCGCCGTAGGTCTCTCCCAGCCCGGTGATCCCGTCGGCCGTGACGACCTCCACGATCAGCCGGGGCGTGTACGGCTGGTGGACGCCCTGCGTGTTCAGCAGCGGCGGGTCGGCGACCAGGATCGGCGTCAGCCGCACCTCGGCGACGGTCAGATCACGGGCTGCGTCTGCGGCAGGGGTCACGGGGAGGCTCCTACGAGGTCGGTCGGGCGGTGAGGAGAACCTTGCGGTCGAGGGGTCGGCGGGTTCGTGCGCCGAGGGGCGGGGGTCGCCCGGGCCGGCTGGGGCGTACGCCGGTCACAGACTATCCCTCTATCTTTTCTTGTGAATACCGTCCATATACAAGAACAAGAGTGCTGGCTTCTACCCGTACCCCTCATCCCGCAAACCGATAAGTGACGCAGATCGCACCGTTCACTGTTCTTTCCCGAACCATGTGCTTGGTACAACTTGTTTCGCGCGGGCACGTCCGTCGACGACCGTCGCCTCCCTCCCTCTTTCCTGAGTCCGTTGTACCGAGCCGTTTTCTGGGAACGCCCGTGTCCGCCCGCCGCCCCCTGCCCTGGCCCCTCGTCGCCCTTTTCACGGCCGGGAACCTTGCCTGCTACCTGCTGCCGACCACCGTCGGCAGACTCGAGACCGGTCTGCCGCTCACCGCCACCCGGGCGGGCGCCATCGGCAGCGCGCTGCTGCTGAGTTCGGCGACGGCGGGTCTGCTGCTCGCCTCCCGGGTCGACCGGATCGGCACCCGCCCGCTCGCCCGCCTCGGTCTCGTGCTGGCCTTCCTCGGCTACGGCGGCGCCGCCCTCACCACCGTCGTACCGGCCGTCGTCGCCGGTGCGGTGGCCGGCGGGTTCGGCTCGGGCACGCTCACCGCGGTCGCCGTGAGCGGCTTCGCCGCCCATCGCGACCCGCACCGCGTCACGACGTACGGACTGCTCTGCGTCTCCGCCCTCGCCGGGGCCCTGTACCTGACGCTGCCTCACCTCGGGCCCGGCCACGGCCTCCCGCCGGCCGCGATCGCCCTGACCGCGCTCGCCGTATGGCCGCTCACCGGCCGCCTGACCGGTCCCGAGGTCTCGGACCGGGCCGTGACCGGCGAGCGGCGGCTCCCCCACCGCCGCGCCGGGCTGCTGCTGGCCGCGACCATGCCCTGCTGGTCCCTGGCGCAGAACGCCCTGTGGGGCATGAGCGGCCGGCTCGGGCTCACCCAGGCGCATCTGACCGAGGTCACCGTCGGCGCGGTGTTCGCGGTGGCGCTGGGCGCGGGACTGGCCGGGGTCGCCGGTGCGGGCGCGCTCGGCACGCGGCTCGGCCGGGCCGTGCCCATCGGCGGCGGCACGGTGCTGATCGCGGCCTGTGTCGCGCTCAGCGCCTCGGCGACCGACCTGCGCACGTTCGCCGGCGGGGAGATCGCGTGGAACCTGTTCTACCCGGTGGTGCAGACGTACGTCATCTGCCTCGCCGCCTCGCTCGACCCGAGCGGCCGCTGGGCGGTGTTCGTCGGCTCGGCGTGCTCACTGGGCACCGCGGCGGGCCCGCTGACCGGGAGCCTGCTGGTGCAACGCGCGGGCTTCCCGGTGACGGGCGCGGTGCTGGCCCTCGTGCTGCTGCTGACCGCCGTGCCGTTGACGGCGGTGGCGCTGCACGGGCGCGGGCGGCTCCTGCCCGTCGTGGCAGCCGGGTGGAGGCGCCCGCCGCGGCCGTGCGCAGCGCCTACGACACCGCGTCCGCGAACTGGTACGCCTCCACCTCGCCGAGGTAGCGGGCGCGCCGCTCCTCGTCGTCCTCCAGGAAGGAGGCGAGGAAGGAGTTGCGGGCCAGTGCGCGCAGCCGCTCCCCGGTCAGGCCGAGGGTGCGGTGGACGGCGGCGAAGTTGTCGCCGGCGTAACCGCCGAAGTAGGCCGGGTCGTCGGAGTTGACCGTGCACAGCAGACCGGCGTCCAGCATGGCGGGCAGCGGGTGGTCGGCCAGGGTGTCGACGGCCCGCAGCCGTACATTCGACAGCGGACACAGGGTCAGCGGCACCCGCTCGCGGACCAGCCGCTCGACCAGCGCGGGGTCCTCCAGGCAGCGCAGCCCGTGGTCGACGCGCTCCACTCCGAGCACGTCCAGCGCCTCGGTGATGTACCGCGGCGGACCCTCCTCACCGGCGTGCGCCACGCGACGCAGCCCGAGGGCGGCGGCGGCCTCGTACACCGCGCGGAACTTCGCCGGCGGGTGCCCGGCCTCGGCGGAGTCGAGTCCGACGCCGGTGATCCGGTCCAGGTACGGCTTGGCCGCGTCCAGCGTCTCGAGGGCCGACTCGGCGGACCGGTCGCGCAGGAAGCACATGATGAGCCTGGTGGAGACCCCGTGGTTCTCCGTGCTGCGGCCCAGCGCCCGCCACAGGCCCTCGACGACCGTGCCCATGCCGATCCCGCGCGCGGTATGGGCCTGCGGGTCGAAGAAGATCTCGGCGTGCCGCACGCCCTGCGCGGCGGCCCGCGCGAGATAGGCGTTCGCCAGGTCCTCGAAGTCCCGCTCGGTGCGCAGGACGGCCATCAGTTCGTAGTACAGGTTCAGGAAGGACTGGAGGTCCTCGAACCGGTAGGCCTCGCGGAGCGCGTCGGTGTCGGCGTAAGGCAGCGTCACGCCGTTGCGCGCGGCCAGCTCGAAAGCCAGCTCGGGCTCCAGGGTGCCTTCGATGTGCAGGTGCAGTTCGGCTTTGGGCAGGGGCATCAGAGCATCGTACGGCCTGGTCACCGTCGTTTCGGGAGCGGCACCCGGAGCAGGTCGTACGCCACGGTCAGCTCGCCCTCGAACCCGGCCGCCCGCGCCTGCCGCTCGAACTCCTCGGGGTCGGTGTAGCGCTGGCTGAAGTGCGTCAGCACCAGGTGGCGTACGCCCGCGTCCCGCGCCACCCGCGCCGCCTGACCGGCCGTCAGGTGGCCGTACTCCTCGGCCAGCGTCTCGTCCCCGTCGAGGAAGGTGGACTCGATCACCAACAGGTCGCAGCCCTCCGCGAGGGCGTGCACCCCCTCGCACAGCCGGGTGTCCATGACGAACGCGAACCGCTGTCCGCGCCGCACCTCGCTCACCGCCTCCAGCGGGACGCCGTTCAGTGCCCCCTCCCGCTGGATCCGGCCCACGTCCGGGCCCTTGATCCCATGCGCGGCGAGCCGGTCGGGCAGCATGCGGCGCCCGTCGGGCTCGATGAGCCGGTAGCCGTAGGACTCCACGGGGTGGGAGAGCCGGCGGGCCTCGAGGGTGTAGTTCTCCGTGGTGGCGAGGGTGCCGTCGGCGTCGACCGGGGCCTCGGCGAGCGAGACGGTCTCGCGGTAGGCGGTGGCGTACCGGAGGCGGTCGAAGAAGCGCCGGCCGGAGCGCGGGTAGTGCGCGGTGATCCGGTGCGGCACCTTGTCCAGGTTGATGCGCTGGATCACCCCGGCCAGGCCCAGCGAGTGGTCGCCGTGGAAGTGGGTGACGCAGATCCGGTTCAGGTCGTGCGCCGCGACTCCGGCGCGCAGCATCTGCCGCTGGGTGCCCTCGCCGGGGTCGAACAGGATGCCCTCGCCGTCCCAGCGCAACAGATAGCCGTTGTGGTTGCGGTGACGGGTCGGGACCTGGCTGGCAGTGCCGAGGACGACGAGCTCGCGGACGGACATGTCTGCTGTCCGCTCCTAGCCGGGGGGCCACTGGAGGCCGCGGCCGCCGAGGACGTGGGCGTGGGCGTGCCAGACGGTCTGACCGGCGCCGTGACCGGTGTTGAAGACGATGCGGTAGCTGTCGAGCTTGTCCTCGTCGGCGATCGCCTGGGTCTCGCGCAGCACGTCCGCGGCGAGTTCCGGGGCATCGGCCGCGAGGGCGGCGGCGTCCTTGTAGTGCGCCTTCGGGATCACCAGGACGTGGGTCGGCGCCTGGGGGTTGATGTCGCGGAAGGCGACGGTGGTGTCCGTCTCGCGGACGATCGTCGCCGGGACCTGCCCCGCGACGATCTTGCAGAACAGGCAGTCGTCCTGGGGTTCCCCTGCCATGGGCGCTCCTTGGGAGTGATCGAGTACGGGGGCATGGTACCGAGGGCGGCGAGAACCGGCCCGTCCGGCGCCTGGGGACGGGCCGTTCAGGCCGATGGGGGGTCCGGGGGCGGCGCCCCCGGACGGTCACGGCAAGGACGGTGGTGTCTTGGCCGGGGTGGTCCCCAGGGCTTCCAGGGCGAGCCGGATCGCCTCGTCGAGCTGGGTGTCGCGGCTCGCCGCGTGGTCCTGCGGCCGCTGGACGACCTCCACGTCCGGATCCACGCCGTGGTTCTCGACGTCCCAACCGTAACCCTCCAACCAGAAGGCGTACTTCGGCTGGGTGATCAAAGTGCCGTCGACCAGGCGGTAGCGGCTGTCGATGCCGATGACGCCGCCCCAGGTGCGGGTGCCGACGACCGGACCGATGCCCAGTGCCTTGATCGCCGCGTTGACGATGTCGCCGTCGGAGCCGGAGAACTCGTTGGCGACGGCCACGACCGGCCCGCGCGGCGCGTCCCGCGGGTAGCTCTCGGCCCGCATGCCGCGGGGCAGGTCCCAGCCGACGATCCGCCGGGCCAGCTTCTCCACCACAAGCTGGGAGGTGTGGCCGCCGCGGTTCTCCCGGACGTCCACGACCAGGCCCTCGCGGGCCACTTCGACGCGCAGGTCGCGGTGGATCTGCGCCCAGCCGGGAGCCTGCATGTCCGGCACGTGGAGGTAGCCGAGCCGGCCGCCGGACTTCTCGTGGACGTAGGCGCGGCGGTCGGCGACCCACGCGTGGTAGCGCAGCGGTTCCTCGTCGTCGAGGGGCACGACCACGGCATGGCGCGGATCACCGCCGCCGGACGGGGAGACGGTCAGCTCGATCGGCTTGTCCGCCGTGCCGACCAGCAGCGGGCCGGGCCCGGTCACCGGGTCGACCGGACGGCCGCCGACCGCGACGATCGCGTCCCCGGCGCGCACCGCGACACCGGGCGCGGCGAGCGGGCTGCGCGCCTTGGGATCGGAGGTCTCCGAGGGAAGGATCCGGTCGATGCGCCAGGTGCCGTCCTCGTGCCGGGAGATGTCCGCGCCGAGCAGGCCCTGCCGGGGGCCGTCGCCGAAGTTCCCGTAGGGGGTGACGTAGGCGTGCGAGGTGCCCAGTTCGCCGTGCACCTCCCACAGCAGGTCCACGAGGTCGTCGTGGGTGGCGACGCGGTCCAGGACGGGCCGGTAGCGGTCGAGGACGCCGTCCCAGTCCACGCCGCCCATGTCCGGCCGCCAGAAGTTGTCCCGCATGATGCGGCCGGTCTCCTCGTACATCTGCCGCCACTCGGCGGCCGGGTCGACGGTCTGCCGGACCCGGGCGAGGTCGACGGTGATGTTGGAGTCGCTGTCCTCGTCGCCGGAGGCGCGCCGGTCGCTGGGCACGACCTTCAGCTTGCCGTCGGTCCACAGCAGGACCCGCTTGCCGTCCCCGCTGACCTCGAAGTGGTCGGCGTCGGCGGCGAGGTGCTCGATGCGCTGCTGCGCCAGGTCGTAGCGCTCCAGCTCGGTCTTCGGGTCGGGGTCGTCGGGCGTGGCGCGGGAGGCGCCGAGCACTCCGGTGACCGGGTGCCGCAGCCACAGCACGCCGTCGCGGGCGGCGCGCAGGTTGGAGTAGCGGGCGGCCTCGACCGGGAAGGGCACGATGCGGTCGGCGAGTCCGTCGAGGTCGATCCTGGTCGTCGGGGTTCCCTCGCTGTCCGGGGTCTCCTCCTTCTCGGAGACCTCGAAGGGGCGGCCGTGCCGCTGCGGGCCGAACGGGGAGGGCGTCGTCGCGGCCAGGGTGATCAGATGCGGGCGGGAACTCTCCACGAACGCCAGGTCGAAGACGTGCTCGTCATAGACGGGATCGAAGGAGCGGTGGGAGAGGAAGGCGAGGTGCTTGCCGTCCAGGGTGAACGCGGGGGCGTAGTCCTGGAAGCGCAGCGGGGTCGCCTCGGTGACCGACAGGTCGGTGGCGTGCGCCAGCCGGATCTGGCTGAGCGGGCGCGGGCCGGGGTGGGACCAGGCGAGCCAGGTGGAGTCGGGGGAGAACGCGAGGCCGGTGACGTCGCCGTGCTCGCTGCGGTCGACCTCGCGGACCTCGCCGGTCTCGCGTTCGACGAGCAGCAGCCGCCCGTCGTGGGAGGCGACCGCGGCCCGGCTGCCGTCGGGGGCCATGGCCAGTTCCAGGACCCGGCCGAGCCGCCCCGCGGCCAGCCGGCGCGGGGTCGCGCCGGGCGCCGGGCCGGTGGCGGGCGCGAACTCCAGGGCGTCGTCCCCCTCGGCGTCCGTCACCCACACCACCCACTCCTCGCCCTCGGCACGGAAGGTGCGCGGCAGCCTGGCCCGTACGCCGGGCTCGGCGGCCAGCGCGCGGGCGGGGCCGGAGCGGTGGGTGACCCAGTGCACCGCGCCGCGCACGGCGACGGCGCTGCCGCGCGCGGTGTGGTCGGGCGCGGCGGAGCCGAACCAGCGGGAGGCGTTCACCGGATAGGGCTGGAGGTCCACGCGCGGGCCGCCGAGCCGGATGTCGAGCCGGCGCGGTTCGGCGCCGTCGAGGCCGTCCAGGAGCCAGAGTCCGCCCGCGCTGGAGTAGACGACCCGGGTGCCGTCGGTGGCGGCGTGGCGGGCGTAGAAGCCGTCGAGAGGCGTGTGCCGCCGCAGGTCGGAGCCGTCGGCGAGGGAGGAGTACAGCGCGCCGGTGCCCTCGTGGTCGGAGAGGAACGCGATCCTCTCCCCCACCCACAGCGGGTACTCGAGGTTGCCGTCCAGCTCCTCGTGCAGCCGTACGAACTCGCCGGTGTCCTCCCGGTCGATCCACAGTCTGCCCGCGGTGCCGCCCCGGTACCGCTTCCACCAGGCCGCCTCGCGGCCCATGGGCGCCGACAGCAGGACGGTGTGCGGTCCGTACGCGATGTCGCCGACCGGGCCGTACGGCAGGGTGGCGGCCGGTCCGCCGTCCAGCGGGACGGCGCGTGCCCAGCTGCGGCGCAGGCTCGCCTGGCCCTGCGTGCTCAGCGCGAGCACCCGGCCGTCCGGGGTCCAGCCGCGCACCTGGGTGCGCCAACTCCCCCAGTGGGTGAGGCGTTTGGCGGGGCCGCCGTCGACCGGGGCGACGTGCACCTCGGGAGCGCCGTCCCGGGTGGAGGTCCAGGCGACGGCGGTGCCGTCGGGCGAGATGCGGGGGTGGTTCACCGGCACGTTGTCGGCGCTGACCCGCCAGGCGCGCCCGCCGTCCAGCGGCGCGAGCCACACGTCGTCCTCGGCGGTGAAGGCGACCGACTCGCCGTGCAGATGGGGGAAACGGAGGTACGCCGTCGACGCGGACAGCAAAGACGATGCGGACTGAGTCACCCGATCACCCTACGCAGCGGCGGCGGCCGCGGACAGGGGTCCGGATCACTTGGACGTGCTTCCTTCGCACGTCACGCCGTGGACAGGGCCCTTCACTTGCCCGGGACCGGCCAGCAGGTCGGGTCGCCGTGGCACCAGATGGTCCGGGTCACGGTGACCGTGACCGTCGGGCCCGGCTGCCCGTGGGTGCCGGGCGGCCGGTAGGTGGGGCCGCCGACGGCGTCGCAGTCGCCGAGCCCGCTGACGTGGAAGACCACCCTGCCGCCCGCCTCGGCACTCAGGTCGCCGCGCACACAGGCACCGCTGACGGCCCGGGTGACCTTGCCGGTGACGGTGATCTTCCGGCCGTCCTCGGTCTCCCCCCGGCAGTCGACGGAGGCCACGGTGGCACGGGACGCCGACGGCGCCGGCGTGGCGGTCCTGCCGCCGCCGTCGTAGTGGGCCGTGCAGTTCAGCCGGCGCACGGAGGTGTGCCGCCGGTTCAGCTCGGCGGTCGCCGTACGGTCGGTCGTATAGGCCACCGACGCGGTACTCAGCCCGCCGGGATCGCATGCGACGGCCCCGCCCGCGACGAGCACCACGAGCCCCGCCGCGGCCATCACCCGCCGCCCGCGCGGCAGTTGCCGCATCCACCTCGACACCCCCATGCACGCCAGCGTGCCACCGGCCCGCGCCCCGTGGAAGGGCGCATACGGCCACGCGCGCGCCGCACGGGCGCCGTCCGGGCCCTGGCCGACGCGGCCCGGCGGCGCGGGCTGCTGCCCGGCGCCAGGGAGGCGGCCGGCCGGGAGCTGTCGAGGCCGTCGCCGTCAGCCGCGCAGCAGCAGCCACTCCTGGAGTTCCACGAGGTTGCCCTCCGGGTCCTTGAGGTGGGCGACGCGCATGCGGTCCGTCATGGGGGCCGGGCCGTGCAGCAGGGTCGCGCCGCGGGCGGTCAGCTCGGCGCAGTAGGCGTCGAGGTCGTCCACGCGCAGCACCACCAGGGAGCGGTGGCCGCTGGCCTCGTCGCCGAGCTCGCCCAGCACCTCGGCCATCATCGCCCGGTCCTGCAGGGCGATGCCCGCGGACCCGGTGGCCGGACTGAACTTCTCGTACGGCCCCTCGGCCGCCCCGGACTGCGGCTTGAGGCCCAGGACCTCGGCGTAGAAGCGGTAGGCGGCGGCGAAGTCGGTGACGAGCAACCGGACTTGGGCGAGTTCCACGACATCCCCTACGGTTCGGGACCGGCGATTGTCAGGACCAGCGGCCGGTGCGGCCCATCAGCAGGGCGGCCGCCGCGGTCCCCGCGGTCGATGTACGCAGCACCGTACGCCCGAGGACGTACGCCTTCGCTCCCGCCTCCTCGAACGCCGCCAGTTCCTCCGGGGAGACACCCCCTTCGGGGCCGACGACGAGCACGATGTCGCCCTCGGTGGGCAGTTCGGCGCCGGCCAGGCGCTCCTCGCCGCTCTCGTGGAGGACGGCCGCGAAGTCCGCCTCGGCCAGCAGTGCCGCGACCTGTCCGGTCGTCGCCGCGTCCGCGACCTGAGGGAAACGGACCCGGCGGGACTGCTTGCCGGCCTCGCGGGCGGTCGCCCGCCACTTGCCGAGCGCCTTCAGGCCGCGCTCGCCCTTCCACTGCGTGATACAGCGGGAGGCCTGCCAGGGCACCACGGCGTCCACGCCGACCTCGGTCATCGTCTCCACCGCCAGCTCACCGCGGTCCCCCTTGGGGAGGGCCTGCACGACGGTGATGCGGGGGGACTCCGGGGGCTCCTCGTGCACGGTCTCCAGGTCCGTGACGACCAGCCGGTCCTTGCCCTCGGCGGCCTTCACCACCCCCTCGGCCCAGCGACCTCGGCCGTCGGTGAGCACCACGTCCTCTCCGGGCCGCAGCCGCTTCACGGAGACCGCGTGCCGGCCTTCGGGACCGTCGAGCACGAACTCCGGTCCGGTCCCGGCCAGCTCGTCGACGACGAACACCGGTGCGGTCATCGCACGTCACCTCCCGCCGGCGGACGGACGGACAACGCCGTCCGGGCGGCGTCGAGTTCGGCCGCCAGCAGCTCCACCAGCTGTCCGGCGGGCAGCTCGCGGGCCATGCGGTGGCCCTGGCCCGCCCAGAGCGCCATGCCCTGCGGATCGCCCGCCTCGGCGGCGGCCCTGCGCAGGGGGGCGACGAGGTGGCTGATCTCCGGGTAGGCGGCCGGCGCGTACCGGCCGTGCTCGCGCACGAACCGGTTGACCAGGCTGCGGGCGGGACGGCCGGAGAACGCGCGGGTCAGCTCCGTGTGCGTGAACAGAGGGTCGGTCAGGGCCTGCTTGTGCAGGTCGTGCGCGCCGGACTCGGGGGTGGTCAGGAACGCGGTGCCCAGCTGGGCGGCGCTCGCGCCGGCCGCGAGGACGGCGGCGATCTGGCCGCCGCGCATGATGCCGCCGGCGGCGACGACCGGGAGGTTGACCGCCTCGCGGATCTGCGCGACGAGGGAGAGCACGCCGATACCGCAGCCGTCGTTCTCCGGGCAGTCGCGGTGGGCGCCCTGGTGGCCGCCGGCCTCCACGCCCTGGGCGACCACCGCGTCCGCGCCCGCCCGCTGCACGGCCAGCGCCTCCTCGACGGTCGTCGCGGTGACCAGGGTGAAGGTGCCGGCCCGGTGCAGGGAGTCGATCACCTCGCGGGTGGGAACGCCGAAGTGGAAGGAGACCACCGGCACCGGGTCGTCGAGGAGCACGGCCAGCTTGACGTCGTAGCCGTCGTCCCGCGCGCACTCCGGATCGCCCAGCTCGGTCCCGTACCAGGTGGCCTCACCGGCCAGCTGCTGGGCGTAGAGGTCGAGCGCGCCGGACTCGGCATGCTCGGCCTGGGGCACGAAGACGTTGACGCCGAAGGGACGGCCGGTCAGTCCGCGCAGCTGCTTGATCTCCTGGTACATCCCGTCGGCGGTCTTGTACCCGGCGGCGAGGAACCCGAGCCCGCCCGCGTCCGACACCGCGGCGGCGAGCGGCGGCCCGGAAGGACCGCCCGCCATCGGGGCCTGCACGATCGGGTGCGGGAAGAGATCGGTCAGTGCGGAGGACATGAGCGCATGGTGCCACGTCCTGCTCGAGGCTCCGAATCGGGCGGACCCCCGGCCTGCGCGAGGGGCGCCCACTGCCGGCAGCGGGCGCCTCCTCTCGATCAGCGGCCCAGCTCAGCGGCCGTTGAACGCGTCCTTCAACCGCGAGAACAACCCTTGCTGCCCCGGCTGGAACTGCCCCTGCGGCCGTTCCTCGCCGCGCAGCTTGGCCAGCTCGCGCAGCAGGCGCTCCTGCTCGGGGTCGAGCTTGCCCGGGGTCTGGACCTCGACGTGGACGACGAGGTCACCCCGGCCGCCGCCGCGCAGATGCGTGACGCCCCGGCCGTGCAGCGGGATCGACTGGCCGGACTGCGTGCCCGGGCGGATGTCGACCTCCTCCAGGCCGTCCAGGGTCTCCAGCGGCACCTTGGTGCCGAGGGCCGCCGCGGTCATCGGGATGGTGACCGTGCAGTGCAGGTCGTCGCCGCGCCGCTGGAACGTGGAGTGCGGCAGCTCGTGGATCTCGACGTACAGGTCACCGGCCGGGCCGCCGCCGGGGCCGACCTCGCCCTCGCCGGCCAGCTGGATGCGCGTGCCGTTGTCCACACCGGCCGGGATCTTCACCGTCAGCGTGCGCCGGGCACGGATGCGGCCGTCGCCCGCGCACTCCGGGCACGGGGTGGGCACGACGGTGCCGAAGCCCTGGCACTGGGGGCAGGGCCGGGACGTCATGACCTGGCCCAGGAAGGACCGGGTGACCTGCGAGACCTCACCGCGGCCACGGCACATGTCGCACGTCTGGGCGGAGGTCCCCGGGGCCGCGCCCTCGCCGTTGCAGGTGTTGCAGACGACGGCCGTGTCGACCTGGATGTCCTTCGTGGTGCCGAAGGCGGCCTCGTCCAGCTCCACCTCCAGCCGGATCATGGCGTCCTGGCCCCGGCGGGTGCGCGAGCGCGGTCCGCGCTGCGACGCCGTCCCGAAGAACGCGTCCATGATGTCGGAGAAGTTGCCGAAGGCGCCGGCCCCGAAGCCGCCCGCACCCGCGCCGCCGGACTGCGAGAGCGGGTCGCCGCCGAGGTCGTAGACCTGCTTCTTCTGCGGGTCCGACAGCACCTCGTAAGCGGCGTTGATCTCCTTGAACCGCTCCTGGGTCTTCGGATCCGGGTTGACGTCCGGGTGCAGCTCGCGCGCGAGCCGCCGGAAGGCCTTCTTGATCTCTTCCTGCGACGCGTCGCGACGCACGCCGAGAACGGCGTAGTAGTCCGTGGCCACTTACGACTCCGCCAGGATCTGTCCGACGTACCGTGCCACTGCGCGTACCGCTCCCATCGTTCCCGGGTAGTCCATGCGGGTCGGTCCGACCACGCCGAGCTTGGCGACTGCCTCGCCGCCCGAACCGTAGCCCACCGACACGACGGACGTGGAGTTGAGTCCTTCGTAGGCGTTCTCGTGACCGATGCGCACGGTCATGCCCTGGTCCTGTGTCTCACCGAGCAGCTTCAGCAGGACGACCTGCTCCTCCAGCGCCTCCAGGACGGGGCGGATGGTGAGGGGGAAGTCGTGTGCGAAGCGGGTCAGATTGGCGGTGCCGCCGATCATCAGCCGCTCCTCGTTCTCCTCGACCAGGGTCTCGAGGAGCGTGGACAGCACCGTGAAGACCGTACCGCGGTCCTCGAGGTCGAAGCCCTCGGGGAGATCTTCCACCAGGTGCGGCACATCCGTGAAACGGCGGCCGGCGACCCGGCTGTTCAACCGCGCCCGCAGGTCCGCGAGCGAGGTCTCGCCGAACGGGGCCGGGCAGTCGATCATCCGCTGCTCGACCCGCCCGGTGTCCGTGATCAGCACCAGCATCACGCGCGCGGGCGCGAGCGAGAGCAGCTCCACGTGCCGCACGGTCGAACGGGTCAGCGACGGATACTGCACCACGGCGACCTGCCGGGTCAGCTGCGCCAGCAGCCGCACCGTGCGGGCCACCACGTCGTCGAGGTCGACGGCGCCGTCGAGGAAGTTCTGGATGGCGCGCCGCTCCGGCGGGGTCATCGGCTTGACCCCGGCGAGCTTGTCGACGAAGAGGCGGTAGCCCTTGTCGGTGGGGATGCGGCCCGCGCTGGTGTGCGGCTGGGCGATGTAGCCCTCGTCCTCCAGGGCCGCCATGTCGTTGCGGACCGTGGCCGGTGAGACGCCGAGGTTGTGCCGCTCGGTGAGGGCCTTGGAGCCGACCGGCTCCTCGGTTCCGACGTAGTCCTGGACGATGGCACGCAACACCTGAAGCCGTCGCTCACTGAGCATCGCGTGCACCTCCAAAACTGCCTCGGATCCCGCCTGGCACTCGGCGCATACGAGTGCCAGCATTCCCGCGCCCAGTGTACGGCCGTCGGGTACACCGTCGGCAAGGCTGGTGCCGACGGGCCGGTGCGGGGAGGGATAGCGTCCCGGTATGACGGTGACTTGGGAAGAGCTGGGGTGGGAGCGGCTGGCGGAGGGGGTCGGCCGGGTGCGGTTGCCGGTGTGGGACTGCACCGTCGGGCTGGTCGTCTCGGGCGGCACGGCGCTGCTGGTGGACGCCGGGTCGAGCCTGGCGGAGGGAGCCCGGCTGCGGGCGCAGGCGCGGGAGCTCGGCGGCGGCGATGTGACACTTCTCGCGCTGACCCATCCGCACTTCGACCATGTCTTCGGGGCGGCGGCGTTCCCGGCCGCGGCGGTCTTCGCCGCCGGGGGCGCGCGTGCCGCGTCCGAGGACGGCCGCGCGCGCGAGGAGTTGCGCGCGGACGCCGTACGCAACGGACTGGACGCCGAGGCGGCCCGCGAGGCCGCGGCGGCGCTGGTGCGGCCCGGCCGCGAGGTGCGCGGCCGGCTGACCGTGGACCTCGGGGGCGGCCGTCGGGCGCTGCTCGCGGACGTGGGGCCCGGCCACACCGCGCACGACCTGGCGGTGGTGGTGCCGGGGCTCGCGGACGGGCGGACCGTGGTGTTCTGCGGCGATCTCGTCGAGGAGTCCGGCGAGCCGCAGGCCGGCCCCGACGCCGTGCCGTCCCGCTGGCCCGCCGCTCTGGACCGCCTGCTGGAGCTGGGCGGCGAGGACGCACTGTACGTGCCCGGTCACGGAGCGGTGGTCGGCGCCGAGTTCGTGCGCACCCAGCGCGACGCGCTCGCCGCCCGCTTCGGCGTGTCGAGCTGATCGCGTACGGCCTTCTCCATATCGTCACTCGAATGCGGCAGTACTCACCCGACCTGACCCCTCCGTGGAAGAAGCCGAAGGCCGTGCCCGAGGTGGCGGCGGAGCCGGGCCTGGTCGTCGAGGAACCGGGCACCGGCTTCTGCGGGGCGGTGATCCGCTGCGAGGCGGGCACGGTGACCCTGGAGGACCGCTTCGGCAAGCACCGGGTGTTCCCGCTCCGGCCCGGCGGCTTCCTGCTGGAGGGCAGGGCGGTGACGCTGGTGCGGCCGGCCTCCGGGCCGGCGCGTCCCACCCGCACGGCGTCCGGTTCGGTCGCCGTTCCCGGCGCACGCGCGCGCGTGGCCCGCGCCGGGCGGATCTATGTCGAGGGGCGGCACGACGCCGAGCTGGTCGAGAAGGTGTGGGGCGACGACCTGCGCGTCGAGGGCGTGGTCGTGGAGTACCTGGAGGGCGTCGACGACCTGCCGGCGATCGTGGAGGCCTTCGCTCCGGGCCCGGACGCGCGGCTGGGCGTGCTGGTGGACCACCTGGTGCCGGGCACCAAGGAGTGGCGCATCGCGGAGTCGGTGACCAGCGAGCACGCACTGGTGGTGGGCCACCCGTACATCGACATCTGGGAGGCGGTGAAGCCGGCCGCACTGGGCATCCCGGCCTGGCCCGCCGTCCCGCACGGCCAGGACTGGAAGACGGGCGTGTGCCGTGCGCTGGGGTGGCCCTCGGAGAACACCGGGGCGGTGTGGCAGGCGATCCTGAAGCGAGTGGGGTCCTACAAGGACCTGGAGCCGGAGCTGCTGGGGAGGGTTGAGGAACTGATCGACTTCGTCACGGCAGCGGGAAGCGGTGGGGCTTGACGTCGGGGAGGGTGCCGAACCCGCTGGTGTCCAGTTCGACGCCCAGTGCCTCGATACGCAGCGGTTCGCCGAACTTCCTCTTGGTCTGCCCCTTGTAGTCGGCGCTCTCGCCCTCGCCCTCGGGCCGCGTCAGCAGGACGCACTGCGCCATGACCGGATCGACGATGAGGTAGACGGGGATCCCGCCCGCTGCGTAGATGGAACGCTTGACGCAGTAATCCCTCTCGACGCTGGTCTTCGACACCACCTCGACGACCATCGTGATGAGACTGGCCGGGAGGAGCCGACCTGAAGCGGGCAGGATTTCGGGAGCAACGACAACAAGATCCGGGACAGGCTCGCTGGCTTCGTCGATGATGTCGACGTCCTGGGTCTGAAGGCTGTACCAGTGCTCAAGTGGAATCTGCCTCCCGAGCAGCATCACGATCAGGTTATGGACCAGATCAGGGATCGCCGTCATCACGATTTCCCCCCGCAGAAGCTCCACCGTGAGTCCGTCGGGTGGCTCGAACCCCTCGAAGAACTCTGCGACTCCACGTTCGTCCACAGCGGTCATCTCCGTGGCCTCCACATTCGCCGCGTACTGTCAGCGGCAGCCTACGAACCAGGTTAGGGATCGAACCGGTTCTCCGGGGGCATTCACCGGCCGGAGTGATCAGTCCACCAGGTCCCGCACCACGGCGTCCGCCAGCAGCCGCCCGCGCAGCGTCAGCGCCGCCCGGCCCTCCTCGTACGGCCCGCTCCGCAGGAGCCCGTCCTCCAGCGCCCGCCGGGACGCCGCCAGTCCCTCGGGACGCAGCAAGTCCAACGGTGCCCCCTCCCGCAGCCGCAGCTCCAGCAGGATCCGCTCCACCCGGCGGTCCTCCTCCGACAGAACCTCACGCCCCGCCCCCGGCGACCGCCTCTCCGCGAGCGCCGCCGCGTACGCGCCCGGGTGCTTGACGTTCCACCAGCGCACCCCGCCCACGTGCGAGTGCGCCCCCGGGCCCGCGCCCCACCAGTCGGCGCCGCGCCAGTACAGCTCGTTGTGCAGGCAGCGCCCCGCCTCGGAGGTGGCCCAGTTGGAGACCTCGTACCAGTCGAAGCCCGCCGCGGACAGGGTCTCCTCGGCGATCAGGTAGCGGTCGGCGTGCACGTCGTCGTCCGTCATCGAGATCTCGCCGCGCCGGATCCGGCGGGCGAGCCGGGTGCCCTCCTCGACGATCAGCGCGTAGGCGCTGATGTGGTCCGGACCCGCGCCCAGCGCCGCGTCCAGCGACGCCCGCCAGTCGTCGTCGGACTCGCCGGGGGTGCCGTAGATCAGGTCGAGGTTGACGTGGTCGAAGCCGGCCGCACGGGCCTCGGCCACACACGCCTCGGGGCGGCCGGGGGTGTGGGTCCGGTCGAGGATCTTCAGCACGTGCTGCTTCGCGCTCTGCATGCCGAAGGAGATCCGGTTGAAGCCGCCCTCCCTGAGGGCCGTCAGATACGCCGGGTCGACCGACTCCGGGTTGGCCTCCGTGGTGACCTCCGCGTCCGGGGCCAGGCCGAACTCGTCGCGGACCGCCGCCAGCATCCGTACGAGGTCGCCGGCGGCCAGCAGGGTCGGCGTGCCGCCGCCGACGAAGACCGTGCGGACCTCGCGCGGGTCGTCGCCGAGCACCTTGCGGGCGAGGCGGATCTCGTCGATCAGCGAGTCCGCGTAGTTGTCCCGGGAGGCCAGAACTCCGCCCGTGCCGCGCAGCTCGGTCGCCGTGTAGGTGTTGAAGTCGCAGTACCCGCAGCGGGTCGCGCAGTACGGGACATGGAGGTAGAAGCCGAGCGGGCGGTCGGCCGCCCCGGCGAGCGCCGGTGCGGGCAGTGCGCCGTCGGCGGGGACGGGCTCGCCGTCGGGGAGTGCGGAAGGCATGCCTTCCATTGTCCAGCACCCGGGTGGTAGCCCCGCTGTCCCTACCCGGGCGGTCGCCCGCCGCGCCGGCCCGGGGCGGTGGCCCCCCGGCACCGCGCGTGCCGCGCCTACTGGGCCTGGAGCACCATCAGGGCCAGGTCGTCCTCGGGCGGGCGTTGCGCGAACTCGTGCACCAGCAGCCGGATGCGCTCGGCGATCGAGCCGGCGTCCAGCCCGGCGCAGCCGGCGAGGGCGGCGGCGAGCCCGTCGCCGTCGTCGAACTGGCGGGAGCCGCAGCGCCGCTCGGTCACCCCGTCGGTGACGCACAGCAGCGTGTCGCCGGGTTTCAGCTCGAATGCGTCGCTGGTGTACGTCTCGTCCTCGATGACACCGAGCAGGGTCTGCGGACGCGCGACCGGGCGGACGTCCCCGGCGCGGGTGAGGAGCAGCGGGAGCGGGTGCCCGGCGCTGGCGAGGGTGCACCGGACGCCGCCGTCGAAGGGGGCCAGCTCGCCGTACAGGAGGGACAGGAAGCGGGTCTGGGGGCCGTCACCGGGTGCGGCGGGGCCCACCAGAGCCCGCGCGGCGGCGTCGGCCGCCTCGGTGGCGTCGTCGAGGAGGAGCTGGTTGAGGCGGTCCAGGACGTCGGCGACGCCGTAGCCCTCGCGGGCCAGCAGCCGCAGCCAGGGCCGGGCGAGTCCGATGACCACGGCGGCCTCCGGGCCCTTGCCCTGTACGTCGCCCACCGCGAAGCACCAGCGGCCGTCGCCGGCCGGGAAGAGGTCGTAGAAGTCCCCGCTGGGGCCGCCCTGGTCGCAGGGCTCGTAGACGAGGGCGCTGCGCACTCCGGGGATCTCGGCGACCGCTCCGGGCAGCAGTCCGCGCTGGAGCACGGCGCTGATGGTGGCCTGGCGGGCGTACTGCCGGGCCGCGCCGATGCCGAGCGCCACCCGGCGGCTCAGGTCCTCGACCAGCCCGGTGATCTCGTCGGGGAAGCGCGTCAGGCCGGCCCGGCCGATCACGAGGGTGCCCAGCGGGCGGCCGCCGGCGATCAGGCGGTAGGCGAGGGCTGCGCCGTGGGCCGCGCGGGGTCCGAGGGCCTGGGCGGGCCAGGGGTAGGGGGCCGGGCCGGAGGAGCGTAAGTCCTCGGTGGGCTGCGGCGGGTCCTTCTCCAGGGCGCGGCGCAGTTCCTCCAGGTGGTTCTCGCTGCCGTGCCAGACCCGGGCGAGGCGCGGCCCGGCGGCGCCCGTGCCGTCGCTCCAGCCGCCCCGGGCAGTGGCCTCGTCCTCCAGCCACACCGCGCACCAGTCGGCCAGCCGGGGCACGATCAGCTGCCCGGTGAGCGCGGCGACCAGGTCCTCGTCGAGCTGTCCGGCGAGCAGGTCGGACGCCTCGGCGAGGAAGGACAGGGCGCCGCGGCCCAGCCACTCGCGGTCGCGTTCGGCGCGCTGCGGGTCGGGAGCGAGGACCTCGGCGACGGCGAGGCCGGGCTCCGCGCCGTACGCCTCGGTGTCCTCCTCGTCGCTCTCGGCGGGCAGCCGGGCCCACACCGTCTTGGCTCCGGTCCGGTAGGTGATGCCCCACTCCTGCGCGAGCGCGGCGACCAGCCGCAGCCCGCGGCCGTACTCCGGGGGTTCGCAGGGCGCGTCGCCGGCATGGTCGCGGGGGGCCCGCGAGGGGTGCTGGTCGGACACCTCGACGACGCACGCGCCGGTCTCCGGCTCCAGACGGCAGACCAGTTCGACGTCGGTGCCCGCGTGCACGACGGCGTTGGTGACCAGTTCGCTGACGGCCACCAGGACGTCGTCGGCCAGGCGGTCGGGGACGGTCAGGCCGAGTTCCCGCCACTCCGTGACCGCCGCACGCGCCAGCGCCCGGGCGGAACCCGGCGCGAGGGGGCTTCCGGGCAAGGTCGCCTGCGCCTGGGTACGCCCCTGAGCACGCTGCTCCGTGTCACCGCCCCGGGAGAGGGTCTCCCGTTGCGTCGGAATGGCCACCATGACGGCTCCCCGGACAGTGCGGACGCGCGCCCTAGGCACGCACGACGCGGACAGGGTGACAGAAAGACCGCGTCCATGAGCACCGAGTAACCGAAATGAGCCATGCAAGACAAGAACCGGGCGCGATCCGCATGCGAAGACGGACAGATCCGATCAACGGATCTGTCCGCTTCGTTCGTTCGGTTGATTCCGGTTTGTTTCGGCCGCGGTCAGGCCTCGCGGGTGCCCGCGTACATCTCGTCGATCAGATGCTTGTACTCGCGCTCCACCACCGGCCGCTTCAGCTTCAGGGACGGGGTGATCTCGCCGTGCTCCACGTCCAGGTCGCGCGGGAGCAGACGGAACTTCTTGACGGTCTGCCAGCGCTGGAGGCCCGCGTTGAGCTGCTGGACGTAGCCGTCGACCATCTCCACCGTCTGCGGCGCGGCGACGACGTCCGCGTAGGACCTGCCCTCCAGGCCGTTCTCCTTGGCCCACTCCAGGATCGCGACCTCGTCCAGGGCGATGAGGGCGGTGCAGAAGTTCCGGTCGGCGCCGTGGACCAGGATGTTGGAGACGTACGGGCACACGGCCTTGAACTGGCCCTCGACCTCGGCGGGCGCGATGTACTTGCCGCCGGAGGTCTTGATCAGGTCCTTCTTGCGGTCGGTGATGCGCAGATAGCCGTCCGGCGAGAGCTCGCCGATGTCGCCGGTGTGGAACCAGCCGTCGGACTCCAGCACCTCGTCGGTCTTCTCGGGCAGCTTGTGGTAGCCCTGCATGATGCCGGGGCCGCGCAGCAGGATCTCGCCGTCGTCGGCGATACGGACCTCGGTGCCCGGCAGCGGCTTGCCGACGGTGCCGGTGCGGTAGGCCTCGCCCGGGTTGACGAAGGAGGCCGCGGAGGACTCGGTGAGGCCGTAGCCCTCCAGGATGTGGATGCCGGCGCCGGCGAAGAAGTAGCCGATCTCCGGGGCGAGCGCGGCGCTGCCCGACACACAGGCGCGCAGCCGGCCACCGAATGCCTCGCGGATCTTGGCGTAGACGAGCCGGTCGGCGACCTTGTGCTTGGAGGCCAGGGCGAAGGGCGCGGAGTGGACGCCGGTGCGCTTGAAGTTGTCCTGGGTGACCTTGGCGTACTCGCGGGCGACCTCGGCGGCCCACTGGAAGATCTTGTACTTGGCCGCGCCGCCCGCGCGCGCCTTGGCGGCCACACCGTTGTACACCTTCTCGAAGATGCGCGGCACGGCCGCCATGTAGGTCGGCTGGACCACCGGCAGGTTCTCGATGATCTTGTCGACCCGGCCGTCGACGGCGGTGACGTGGCCGACCTCGATCTGACCGGAGGTGAGGACCTTGCCGAAGACGTGCGCGAGCGGCAGCCACAGGTACTGCACGTCGTCCGGGCCGATCAGGCCGGTGGAGGCGATCGCCTTCGCCATGTACGACCAGTTGTCGTGCGGCAGCCGGACGCCCTTGGGGCGGCCCGTGGTGCCGGAGGTGTAGATGAGGGTGGCGAGCTGGTCCTTGGTGAGCGCGCCGACCCGCTCCTTGATCAGCTCGGGGTGCTTGTCCAGGTAGGCGGCGCCGCGCTGTTCCAGCTCGGCGAGCGTGAGCACCCAGTCGCCGCTCTCGACGCCGGCCGGGTCGATGACGACGACGTGGTGCAGGTCGGGCAGCTCCGCCCGCTTCTCGGCCGCCTTGGCCAGCTGTGCCGCGTTCTCCGCGACGAGGACCTTGCTCTCGGAGTCGGAGAGGATGAAGGCCGATTCCTCCGCGTTGGTCTGCGGATAGATCGTGGTGGTGGCCGCACCCGCGCACATGATGCCGAGGTCGGCGAGCAGCCACTCCACCCGCGTGGCGGAGGCGAGCGCGACCCGCTCCTCGGGCCGCACACCCAGCTCGATGAGGCCGGCGGCGATCGCGAAGACCCGCTGGGCGGCCTGTGCCCAGCTCAGCGACTTCCAGTCGTCCGGGCCCTCGCCGGAAGCGGGCGGCACCGGATACCGGTAGGCCTCGGCGTCCGGTGTGGCCGCCACACGCTCCAAAAAGAGTGCCGCCACGGACGGCGGACGGTTCTCGATCAGGGTCTGTGCGTCGCTCACGACATCCTCCGGGGCCCGCGACAGTGCGGCGGCTGGCTCAGGTGCGGCTGGGCTGGATCAGGTGCGGCTGGGTGGATCAGGGTGCGCTGCGGCCACTCACGGGGTCACGGCTCGGGGCCGTTGTTTAACTCGTGAGTAACTACCGAGCAGGGACAGATTAAGGGGCCTTCCGTCACCGCGTAAGGGGCTGCGGCCTGTCACTTCCTACCGACAGGGGGCACCCCCATGCACCGGGGCCCGCCGCACTATCGCGCGACGGGCCCCATTTCACCCGGTTCGCCGGGGTGCCGACCGCCCGCTCCGGGCGATCGTCGGTTACTTCTTGCCCTTGGCCGAACCCGCGCTGTCATCACTGGAGAGCACCGCGATGAAGGCCTCCTGCGGAACCTCCACGGAACCCACCATCTTCATGCGCTTCTTGCCCTCCTTCTGCTTCTCCAGCAGCTTCCGCTTACGGGAGATGTCACCGCCGTAGCACTTGGCGAGGACGTCCTTGCGGATGGCGCGGATGGTCTCGCGGGCGATCACGCGGGAGCCGATGGCGGCCTGCACGGGCACCTCGAAGTTCTGCCGCGGGATCAGCTCCTTGAGCTTGGCGACGAGCCGGACGCCGTAGGCGTACGCCTGGTCCTTGTGGGTGATCGCCGAGAAGGCGTCCACCTTGTCGCCGTGCAGCAGGATGTCGACCTTGACCAGGGAGCTGCTCTGCTCGCCCGTGGGCTCGTAGTCCAGGGAGGCGTAACCGCGCGTCTTGGACTTCAGCTGGTCGAAGAAGTCGAAGACGATCTCCGCGAGCGGCAGCGTGTAGCGGATCTCCACACGGTCCTCGGAGAGGTAGTCCATGCCGAGCAGCGTGCCGCGCCGGGTCTGGCACAGCTCCATGATCGCGCCGATGAACTCGGTGGGCGCGAGGATCGTGGCCCGCACGACCGGCTCGAAGACCTCGTCGATCTTGCCCTCGGGGAACTCGCTCGGGTTGGTGACGACGTGCTCCGTGCCGTCCTCCATGATCACGCGGTAGACCACGTTGGGCGCGGTGGCGATCAGGTCGAGACCGAACTCGCGCTCCAGCCGCTCGCGGATCACGTCCAGGTGGAGCAGGCCGAGGAAGCCGACGCGGAAGCCGAAGCCGAGGGCGGCGGACGTCTCCGGCTCGTAGACCAGTGCGGCGTCGTTGAGCTGGAGCTTGTCCAGCGCCTCGCGCAGCTCCGGGTAGTCGGACCCGTCCAGCGGATACAGCCCGGAGAAGACCATGGGCTTGGGGTCCTTGTAGCCGCCGAGCGCATCCTCGGCCCCCTTGTGCTGGCTGGTGACGGTGTCACCGACCTTGGACTGGCGGACGTCCTTCACCCCGGTGATGAGGTAGCCCACCTCGCCGACGCCCAGGCCGTCGGCCGGAAGCATCTCCGGCGAGTTGGTGCCGATCTCCAGCAGCTCGTGGGTGGCGCCGGTGGACATCATCCGGATCCGCTCACGCTTGTTGAGCTGGCCGTCGACCACACGGACGTACGTCACGACGCCCCGGTAGGAGTCGTAGACCGAGTCGAAGATCATCGCGCGGGCGGGGGCGTCGGCGACGCCGACCGGGGCGGGGATCTGCTCGACCACCTTGTCCAGCAGCGCCTCGACGCCGAGGCCGGTCTTGGCGGAGACCTTCAGCACGTCGTCGGGGTCGCAGCCGACGAGGTTGGCCAGCTCCTCGGCGAACTTCTCCGGCTGGGCGGCCGGCAGGTCGATCTTGTTGAGGACCGGGATGATCGTGAGGTCGTTCTCCATCGCCAGGTAGAGATTGGCGAGGGTCTGCGCCTCGATGCCCTGGGCCGCGTCGACGAGGAGGATGGTTCCCTCGCAGGCGGCGAGCGAGCGGGATACCTCGTAGGTGAAGTCGACGTGCCCCGGCGTGTCGATCATGTTGAGGATGTGCGTGTTGCCGGGGTCGTGGGTGGGGGCCCACGGCAGACGCACCGCCTGGGACTTGATCGTGATGCCGCGCTCGCGCTCGATGTCCATGCGGTCGAGGTACTGAGCGCGCATCTGCCGCTGCTCGACCACACCGGTCAGCTGGAGCATCCGGTCGGCGAGCGTGGACTTGCCGTGGTCGATGTGCGCGATGATGCAGAAATTGCGGATCAGAGCCGGGTCGGTACGGCTCGGCTCGGGCACATGGGTAGGGGTCGCGGGCACGCAGGGTCCTGATTCTTGAGGCGTCCGCATACGTGTGCTTGTCCGTCTGCGGTCTCGGGTCGGATCGATACGTAGTCTCCATGGTCCCACGGACGGCGACCTGGGACGGGTTTGGGCCACCCGATGGGCCGCTGGTACTGTGGGGGGCTGTGTCTCATGCCCTCTCAGCGCGAGGCACATCGGAAAATTTCGAAAGAGAAGGCTCATTCGTGGCGAACATCAAGTCCCAGATCAAGCGGATCAAGACCAACGAGAAGGCTCGGCTGCGCAACAAGGCCGTCAAGTCCTCCCTGAAGACCGCGGTCCGCAAGGCCCGTGAGGCCGTTGCCGCGGGTGACGTCGAGAAGGCCACCGAGTACCAGCGCGCCGCCGCGCGTCAGCTCGACAAGGCCGTCTCGAAGGGCGTCATCCACAAGAACCAGGCCGCCAACAAGAAGTCGGCGCTGGCTTCCAAGGTCGCGTCCCTCAAGGGCTGAGCTTCCTGACTTGACGCCGGGAGGACCAGAGCGGGCCCTCTCTCATCCGCTCCCGACCGGCACCCAGGATCCATGCGCGGCCTGCGTTCGCCACGCGGGCATGGATCCACGAGCGTGACCGAAGGCCCCGACCGCCTCCCTTCCCCAGGGAGAGCGGCCGGGGCCTTCGGCTTGCCGGCCCACGCCCTGCCTCCGGGGATCTCGAGTCCCCGTCCCGAGTCGTCCGGCCCGCCGGGGATGCGGGACAGCCCTTCAGGCCCGTCCCCGTGAGCGTGCCGCTCGGGCGATGGTGACGACGGCCTTCTCCAGGGCGTACTCGGGGTCGTCGCCGCCGCCCTTCACACCGGCGTCCGCCTCGGCCACCGCGCGCAGAGCCACCGATATCCCGTCCGGGGTCCAGCCGCGCATCTGCTGCCGGACCCGGTCGATCTTCCACGGCGGCATGCCGAGCTCCCGCGCCAGATCGGCGGGGCGTCCGCCGCGTGCGGACGCCAGCTTCCCGATCGCGCGCACGCCCTGGGCGAGCGCGCTGGTGATCATCACCGGGGCCACGCCCGTGGCGAGCGACCACCGCAGCGCCTCCAGTGCCTCCGCGGCCCGGCCCTCCACGGCCCGGTCCGCGACGGTGAAGCTGGAGGCCTCGGCCCGCCCGGTGTAGTAACGCCCGACGACGGCCTCGTCGATGGTCCCCTCGACGTCGGCGACCAGTTGCGACACCGCCGACGCCAGCTCGCGCAGGTCACTGCCGATGGCATCCACCAGCGCCTGGCACGCCTCGGGCGTCGCCGAACGCCCCAGCCCGCGGAACTCGCCCCGCACGAAGGCGAGCCGGTCGGCCGGCTTGGTCATCTTCGGGCAGGCCACCTCCCGTGCCCCCGCCTTGCGCGCGGCGTCCAGCAGTCCCTTGCCCTTGGCGCCGCCCGCGTGCAGCAGCACCAGGGTGATCTCCTCGGCCGGCGCCCCGAGATACGCCTTCACGTCCTTGATCGTGTCGGCCGAAAGGTCCTGTGCGTTGCGCACGACCACGACCTTGCGCTCCGCGAAGAGCGACGGACTGGTCAGCTCGGCGAGCGTGCCGGGCTGCAACTGGTCCGGGGTGAGGTCCCGTACGTCCGTGTCGGCGTCGGCGGCCTTCGCGGCGGCCACCACCTCCCGCACGGCACGGTCGAGCAGCAGGTCCTCCTGCCCGACGGCGAGCGTCACCGGGGCGAGAGGGTCGTCATTCGCAGTCTTCCTGGCCATCGGGACAAGCATCCCACGGGGCACTGACAACGAGCGGCGGGCGGCAAGCGGCGGGCGGCGGGCGGCAAGCGGCGGGCGGCGGGCGGCGGGCGGCGGGCGGCGGGCGGCGGGCGGCGGGCGGCGGGCGGCGGGCGGCGGGCGGCGGGCGGCGGGCGG